>QCAD01000015.1 GCA_003282055.1 Pelagibacteraceae bacterium AG-339-N18
TATTCAATATCTTTTAATATGTTAAAAACTATTTTGTCTGAAAAGTTATATAGGCTCATTAATTTTCAAAAGTTATATTATTTTTAATTTTGAATTTTTTTTTAATAAACCTTATTCCTTTAGCCCATAATTTGAACGCTTCAAAATGTATCGCTGATATAATCTTAAATGTCATTAAAGGGTGTTTTATGTATGATTTTAATAACTCCTTGGTATTAAAATCAACTCTTCTACCATCTTGAGATGCAAATAAAATTTTCTCATCTAATTGATATTGATCAATTATAACTGATATTTTTTCTGCAGGCTTTAGAATTCTAAAAAAATAATTACATTTCATCTCAATAAATGGTGATACATGAAATTTTTTAGAACAGTTGTGTTGTAAAAGATTATTATTATCTACTTTAAAAAAATAAGTATGTTGTTCTCCAAAAGTATTTTTTACCTCGTAAAGAATTGAGATTAAATTTTCTTGATGGTCGTAAACAAAAAAAACACTTAAAGGATTAAACACATATCCAAAAATTCTTGGATAACATAACAATTTTATTTTTATATTATTTGAGTTTATATGGTTTTCAACCAAGTTTTTTTTTACCCATTCAAATAATGATGAGCCATCTCTTTCACCGTGATCTTTATCAAAAAAACTTATTAAATTAAAACTATTATAAGAAAAAAAATTAATATTTTTATCTAAATGATTTAGCTCAGATAAATCTAATAACAGAGAAAATACTCTATATTTAAAAAAATGTTTTTTTGGTTTAAATCTTTTATGGATTACTGTCCCATTATAAAGTGAACTAGTCATTTAGATTTTTTAGCATTTCAAGAGATGATTTTATTCCATCTTCATGAAAACCGTAACCAAAATAACTACCACAAAAAAGAATATTTCTTTTATTTTGTAAATTTTTAAGCTTACTTTGATAATCCAAGGCTGATTGGTCAAAATATGGATGAGTGAACTTAACTTTTTTTAAAATTTTTGACTCTTTAATCTCAAAATAAGGATTAAGTGTAAGAAATATGTTTTTTTCACACTCTAAATTTTGCAGTAAGTTTAGCCAGTAAGTTATCGAATTTTTTTCAATTTCATTTTTTTTCATAGATGAGTTCCAAGAACACCAAGCCTTCTTATTTTTTGGCATTACTGAATGATCAGTATGAATATAAGCAACATTTTCTTTATAACTGAAATTAGATAATATTTCTCTTTCCTGATCAGTTGGATTTTCTATCATAGCCAATGCTTCATCTGCGTGTGTTGCTATTATTACTTTGTCGTAACCAAAAAATTCATTATTTCCTCCATAGTATAAATCGACTCCATTATCTCTACCTTTAATTTTATTAATTTGATAATTTTTAAAGTATTCACCACTAATTTTTGATATGATTTTTTCAACATAAGTCTTACTTCTTTTTGAAACTGTGTACCACTGTGGTCTATTTTTTAATTTAAATAAACCATGATTTTGAAAAAATTTTAAAAAAAACTTTAAGGGCATCTTATTAGCAGCATAAGGTGGCATTGACCAAATAGCAGATACCATTGGTATTATATGATAATTTATAAATTCTCTAGAAAGGTTGTTTTTTATTAAATAATCACCCAGTGTAATTTCTTTGTCGACTTTATACGATAAGTCTGACTCTTTATAAAATTTGATAATGTCAAAAACCATTTTTAAAAACCTAAAATTTAATAGGTTTATTCTGTTTGAAAAAATTCCATTTAACCCCTTCCCGCAATATTCAAAGTTTGAATTTTCTACTTTTACAGAAAATGACATATCACTTTTTTCAATATCAATTTTATTTTCTTCAAAAAATTTAATTAAATTTGGATAGGTTTTAAAATTAAAAACAATAAAACCTATATCAACTGGAACTTTTTTTTTTCCAATAATTAGGTCAATTGTATGAGAATGTCCCCCAAAGTGATCTTCTTTTTCAAATAAATCTACATGATTATTTTTCGATAAATAATAAGCAGCGCTTAACCCTGAGATGCCTGAGCCAACAATAGCAATTTTCATTAATTATTAAGCTGCATCCTCTTTAAATTCGTCCATGCTTGGACATGTACAAAAAATATTTTTATCCCCATATACGTTATCCACCCTTGCTACTGGAGGCCAAAACTTATTTGTCTTTAAAAATTTTGCTGGATAAGCAGCTTCTTCTCTTGAATATTTATGTTTCCAATCATCAGAAGCTAACTCCGTGTCCGTATGAGGAGCATTCTTTATTGGATTATCAATTTTATCAAACTTTCCATTTTTAATTAGATCTATTTCCTGTTTTATCTTAATTAACGTATCACAAAATCTATCTATCTCAGACAAATTCTCACTCTCTGTTGGCTCTATCATCATAGTTCCACTTACAGGCCAAGACATTGTAGGTGCATGAAAACCATAATCGATTAACCTTTTTGCGATGTCTTCCTCTGTAACACCTGTTTCTGATTTAATTGATCTAATATCAATAATACATTCATGAGCAACGTTGCCATTTGAGCCTTTATATAAAATTGGATAATGATCTTTTAGTTTGTTAGCAATATAGTTTGCGTTTAATATCGCAACCTTAGTAGCAAGTTTTAACCCCTCAGATCCCATCATCTTTATGTACATCCAAGAAATAGATAAAATACTTGAGCTTCCCCAGGGGGCCGCCGAAACAGCACCTATTCCAGTTGCAGGACCACAATCTTTAACAACTGGATGGTTAGGTAAATAAACTTGCAGATGTTTTTTACATGCAATGGGTCCCATTCCAGGTCCTCCTCCACCATGAGGAATACAGAATGTTTTGTGTAAGTTTATATGACAAACATCCGGGCCAAAATTTCCTGGCTTTGCTATTCCAACAAGTGCATTCAAGTTTGCTCCATCCATGTAAACTTGACCTCCGTGTTTGTGAATTAAGTCACAAATATCTGATATTTTTTCTTCAAATACACCATGTGTTGATGGATAAGTAACCATTAAAGCTCCAAGATTTTCAGAATGAATTTCTGCTTTTTTCTTCAAATCCTCAAAATCGACATTTCCCTCTTTATCACAATTAACAACTACAACTTTCATTCCAACCATCTGAGCACTTGCAGGATTGGTTCCATGTGCTGAACTTGGTATCAAGCATATATTTCTATTTTTATTGCCTCTGTCTGAATGATATTTTCTAATAACCATTAATCCTGCATATTCACCTTGAGCGCCTGCATTTGGCTGGAGTGAAACTCCTGAAAAACCAGTAATTGATCTTAACCAATTTTTAAGATCAGTGAACAATGTTCTATATCCCTCCATCTGCTCAATAGGTACAAACGGATGAGGCTCAGCTAATTCTCTCCATGATATTGGAATCATTTCAGCAGTCGCATTTAACTTCATTGTACATGAGCCTAACGCTATCATTGTCCTGTTTAGGGCAATATCTTTGTCCTCTAACCTCTTTAGATATCTTAACATTTCAGTTTCTGAACGATATGAATTAAAAACTGGATGTTCTAGATATTTTGAAGTTCTTAATAACTTTTTTGGCAAATTAGGTAAGTTTACTGTAGGATCCTCTTTTTTAATTGACTCTGCTGCATTAAAAATTTTTAATAATTGATTAACTCTATAAACATTTTTTTTCTCATCAAAAGAAACAGCAAGCATTTCAGAATTTACTTTTCTTATATTTACTTTTTGATTTAATGCATTTTTATAAATTTGATCAGTTTTATCTTTTGTAATAATTGTGACGGTATCAAAAAAATAATCAGAATATATTTCGTATCCGGACTGTTTAATTTTATCAGCAAAGTTTTTTGCTAACTGAGATACTCTTTCAGAAATATTTTTTATTCCATCTGGACCATGATAGATTGCGTATGCTGCTGAAACTATAGCTAATAATGCTTGGGCAGTACAAATATTACTTGTGGCTTTATCTCTTCTAATATGCTGCTCTCTAGTTTGTAATGACAATCTATAAGCCTTATTTCCATGTCTATCTACTGAAACACCAACTATTCTACCTGGCATAGATCTTTTATATTCATCTTTTGTTGCAAAAAATGCTGCATGCGGCCCTCCATAACCCATTGGAATACCAAACCTTTGAGAACTTCCAACTGCAATATCAGCTCCAAGTTCTCTTGGTGTTTTGAGTTTAGCAAGCGCAAGAAGATCACAAGCTAAAATTGCTTTACCATTTTTTTTATGAATTTTACTTATTGCCTCGCTAGGATCTTTGATATCACCTAAAGATCCAGGGTACTGTAAAATTCCACAAACAATATCCTCTTTTAATTGCTCCAAAACTTTATCTTCATTATCAACAAAAACTTTTAAACCCATGGGCTCTGCCCGAGTTTTTATAACTTCAATTGTTTGTGGATGACAATTTTCAGAGACAAAAACTAAATTACTATCACTTTTATTAAGCCTATCACTTAAACCCATTGCTTCTGCTGCTGCCGTACCCTCGTCTAGTAAAGATGCATTTGCAATATCCATACCAGTGAAATCAACAACCATTTGTTGAAAGTTTAACAACATTTCTAATCTTCCTTGTGCTACCTCTGGCTGATAAGGTGTATAAGAAGTATACCAACCTGGATTCTCTAATATATTTCTTAAAATTACATGTGGTGTATAGGTTCCATAATAACCCATGCCTATAAAGTTTGAGTAAATTTGATTTTTTTTTGAAATTGCTTTCAATTTTCTTAAAGCTTCATATTCTGAATTTGAATCTCCAATATTTAGTTCTCCTTTAAAATGTATTTTTTCAGGAACAGTATTATTTATTAAATCATCCAGTGATTTATAATTTAATTTTTTCAACATCTTTGATTGATCCTCTTCAGAAGGACCAATATGTCTTTTTAAAAAGTCTTTTTGTGAACTATGTAACATTATGAATTACTTTCCTTTGCAAATTTATCGTAATCTTCTTTGTTCATTAAAGAGTCCATTTCTGACATGTCTTTAATTTTTAATTTAAAAAACCAAGCATTGTTCTCAGGATCTTGATTTATTTTTGATGGATCATCTACAATTTCTTGATTTGTATCTAATACTTCCCCACTGACTGGAGTATAAACATCGCTTGCAGCTTTAGTAGACTCTACAACCCCTGCCGTTCCATCCTTTTCTACACTAGAACCTTTTTCTGGTAGCTCTGCAAACACAATATCTCCTAGCATCTCCGTTGCATGCTTTGTTATACCAATCGTTGCAACATCACCCTCTAATTTTATCCATTCGTGTTCTTTGGAATATTTAACTTCACTCATTAGTTCGATCCTTTCAAATAACTTTTTTTATAAAATGGTAAACTACAAACGCTGGCTGCATGTTTTTTACCTCTCACCTCTAAGAATACTTTTGTATTTTTTTCAGAAAATTTATTTTCCACATAACCCATTGCTACAGGTCCATTAACACTCGGACCAAATGTTCCACTGGTAATCTCTCCAATATGAACATCTGATTGATTAAATATTTTTGTTTTTTCTCTAGCAATTACCCTTCCCTCAGGTTTAATTCCAACTCTAATTTTTGTAACACCATTGTTCAATTGTTTAATAATAATGTCTGAACCAATAAAGCCTCCTTTAGATATTCTCTCTTTTGAAATTGCCCACTTTAAATTTGCTTCCACCGGGGTTTTGTCTTTATCAAGATCATGACCGTACAAACATAAGCCAGCTTCTAACCTTAATGTGTCTCTTGCTCCTAAACCCACTAGCCTCGAACCTTTATCAATTAATTCTCTGGTCAATTTATCTGCAAAATTATTTGGAATTGATATCTCGAAACCATCTTCACCTGTATACCCAGATCGAGTAATGTATATTTTTTGATTATCAAATAAGAACCAGTTTCCAGACATAAAATTTAAATCATTTACTCCATCAATGACATCATTTAGGATTTGCGATGATTTAGGTCCCTGAATTGCTATTAAAGATCTATTTTCATCCAAAACCATTTTATACTTTTCGTTTAACAGTTCCTTTAAAATTTTGAAATCATTGTCTTTACACGCTGCATTAAGAATTATTAAAAAACCCTCATTAACTTTTGTAATGATTAAATCATCTTGTATTCCAGCATCTTTATCCATTAAGAAGCTGTATTTAGAATGATTTAGTTTCAAATTTTTCAAATCTAATGGAAAAATTTTTTCTAAATCTTTGATTAATTCATCGCCACCATAAATAAATAATTGACCCATATGTGAAACATCAAAAATACCAGAGTGATTTCTTGTAAATTTATGCTCCTCTACAATACCTTCAGAATATTGGATTGGCATCTGATAACCTGCAAATTCAACAAACTTTGCGTTACAATCTCGGTGTAATTGGTAAAGCGATGTTTTTTTTGTTTCCATATTAACTCATTTTACCCATCTGTATATTTGCCTGAGAGTTTTGCTCCTTCGGCGAGAATTAAATCTCTTTCCAGAGTTAATATGTTACGGTCCTTTTTGCCTGAGAGATTCCTGGGTAGTTGCTCCTTCGGCGCTACGATAAACTGTAGTCTCTCCCGTAGATCAATAGTCCTATAAGTAACTCTAAATGTCAATTGGAAACGATTGCTTTTGGTTTTTTTAAAAGTGTGTAAAACTGAAGTAATACGGCAAAAAGTATTATTGCTCCTCCTATCAACCCATATAATGATGGTATTTCACTTACAAAAAGAAAAGCCCAAATAGGACCAAGAACAGATTCGGATAGCATGATTATTCCAACCATTGCAGAAGGGGTTGTTCTTGCACCAATTGTTATAAAAATAAAACCGAAACCTATTTGAAAAAATCCAGCTAAAAAACCTAAAAAAATATCATTAGGTGAAATCATTATAGTAGGTGAAAGTGATAAACCAATAAGACATGAGCTAATACCCGCAACAAATTGTGCTGGGACCATATCAACTGATGGAAATTTTCTAACGATCATTATCAAAACCGCAAAAGTAATTGGCATTGTGAAAGCTGCTAAATTTCCAGATAATTCTCCTGGAGATAATGAGTTTCCAACCATTAACAGCACTCCAGACATTGCTAAAATAATTGAAATTAAAGTAATTAAATTAATTTTTTCTTTTAAGAAGAAGAAACCAAATATAGCTAAAAATAAAATTTGAAGTGATATGATGAAATTAGTGTTAGCAACAGTAGTATTATACATAGCAAAAACATAACCACAAAAACCAACAGATAATATTAATCCACCAATAAAACCTGGTAATCCAGATGCATAAAATGACTTTAAAACTTTACTTTTGTAAGTGATAATCAAAAAAGTTAAAACTGTAAAAGAAAAAAATAAGGATCTCCAAAATAATATTTGCCATAATGTTGCTCCCTCAAAAGATTTTACTATTAGTCCACCAAAGCTTAAACTAAGAGCACCAAAAAATATCAGTAATGGACCAGGTAAACTTTTTAAAATATTCATCAAATTTGAGAAATTAAATTTTGAGTTTCTAGTTCATACAGTTTAAAAAGGTTTTCTGCACTATTTAAATCAACCTCCTGAAATTTAATTCTTGAACCAGGTGTTAATTGAACTAATTTGTCATAATCAGCACTTATAACTACACCAATCTTGGGATAACCCCCAATAGTGCCATGATCTGAAAGCATGATAATTGGATTACCATCAGCCGGTACTTGTATTGCCCCCTTAATCAAACCCTCAGATCTAATATTTGTATCAACTATATTTTCTACTTTTTTTCCCTCTAATCTCATTCCCATACGGTCAGATAATTTAGAGACTTTAAATTCATCTTTAAAAAAAATTTTTTTTCCTTCCTCAGAGAAATAATTGAAGTTTGTTCCCTTAATTACTCTGATATTTTCTATCTTTGTATTAATATAATTTAATTTTTTATTTACATAGTTTGTATTAATTTCTTTGATATTAATTTTTTGTTTAACAGATAGCTTTTTTCCATTATTAGAACCTATATTTGCTTTTGTATTTATTGAACAACTGGACCATTGAAATTCTAAATAAAACTTACCACTTATTGCTAGATATCCGTATACAGATTTATTAGTCGATATAACATCTAGCTCATCATTATTTTCTAAAATAAAAGACTTGTAACATTCACCATCAACTAAATTATCACCTTTTTTAATTTTAAAACTTACATCGCCAGTGATAGCAATATTAATTTTGTCTCCATGATATTTCAAATGAGGTCCTTGGTAAGCAAATTCTATCACTGGACCGTTAAGATCATTTCCAGTCAGTTTGTTAGCTAATAAATAATTTCTATTATCCATGGCTCCACTGAATGGGATCCCTATGTGATATAGGTTTTTTCTACCAAGATCTTGGAAAGTTGAATTAATACCAGCCCTTAAAATTTCAAAATAATTTTTATTCATGATAATTTTGATATTTATCTTTGGTAATTCTTTTAAAAGTAACTAGATCACCCGGATTAATTAAATTTGGCTCATTTTCTTTAGAACTGTCAAAAATACTTAATGGAGTATTACCAATAATATTCCATCCTCCGGGACTTTCAAATGTATAGATATTGGCAAATTGCTCAGTTATACCAATTGAACCTTTTGGTACCTTAACTCTCGGAGTATCAAGACGATTTGCTCTAAGATTTTCCTCTAAATCTCCAAGAAAAGGCATTCCTGCAATAAAACCTGTCATATAACAAAAAAATTCCTTTTCAAAAAAATTTTCATAAATCTTTTCTTCCTTCATCTTAAGCTTATCCTCTAACCTTTTTATATCTAGGGAATATTCTTTTTCACAACAGATGGGAATTTCTAATTTTTTATTTTGAACACCGTCTAACTTGATGATTTCAATATTATCAATAATCTTTTTAAGTTTATTAAAATTGATTTTTTTAAGATCAAAAGAAATGATTAATTTATTATATGATGGAGTAATATTAATTATCCCTGTAATATTTTTTTTTTGAATAGTTTTAAAATATTTTATTACTTGAGTATTAATCTCTTTATTTACCTCTCTACCAAAATCACAATATAAAGCTGCGTCACCAAGATTTGATATATTTTTTATCATGCCATGTTATACTGAAGAATAATGACTATTGAAATTAATATAAATTGTGATTTAGGTGAAAAATCTAAACATCACTCTAACAAGCATGATCCTGACTTACTTGAGATAGTCAATTCAGCAAACATAGCATGTGGTTATCATGCTGGTGATGAAGAAACTATGAATACAATTGTAAAAATATCAAAAAAAAATGGTGTTAGTATTGGAGCACATCCATCTTTTAATGATCCTGAAAATTTTGGCAGAGAAAGAATGGATTTATCTGACGCAGAGATAGAAAAATTATTAATTGATCAATATGAAATTCTTCAGTCAATTTCATCTAATCACGGTGAAAATGTTACTCATATAAAACCGCATGGTGCTCTAAATAATATGGCATGTGAAGATATTGATTTAGCTACAACATTAGCAAAAGTAATAAAAAGAATAAATCCAGAGTTGATTTATTTAGTGCCGACTGGATCTAAAATGGAATATGCTGCTAAAAAGTTGGATATGAAAATTGCTTGTGAAATATTTGCTGACAGAAATTATGAGGATGATGGAAATCTTGTATCAAGAAAAAAGTCTTATGCTTTAATTACTGATCCAGAACAAGCAAAAAAACATGTGTTAAAAATGGTTCAAACCCAGTCACTTAATTGTCACAGCGGAAAACAAATACCTTGTGAAATCGACTCCGTGTGTATACATGGAGATAATTTAAGTTCTTTAGAAACTGCCAGATTAATTAAAACTGACTTGCTAGTTAAAGGAATTAAACTTAAAACATTAAATAATATGAAAAAATTTATATGATTAAAAATTTACTTTTCGCAGTAGTGGTCTCAACTTTTTTAACTTCAAACTCGTTTGCTGCTGGTTCTAGTGATAGTAGCTCTTCCAATACTGAAACTAAATATGATATGGCGGTAACACATATTAAAGTGGCAAAAAAATTTGAGGAGAAAGATAAAGTAGAAAAAGCAAAGAAAAGATACGAGAAAGCTCAAAAGCTATTACTTCAATCAAATAAAAAATATCCTAACAAAGCTGATACATTAAATTATTTAGGTTTCACTACTCGAAAACTTGGAGATTTTGAAAACGGTGAAAAATATTACTTACAAGGTTTAAAAATCGACCCTAAACACATAGGTATCAATGAATACCTTGGGGAGTTATATGTAGCAACAAATAGACATAATCTTGCAATTGAAAGACTTGAGGTTCTTAAAGGATGTAACTGTAAAGAGTATGAGGATTTAAAAGCTATAATTGCTGGTAAAAAAGTTTCAAAGTATTAATTCATATTTTAAAAGACATCTAAAAGTTTATAATATAAATTATTTGAATAAATTATTAAATTGTTAGAAGAATCTCTCATACTCTTACAGATTATTTTCATAGACATTATATTGGCTGCAGATAATGCAATTATAATTGGTTTAATTGCTGCTAATTTTGTACCTAAAAATAGAAAATTGATTATTTTTTGGGGTGTTGTTGGTGCACTTGTTTTCAAAGTATTGTTTGCTGTTTTTGCAACTTATCTTTTCCAATTTTATTGGATTAAAATTATTGGAGGACTTTTATTAATATGGATTGTAAATGATTTAAGGAAGGATTTATTCGAGATTAAAAAAATAAAATCACCAACCAAAAAATCAAAAGAGCCATCTTTTATAAAAAGTATTTATAAAGTTCTTTTTGCGGATATAACAATTAGCTTTGACAATGTCATAGGTGTTGTAGGAGCTGCTAAAGGAAATTTTGGTTACATGATGTTTGGACTTATTTTATCAGTTGTCTTAACAGGTGCACTTGCAACCTATCTTGCAAATTATATTCAAAAACATCTCTGGATTGCGTATGTTGGTTTAGGTTTTATTTTGCTCGTTGCATTACAACTAATTATCGGTGGGTTGAATGATTACGGCGTCCTATCGATTAACGAAACCTTTAAAAAATATTTTTAATTTAAATGAAAAATTTATTTCTTTTGATATTTTTATTATTGTCAATTTTTACTAAACCACTTTATGGCGAGGTGAAGATTGGTATTGTGTTGGACTTTACTGGACCAATAATGTCACTTACTCCTGCTATGGCAAGCTCAGCTAATTTAGCTTTTGAGGAGGCTTCAGAATCTGGATCTTTTTTAGGTGGACAAACTATTAAAACAATTAAAGCCGATACCAAGTGTGTTGATTCAACCGGCGCCACTGTCTCAACAAATAAAATAATAAAACAAGGTATTGTTGCTATAGTGGGATCTGCATGCCCTAAAATAACGGAAGAAATATTAATTAATTCTGCTATCCCAAATAAAATAATAATGGTATCGCCAGCTGCAACATCTCTAAGATTAACTAATTTTAATAATAATGGTTATTTTTTTAGAACTGTGCCATCAGATATTAGAGATGGGCAAATCTTGGCTGATATTACAAAAGACAAAAAAATTAAAAGCTTAGCAATTACCTATGCTAATAATTACTACGGTAAAAGTTTATCTGACGCCTATAAGTCTGCGGTAGAAGCATATGGTATTAAAATTACAGCTATAACTCCACACGAGGATAATAAAACAGATTACTCCACAGAGTCATCCTATCTTGCTTCAGCCGGTGGGGATGCCTTAGCGATAATTGGTTATCAAGATAAAGGTGGTAAAGGAATAATTCAAGCATCATTAGATTCAGGTGCATTTGATATATTTATTTTATCTGATCAAATGATAGGTCAAACGCTGGTTGATAGCTTTGGAAAAAGTTTAGAAAAATCCTTTGGTTTTAAACACGGATCAACCAAAAAAGGTGCAAGTTTATTTACTAAAATAGCAAATGAAAATAAAATAGACAGTCTCAATCCGTTTACTAATGAGTCATATGATGCCGCTGCATTATTAGTTTTATCTATGCAAGCTGCAAACTCAACAGATGCTTCAATTTTTAAAGATAATATTTTGGAAATTGCTAATTCTCCAGGAACTAAAATTTATCCTGGAGAAATTAAAAAAGGTTTAGAATTATTATCTAGAGGAAAAAAAATTAATTATGAAGGTGCTACTGGTGTGACTTTGCTTAATAATGGAGATGCAAAAGGTTCTTTTTTGGAAGTAAAGGTTAAAGGTAACAGATTTAAAACAATTAAACAAAGGTAATTGTCAAAACATATATTTGTCTGCAATATACATAGCCCAAGCTATTGCTGCACCTAATATTATGTATTTCATAGATTATTTTTTATTTAACCTCTTATAAATATTATTTAAAATTAAATCCATCTTTTTATAAAAACCCTTTTTTCTTAGTTGATTAACCCCTTGCCAATTTAATCCACCTGGTGTTTGTTCATTAACCAAATTTTTTAGGGGTTTTGCTGAATTCATAGCAGCTAAATCTGCCAAAGCTGAATATAAAAATGTTACATATTTTTGAGCATCCAGTTTATTTGTTTTCTTTTTTATTAACCAATTTGATAAAACAGCTAATAATTCGTAAAACGAAGCCATAGTTCCCGATATAGCCCAAAAGTTTTTTGATAATTTTTCATTTTTAATTTCAATTGTTGTTCCAATTTTATCAAAAAAAATTTTGACTTTTTTATTAGGAGGGAATATTGCTACTGGGCCTTTACCTAGTCTTATTGGAGGCATCGGGATAGCTCTTATAATTGTTATTTTTTTTTTTATCAATTTTGTTAATTTCAAGTAATTTGTTGTAGACATAAAACTAATAACAATTTGTTTTTTTTTGAAATTTAGTTTTGGCAATATACTCTCGCCTACATTAGGTAAAACACCAAGAAAAATCCAATCTGACTTATCAATCACTGTTTGATTATCTTTGGCAATTGTTATTTTTTTGAATTTTTTTTTTATGTTTTGGGATTTTTTTTTATTTCTTGGTGAGATAAATATTTTTTTATAAAAAATTTTTGATTTACATATTCCAGTAATAACGTCTGTAACAATGTTACCAGTTCCTATAAATCCTAAATTCATAATTTAAATTACATTATAGGAGAGTTTATTTGAACAAAAAAAAAGGCTGGTGATTAAACCAGCCTTTTAAATTTTAATTTAAATAAAATTAGAATGTTTTTCCAATTTTAATTGATCCAGTTGCACCGTACATTTCTTTAACTTCAACTACTTTGCTTGAGTCAACTGTACTTGTTGCATCAACGTCATCATACTCTGAAGCTGCAACTTCTGCTCTGAAAAAGACACCATTATCAGCTGTATACTGATAACCCAATCCAATTGAAACACCATTGGTATCTACGTCATTATATTTACTTCCAGTGGCTAATGACTCTTGGGTTAGTATGTCTACAAAATGGTAACCTAGTTTAAGATACGTACCGAATGGCATATTCACATTTGCGTAAACTGTAGTATGATCTTTAAACGTTGCCTTAACTGTGTTGTTAATATTTCCAGTACCAGTTGTTTTAGTTTGCTGAACGTTTAAATTCGATGGAGTAGATACGTCATCTGCAAATCTTTCAATACCTACAGATATCATATCATTTGCAGCATACTCAACGAATATACTTGCTATGCCATCTTTTTTAAATGCACCGTCTTCTTCTGTTATTTTTTTCTTAGTTGCATCTCCACCACTACCTGTCATGGTTTCTTTACCACTACCCATGAATGCTGCTGTGTTTAATGCTACACCAACCGTGACTCCTTCAACTGCTGAAGCAGATTGAATACCAAGAAAAGACACAAAAGATATTGCTAAAATAGCTATTTTTTTTCTTAAGTTGATCATAGTTTTCCTTCTTAACTTAAATTAATATATTAATAGGCTTCTAATATCATTGTTTGATGTAATTTTAAAATTTAAATACCACTAAATTTGTTTTTTACAGAACTGTTGCAAAATTATCACTAAAAATACCTTTAAAAATGTGGTTTTTTTGAGCTATATTATTTTATACTTAAAGTTGTAAATAAATATTTTTTTTAAAAAAAATCAAACAATTTGATTGTATTAATCTTTAATTAAAAAAAGATCCCCGTATTCTCAAAAGTTCTCTGCTCAAGTCTTTATTTTCCCTAAAAGGCTTTCTTCCGTGTAGCCAAAAATAATTATTAGCTATTACTGAAGAACCTACTGGTAATCTTGTAATGATCTTATGATTACTTTCCTCTAAACTGTCAGACAATTTTTGTAAAAAAACTCCTTGTCTCATGTTTTTTGGTTCAGGAAATTGATCAATGTACGAAATTTGGGCTCTACCATTTTTATCAGATGAAAATACTGGATGTTCAACTTTGTAATCAATATTTTTACTTTTAGGGGACCCCCAAATAAAATTTTCTTTTGCAGATGGATCGTTGAATAATTCATCGCAATGCTCCCAATCATCAAGATGTAGCATGGCTGATTCTCCACCTTCTACATTTTTTTCTTCTAATTTTGACATCAATAACCAATCAGTTTTTTCTTTTACATAAGTACCATCAGTGTGTAGGTCCATGTTTGTATAAGCTTTTCTAAGATAAGAATCACTTTTGTCCTCATGTTTAACATGAAACCTTGCATAATATTTTCCAGCCATAGCATCATGATTAGGTACACCAATTAAGTGTGCCACTGCTGTAGAAAGTTTTATCAAAAAATTATTATCTATTTTAGAAATTAGGTTTTTTGGTTTAATTATAAAACAACCTGTATTTCTATCTCGAATAATTTTATTTATATATTTAGATAATTTATTTTCACTTAAATCATCCAAACTTTTAGCAATGGTAAATCTAGTGAAAGGCTTGTACTCTAAAGCTGTAATATCAAATTTATTAAATGGGAATATAAGTTTATTTAAAATTTCTTCACTTATATCAATATTTATTATCCTAGAAGATTTAACATTTAAACTAATTTCAAAGCCATCAATTTTTTCTATCATAAGTAAAAATTAAAAAGTGATAATATGATACCAGAGAAAAGAGTTGGGTAAACTAAATTTTTTCTAGTTAGATAAAAAATAATTATAGCTAAAAAAACAACTATAAATCTTATAAAATAATCCACTTCATTTAAAGACCCTGATGGAAAAATTATCATTCTTGCAATAAGTGCCGCCAAAGTTGAGTATGCGAGACAATTAAACCATCTAAACATTTTTGAAGTTTCTTTTATTTTTTCCGCACTTATAACGCCTAAGAATCTGGAAAGATATGTTGCTAAAGACGTAACTATAATCACAATTATAGTGTTATTCGCCATTTTTTTCTCCAATTAAAAAAGCAATTGTACCTGCAAAAAAACCACCAAATAAAATACACCACTCAGGAGATAAGAAATAAAACATTGGTCCTATAACCGCGCCTAAGGTGACAGATAAAGTTATTTGAATATTTTTCATTGCACTTAACATCATGCAAGTAAAATAGATTGGATTAATTATAGCTAAACCAATAAGAATATCTTTATTAAGAAAATCAGATGCTATATAGCCAACAACTGTTGCTAATATTGCAACAGACCATGTTGCTGTCCCAATGCCTATCCAAAAGTCTATCCTATTTTTTTTTTCAATTACTTTATAATTATCTTTCATAATAAGCCAAGAGGAGACGGCAATGAAGTGACATGATAAATAATATTTCCATCTAGGTTGATTTTCATGGATCAGTAAAGGCATTAGTGCCACTGTCATTGGGTATAATCTTGCATTAACCAACCAAACAGCTAAAAAAATATTTATCAATGATGCACCAATTAACATTGATTCAGCCATCACTAACGATCCAGGTAAAGCATAAGTTAAAAAAGTAGAAAAAATGCTTTCCTCAACTGTAAAACCTAAACTTTTTAATAATGCGCCAATTGCAACAAAACTAGCTGCTAGAGCAATAGCTGGACTCCCTACACCTTTGATTGATTTAAAACCCTTAAAAAAATATTTTGTATCGATCATTAACCACCTAGAAAAAGGCGACCCACATCAGGATTACTTAAAAGATCATCACCTTTACCAGCAATTGCTGTTTGACCAGAGACTAAAACATATCCAATATCAGCAAACTCAAGTCCCTTTTTTGCATTCTGCTCAACTAAGATGATTGTTTTTTTTTCATTCTCCTGAAGATCTCTTAAGATTTCAAATACCATTTCAATATATCTAGGCTCCAATCCAATTGATGGTTCATCTACTAGTAGCACAGAAGGTTTCATTACTAAAGCTCTAGAAATTTCTAGTAAACGTCTCTCTCCACCAGACAATACTTTAGCAGGTTGATTTCTTCTATTTCTTAATCTCTCATATTTTTCAAATATTCTTTCTGCCTCTTGATAAGACTCATCTGTATTTTCTTTGATATATCCACCCATTAATAAGTTTTCTTCAACAGTCATGTCAGGAAACACTGAATTATCTTGAAGAATATATGCAATACCTACTGATTTTAATTTTTCAGCTGGTGTAAGATTTGTAATTTCTTTTCCATCTAATTCAATTTGTCCAGAAAATATATTTGTAAACCCATATATTGAATGAAGAATTGTTGATTTACCCGCACCATTTGGTCCAATTAAACATAACGACTGAGCTTTTTTTATGAATAAATCAAAGTTATGAAGTATTTCCATTTTGCCATAACCAGCATTTAAGTTTTTAATTGTTAAATGAATTTCATCTGGAGCTAAATTTTTTAGCTCTTCTGCTGTTGGAGC
>QCAD01000016.1 GCA_003282055.1 Pelagibacteraceae bacterium AG-339-N18
TGAGTTAACAAGACCTGATAGATCTAAAGTAAGTGCAGTAAATGATAAATGGGATCAATTTGAAAATTTTAAAAAGTATGATGACTTTACCTATTCATGGTTAAGTGAGTGTAAAAGAATTTTAAAAAAAGACGGAGCTATCTGGGTAATTGGTAGTTACCATAATATTTTTAGAGTTGGAACAGCAATCCAAAATTTGGGTTTTTGGATTTTAAATGACGTCATTTGGAATAAAAAAAACCCCATGCCGAATTTTAGAGGAACGCGCTTTACAAACGCCCACGAAACTTTAATTTGGGCATCTAAGTCAGAAAAATCAAAATACACTTTTAATTATCAATCCTTAAAATGTTTAAATGACGATCTTCAAATGAGATCCAACTGGGAATTACCGGTTTGTAATGGTTCTGAAAGACTAAAAAAGAATGGTAAAAAAGTCCATTCTACTCAAAAACCTGAGGCTCTGCTTCACAGAATTTTATTAGCAACGACAAATAAAAATGATTTAGTTTTAGACCCTTTCTTAGGATCAGGAACAACTGCAACAGTTGCAAAAAAATTGAATAGAAATTATTACGGAATTGAAAAAGAAAAAACATATTTTAAAGCTGCTGAACAAAGATTAAAGAAAGCAAAGCCTATAGAAGATGATTATTTAGATACTTTGCAAAATGGTAGATCTAAACCAAGAATACCCTTTGGTTCATTAGTTGAATTGGGAATAATTAAACCAGGCACTACTATTTTTGATAATAAAAAGAAAATCAGTGCAAAAATTATGGCTGATGGCAGTATCAAACATGCTCAAACTGAGGGCTCAATCCATAAAGTGGCAGCTACAATATTGGGTGCTGAAAGCTGTAATGGATGGACCTATTGGCATTATAATTTGAATGGAAACGCAGTTCCTATCGATCATTTAAGACAAAGATTAATTTCTAATAGTTAGTTTTTATATATTTTACCAAGATAGCCCTCTAAAAACCTTTTGTTTTTTATTAATCTTTTCAAAAAAATATTTCTTAATAATGTTGTTAAAGGACTTGATAAATGAAAAGCAAATTGATTAAATTTTGACCGATTATTAACCATTTTTGTTTTATTAACTCTATTTCTAAAAAAATTATTTTCAGTATTATTCTCTATATTTTCAAATAATTCATATGCGCCTTCTATTGATTGTGATGCACCTTGAGCAAATGATGGTGAAAAAGCAAAAAAAGCATCTCCTATTAAATGGATATTATTATTATTAATTTTGAAAAAATCATGGCTGATAAATACTGGATATATCTTTAGATCCTTAATATTATTAAAAAATTCTCTATTTAAGTGAGGAACTTTATCTAAAATCTTATTAATAAAAATATCGTCATTAAAAAACGAGTAATTTTTTAGCTCATCCTCTGAAAGTTTATATTTCATTATAGCAATAAAGTTTAAATCTCCATCACGAGATACTGGATAAATAACATAGTGAAAATTTGAACCTAAAAATAATGAGATGTTTTTTTTATCAGCTATGTTTGAAGAGCTTGGTATTATTCCTCTTATGGCTAAAGTACCATCAAATTTTGGTTCAATTTGATTTTTTGATAACAGATTTTTACTCTTTGAAAAGACACCATCTGAAATAATTAAATATTCAAATTCATAAACTTCATCATTTTCAAAAGCAATTTTAACAATTTGATCTTGTTGTTCTATCTTTGAAATAGTGTAGTTAAATTTTATTTCTTTTTCTAAATCCTTTTTTAAAAAATTAATAAGTGATGATCTTTTAAGAGTGGTATATTTACAATTTTCAGTATTAAAAACTGATATATTTAACTCACATATCTTATTAGAATTTTTAACTGAGTAAAAATTGATTTTGTCTGGATTAAATTTCTCATTATTTTCTAGTGTATCAAACTGAATTTTATTTAAAAGTTTGATACTGTTGACAGATAATTGAATTCCGTAACCTTCTTTCAAATCGATTAAGCTATTTCTCTCAAAGATAGTTACTTGATACTTTTCATTTCTCTTAAATAAATTCGCAATGAATAACCCTGAGATACCAGCACCAATTACAGCTACTTTTTTCATTATTTTTTTTCTAAATATTTAACAACTTTCTTAGTGAATGTTGGAAGCATATAATTATCTAATTTTCTTTTATCAAACCAATAAGATGAGGGAAATCTTTTTGCATTTTTGAGATATTCAATTTTTATGTTCATATTCATATTTGACATTTTAAAATTAAGATTTTCATTAAAATTTTTTGGGTTAGAAAGCTCTTCCATCGGAAAAATTGCTAAATTTTTTAGAAAGTTAAATCTTGTATTTTTTACTAACAAGTATTTTTGATTTTTTTTATAAACTTTAAGAATAAAATATTTTTCTTTATTCTTTTTTGTAATTTTAGCTAAATCAAAATCTTTCTTTTTATAAGATTTGCAATTTTTTGAGATAGGACACTTACTACATTTAGGATTTTTTGGTTTGCATATCATTGCTCCTAATTCCATTAAAGCTTGAGCATAGTCTCTTGCTCTTGATGAAATTCCAAAAACAGATTTTTTTTCTATTAGATTGTTTTTTTGTATTTCCTTATCTTTTTTTAAATAAAGATATCTTTTTAAAACTCTTTCAATGTTTCCATCTAAAGGAATATAAGATTTGTTAAAGCCAATTGCTAAAATTGCATTAGCAGTGTAATTGCCGATACCAGGTAAAGATATTAAATCCTCATAATTATTTGGAATTTCTCCATGATATTTACTAATTATGATTTTAGCAGTTTTTTTTAAATTTCTTAATCTTGAATAATATCCAAGACCCTCCCAAAGCTTTATCAATTCTCTATCTGGCATTTTTGAAAGTTTTTTGAGATTTGGAATTTTATTTATAAATCTATTAAAATAAGGAATTACAGTCACAACTTGTGTCTGCTGCAACATAAATTCACTTACCAATGTATAATAATGTTTTTTTGATTGTGAAACATTTTTTCGCCACGGTAATGTTCTCTTATTTAAATCATACCAATTAAGAATTTTTTTTGTTATTATTTGATCTTTCATATGCAATTCAAAAAATATACTAAGCAGAGAAATAGCATTCAAGGATTAAGATCCTTTAAAGACACTTTGCCAAAAAATATCAAAAAAGTCATCAACAAGAAAGGGCACGTATACTCCGAAACTATCAATAATTGGAAATATATTGTTGGAGAAAATTTATTTAAAGTTTGCTACCCAAAGTCTTTTAAAAATTCTAACAAGTTGGGTGTTGGCACTTTGTTAATCAATGTAAAAAGGGGGCATGAAGTTGAATTGGAATATTCAAGAAAAGATATATTAGAAAAATTGAATAATTTATTCGGTTATTATGTTGTTGAAAAAATTAAACTAACAAATTTTGATGATGAAAAAATTGAGCCCTCTAAAAATGATGAAAGTTCTCATAATGTGACGAATCATGATTATCAAAAAAAGATAAATAGTGTTAAAAATGAAAAAATAAAAAAATCTTTAATAAAATTATCAAAGGTGTTTAAAACAAAATGAAAAAAATATTTTTAATATTAATCTTATTTTTTGGGTCGATAGATATTTTAAATGCTGAAGGAAAAAGAATTATAGCTGGAAATATGGATGCAAAGATTACAATAATCGCTTATGAATCTTTAACATGTAGTCACTGCGCAGATTTTCACAAAAATGTATATCCTCAACTCAAAAAAGATTATATCGATTCTGGTTTAGTCAAAATTGAATTCAGGCACTTTCCTCTAGATGTGGCCGCTTTTAATGCGTCAAAAATTTCTCAGTGTAAAAGTGATGAAAGTTTAAAAATTTTAAATAGCCTTTATTCAAATCAACAAGAATGGGTTAGAGGAAAAAATGTGGAGGAAATTAATAATAATTTAAAAACATTCATCAAAAATCAAGGCTTCGATTTAGATTTTGAAAAATGTATAAATGATAAAAAAATAGAGGATTATGTGTTAAATGATCGAATCGAAGGTACTAAAAAATTTAAGGTTAATGCTACTCCTACGATTATTATTAATAACAAAAAGTTTGAGAAACCCCTTAATTATAAAAATTTAAAAAAATCGCTGGAAAAACTGATATAAACTCCTAATGGAGTTTAAAAAAATCCAATTGAATGGATTTAAATCTTTCGCTGATAAAACTAATTTCTTAATTGAAAATGGTTTAACTGGGATAGTTGGCCCTAATGGTTGTGGAAAATCAAACATTGTTGAGTCCTTAAGATGGGTCATGGGAGAAACATCAGCAAAAAGTATGCGAGGATCAGGAATGGAGGATGTAATATTTTCTGGAACATCTAACAAAGCATCCAAGAACATTGCAGAGGTGTCTGTTACGGTAACTAATGAAAAAAATGAGGGGCCAATTCAATATAGAGAATTGGATGAGGTAAACGTAAGAAGAAAAATAGAAAAAGATAAAGGCTCAAAATTTTATATAAATGATAAAGAAGTTAGAGCCCGTGATGCTCAAATGTTTTTTGCAGATCTATCAACTGGAGCACATTCTCCATCTATGATAAGCCAAGGTCGTATAGGTGCAATCGTTACGGCTAAACCAGCTGATAGAAGGGCAATCTTAGAAGAAGCTGCAGGAATTTCTGGATTGCATGTAAGAAGGCATGAAGCTGAATTACGACTAAACGCTGCAGAAAATAATCTTAAAAGAGCAGATGAATTAAGGCGCCAACAAGAAAGACAACTTGTAAATCTTCAAAAACAAGCTGAAGAAGCAGCTAGATATAAAAATATGTCTGAAGAGATAAAAAAGATAGAGGCAGGCTTATATTATTTAAAATTATTAGAAATTGACAAAGAAATAAAAGTAGAAAATGAGATTAATATTGAAGCAGAAACTGAAGTTACAGACTTTAATAATAAGATCGCAGATCTTGAAAATTTTATTAAGAATGAAACTGAAAAAGTCACACCATTAAGAGAAAAGAATATTGAAAACTTATCTAAAATACAGAGACTTAATCTTGAGCTACAAAGTCTGGACGAAGAAAATACAAGAATTCAAGATGAAATTGAAAATGTAAAAAAAACACTTCAAACATTTGAGGAAGATATCGGTAGAGAAAAAGGAATAGTAATCGATGCGAACTCAAATGAAAAAAGATTAAAAGAAGAAAAAAATGAGTTAATAGAAATTGACTCCAAATATTATGACACTGAAAAACAGTCTGATAATGATTTGAATACCTCTAAAGATGAATTACAAAGCACCACAGAAAAACCTTTTCACCTATAAACAAATTGAAATAGTTTTCACGTAAAAACACCACATGTAGTTGTTACCATACAAAGCCATACAAAACCAATCTAAATAATTCAATCCTAGGTTGACCCAAGAATCTTTTTGGAGTCTAATTTCCTTTTATAAAATGAATTTAAACTTAAAAAATAAATTAATTAATGGAGATAGCCATCAGGAACTTAAAAAAATTCCTGATGAAACTTTCGATAGATCCTTCTGGCAACTAAAATTGAAAATCTAAAACTTATTGGAATATCTTTTATAGAATAAAAAGAACTCTTATAAAAAGTATCGGCAAGATATATTGTTGATGAAATTTCTTCAAAATTTTTATTTATGTAAAATCTATTTATTTTTGAGTCTTCAATAACATCTCTTGATATATTTGTAAGTTGCATAGCGATACCGAGATCGATAGCTGACTTAAGTGAGCTTTTCTTATCAACTTTTAAAATCTTTGCCATCATTAAGCCGATAGTTCCAGCCACTCTGTAAGAATAAATCAAAAGATCTTTTTTTGAGTTTAATATTACCTTATCTTTAATATCTGACCTTAAACCGTCTAATAGATCCTCGATAATTTTCACTGAAATTTTAAACTCATCAATAAGATCCCACATATTTTTAACAATTGAATTATCAAAATTTTTTTGAGCGAAATCTTTTTCAAATTGTTTGAATTTGATTTTCTTAACTTCTAAATTCTCTTTATCATCTACAATATTGTCTGCAACTCTACAAAAATCATATAATGCAGAACATTTGTTATATGTTTTTTTTGGTAAAAAAAAACCTGCCCAATTAAAAGATTTAGCATAAACTGACAAGTAGTTTTTATTAGACATTATAAAATTTTATCTAATACCTTGGCTGATGAAAGTACTCCAGGCACACCAGCTCCAGGGTGTGTTCCTGCGCCAACAAAGTAAAGTCCCTTATAAATCTCAGACTTATTATGGAATCTAAAATATGCAGATTGTGAAAACTTTGGTTGGATTGAAAAACCTGAACCATATTTTGTGTTTAAATCTTTTTCAAAGTAATCAGGGGTTAAATAAAAATCTTCAACAATATTATCTTTAAGATTTGGCATTAGGTCATTTTGCATTTTATCAATAACTAAATTTTTCATTCTTTCTCCCTCAACAGACCAGTCAATTTTAGATTGATTATTTGGCACAGGGACCAAAACATAAAAACAATCATTACCTTCAGGAGCCATAGTTATGTCAGTCGCTGATGGCCTATGAAGATAGTAACTAATATCATCGTTCAATTTTTGATTATTAAAAATATCATCCAGATGTTCTTTGTATTTATTTCCAAACTTAATAGTATGGTGTTCAACATTTTCGTATTTTTTTTTCGTACCAAAGTAATAAACAAACAATCCCATCGAATACTCCATCCTGCTTTTTTTCCAGTTAAAAAATAATGAATTATTTGAATCCCCATTTAACATCTTGTCATAAACATCGGGAGGATCAGCATTACAAATTACATTGTTAGATTGTATTATTTTTTGATCATCTAGTTGAATACCAGTAATTTTTTTTTTATTCGTAATAATTTTAGTAACTTCATGACCTTTGATTATTTTAACCCCAACTTCATTCATTAATTTTTCAAAACCCTTGATAATATTTCCTGTTCCACCCATAGAGTAATGAATGCCCCACTTTTTTTCTAAGTATAAGATTAATCCATAAATTGAGGTCGTAGTAAAAGGGTTTCCTCCCACTAACAGAGGATGCATACTAAGCATTCTTCTTAATTTTTCATCTTTAATATATGATGAGACTAGAGCATAGACAGATTTATAACTTTTTAGTTTTAACAAAGCTGGCAGCTGTTGCATCATCACAAAAGATTTATCAAAAGGCACATCGGCAAGTTCTGTAAAACCTTTATCAAAAATTTTTTTTGTAAAATTTACTAATTTTTCATAACCTTCAACATCTTTTTCGTTAATTTCTTTTATTTGTTTTTTCATCTCCAGCTCATCACCAGAATAATTAAATTTTGATTTATCTTCGAAAATAAATTGATACCAAACTTTTAAAGGGGTTAGTTTTATATAATCTTTGGGATCTTTTTGAAATAATTCAAACAGTTCATTTATCAAATAGGGTGCAGTTATTACTGTGGGGCCACCATCAAAAATGAAGCCATTTTTTCTAAATACTCTAGCTCTTCCTCCTAGATCTTCATGTTTCTCTATTAAAGTAACCTCATGTCCTTTATATCGTAAACGAAGTGCAGCAGCTATTCCTCCAAATCCAGAACCTATAACAATGGAATTCATTCTTATAATTTATAGTCTTTTTTGTAAAATTGTAAGGGTATTATGAGTTGATTTTTTTTAACTCTTCTTTTGTTTCATCTAAATTTTTTTGAAACAAGTTATCTAACTTAGATTTATCAACTGACGTGGTTATTATTTTTTTTGCAGATTCTATTGCAATTTTTACTGAAGTATCTTTTATCTCCTTGATTGCGGCATCTTTCATTTGCGTTATTTTACTTTCTACTGCATTTTTTTTGATTTCCGAAGATTTATGAAATTTGTCATTTAGTTCTATAATGAGTTTATCACTCTCTTTTTTTGCTTGTTCTAAGATTTCATTGCCTACAGAATAAGCAGAATCAAGTTTTTTTTGTGCATTATACAAAAGTGTTTTTGCCTCAGTTCTAAGTTTTTCACTTTCATCAACTTCGTTTTTTATATCTGAAATTAATTTATTAAGTATATCATTTATTTTTTGTGGTACCTTGAGGTATACTAGACCTCCAAAGAAAAGAAAAAAAGAAACAGCTACCCAGAACGTTGAATCAATTACCATAATTTTTATCTCCATTTCTTTTTGATAAATCATCAACAATAGCTGATATGCTACTATTATTTACTTCAGCACCAATTAATTTTTTAATTAACTCAAAAGTACTTTCGATTGCAATCTTATTAATTTTTTCGGGGGCGCTTTTTTTCAAAATTGTAATTTCCTGCTCAGCTTTTTTAATTTCCTCATCAATTTGTTTATCCAAACTCTCTCTTTTAATATTTATTTCTCTAAGAGTATTTTCTCTGGCCTCTTGATAGATATTTTTTGCTTCCAATTTACTTTTTGCAATTATATC
Organism: Pelagibacteraceae bacterium AG-339-N18; assembly: GCA_003282055.1. Next base: position 8,445 of record QCAD01000016.1, read on the forward strand.
ATCGAACTCTTTGAGCTTAGCCTCACTATTTTCTCTCTGTTTCTCTGCTGCCTCAATATTATCTTGTATCTGAGATTTTCTTAGCTCTAAGTTTAAACTAATTTTTGGAAGAATAAGTTTTGATAAAACAATATAAAGAATACCAAAAGTAATTGTTAACCAAAATATTTGTGAAATCCAAAATTCTGGGTTTAATTGAGGCATACCTCCGCTTTCAGCTGCAAAAACTTCTTTGATAAACAAGAGATTGAAAAATATTGACTGAAAATATATTTTTTTAATCATTAACTTAAAATGCAAAAAGAATGATTAACGCAACTACTAATCCAAATAATCCTGTTGCTTCCGCCAATGCAAATCCTAAAAGCAAATTTGGAAACTGCTTTTGAGCTGCAGATGGATTTCTCATTGCACCTGACAAATAATTTCCAAAGATTATTCCAATACCAACTCCGGCACCAGCTAGGGCTATTGCTGCCAAGCCTGCTCCGATCATTTTCGCTGCTTCTAATTCCATTATATCCTCCTATGTTATTTAATGGTGTAAGTTTAATGCATCGTTTAAATAGATGCAGGTTAAAATTGCAAAAACATATGCTTGAAGAAAAGCAACCAATATCTCCAAACCTGTTAAAGCAACCGAAAAACTCAGTGGAAGCCATCCACCGACTAATCCAAGACTTATTACAAAGCCTCCGAATACTTTCATCATAGTGTGACCCGCCATCATGTTAGCAAAAAGCCTAACAGATAGACTAACAGGTCTACTCAAATATGAGATAATTTCAATAATCACAATTAAGGGCAACAGTACAACAGGAACTCCACTTGGTACAAATAATTTTAGATATCCAAATCCATGCTTAATAAATCCAATTACCGTTACTCCTATAAAGATAAAGGCCGCCAACACAAACGTCACAATAATATGACTTGTAACTGTGAAGGTGTAGGGAATCATCCCAAACATGTTACAAAAAAGCACGAACATAAATAAAGAGAATATAAATGAAAAATAAGGTTTAGCTTTAGATCCCGCAGTGTCACTTATCATTTTTGACACAAAAGTATAACTTAATTCTGCTAGTAGCTGAATTTTGCTGGGTAATAGGGAATTTTTTTTTGACCCAAGATTAAATACAATTAAAATAGCTAATGAACTTATGATCATAAACAAACTAGCATTTGTAAATGAGATATCAAAAGTACCAACTTTAATTTCAGGACCAATTCTATAAACCTCGAATTGTGTCATTGGATTTGCAGCCATATATTTCTTTCGATCTATTTTTGCATTTTTTTTGCAGATTTGATTACATTCATTATCCCAGCAATTACACCTACAAAAAAAAATATTAAAATTAACCATGGTTTAGTACCAAAGGTCTTGTCTAAAATAAACCCAATAATTGTCCCTACAGCTACCGCAGCAACCAGCTCAGTGCTAAGTTTGAAAGCATTACCAATGGGAGAGGGATTATGTCTTTTCTTATTTTCTTTCTCAAAAGCCTTTTTTTTTGCAATTTCTAAGCGAGTTTTAAATGGATCTTTGGACATTTGAAATCAGCTTTTTTAGGCAACCATACTTTCTGCTTTTTGAAGATCAACAGCTACAAGTTGGCTAATACCCTTCTCTGGCATTGTAACTCCGTATAGTCTGTTCATTTTAGACATTGTTAAAGCATGGTGGGTAACAATTATAAATTTCGTGTCAGTAATTTTTGTAAGCTCATCAAGCAAATTACAAAATCTTGCGACATTCGCATCATCAAGAGGTGCATCTACTTCATCTAATACACAAATTGGAGATGGATTAGTTAAGAAAACAGCAAAAATTAATGAAAGCGCTGTAAGCGCTTGTTCTCCACCTGATAATAAAGTTATTGATTGGAGACGCTTACCAGGAGGACTCACCAACATTTCTAGTCCTGCCTCCAGTGGATCATCAGCATCTACCAATTCAAGTTTAGCGTTTCCACCATTAAAAAGTTTTGTGTAAACCTCGTTAAATTTTCTATCAACTTTATCAAAAGCCTCAATTAATCTCTCCCTTCCTTTTTGATTAAGCTCATTGATACTTTCTTTTAATTTTACTATTGCTGTAACTAAATCGACCCGATCGCTCTCCATTTTTTTAATTTCAGTTTCATACTTATTTGTTTCTTCATCTGCCTTTAAATTCACCGAACCTAGTTTTTCTCTTTCTTGTTTTTTTTTGTCTAGCAAGTCCTCTTGATTCACAGCATCTGGCAATTCCTCAACTCCAAAAACATTTGAATTTTCTAAAATATTTTCTTCTGATAAATTTAATTCGGAATTAATTCTATCAATTAAATCATTTTTTCTCCTTTTTAGTCCCTCAACTGTTGCACCCGAACTTGCTTTTCTCTCTCTAATCTGAATTGATTGCTCTTGGATTTCATTCAATTGTAATCTTAAATTTTCTATTTTTTCATCTGTTGAATTAATAATTTCTTCATTTTCTTTTTTTTCTTCTTCAGAAATTCTTAACCCTTCAGTTATTTGACCTTTTTTTTCTGCCTGTAATTTTGGTTGATTATCTAAATTACTTAATTGATCATTCAATTTACTTCTTCTTTCGGTAAGCTGGTAAACCATTTTTTCGGAATTTAATAACAGGTTTTTCCAACTTTCTATCTCTGTATCAATTACTTTAATTCTTTCGTTTCTCTTTACAGACTCTTTTTTTATATTTTCATTTTTACTATAACTCCCAGCATATGCTTCAATTAACAGTTTACAATTATCAAGTGCTAAAATAGCTTCTTGATTTTTTTGTGAATTAATAAGTTCTTTTACTTTTTCAATTTCGCTTTGCAATTTATCTTTAGAGGTATTCAAATCATTATCAGACTGTTTTTCAGTGTCATAATATTTGGAGTCAATTTCTATTAACTCATTTTTTTCTTCTTTTAATCTTTTTTCATTTGAGTTCGCATCGATTACTATTCCTTTTTCTCTACCGATATCTTCCTCAAATGTTTGAAGTGTTTTTTTTACATTTTCAATTTCATCTTGAATTCTTGTATTTTCTTCGTCCAGACTTTGTAGCTCAAGATTAAGTCTCTGTATTTTAGATAAGTTTTCAATATTCTTTTCTCTTAATGGTGTGACTTTTTCAGTTTCATTCTTAATAAAATTTTCAAGATCTGCGATCTTATTATTAAAGTCTGTAACTTCAGTTTCTGCTTCAATATTAATCTCATTTTCTACTTTTATTTCTTTGTCAATTTCTAATAATTTTAAATAATATAAGCCTGCCTCTATCTTTTTTATCTCTTCAGACATATTTTTATATCTAGCTGCTTCTTCAGCTTGTTTTTGAAGATTTACAAGTTGTCTTTCTTGTTGGCGCCTTAATTCATCTGCTCTTTTAAGATTATTTTCTGCAGCGTTTAGTCGTAATTCAGCTTCATGCCTTCTTACATGCAATCCAGAAATTCCTGCAGCTTCTTCTAAGATTGCCCTTCTATCAGCTGGTTTAGCCGTAACGATTGCACCTATACGACCTTGGCTTATCATAGATGGAGAATGTGCTCCAGTTGATAGATCTGCAAAAAACATTTGAGCATCACGGGCTCTAACTTCTTTATCATTTATATAAAATTTTGAGCCTTTATCTTTTTCTATTTTTCTTCTTACGTTTACCTCATCCAATTCTCTATATTGAATTGGCCCCTCATTTTTTTCATTAGTTACCGTAACAGACACCTCTGCAATGTTCTTGGATGCTTTGTTAGATGTTCCAGAAAATATTACATCCTCCATTCCTGATCCTCGCATACTTTTTGCTGATGTTTCTCCCATGACCCATCTTAAGGACTCAACAATGTTTGATTTTCCACAACCATTAGGGCCAACTATCCCAGTTAAACCATTTTCAATTAAGAAATTAGTTTTATCAGCGAAAGATTTAAATCCATTCAATTGGATTTTTTTAAACTCCATTAGGAGTTTATATCAGTTTTTCCAGCGATTTTTTTAAATTTTTATAATTAAGGGGTTTCTCAAACTTTTTGTTATTAATAATAATCGTAGGAGTAGCATTAACCTTAAATTTTTTAGTACCTTCGATTCGATCATTTAACACATAATCCTCTATTTTTTTATCATTTATACATTTTTCAAAATCTAAATCGAAGCCTTGATTTTTGATGAATGTTTTTAAATTATTATTAATTTCCTCCACATTTTTTCCTCTAACCCATTCTTGTTGATTTGAATAAAGGCTATTTAAAATTTTTAAACTTTCATCACTTTTACACTGAGAAATTTTTGACGCATTAAAAGCGGCCACATCTAGAGGAAAGTGCCTGAATTCAATTTTGACTAAACCAGAATCGATATAATCTTTTTTGAGTTGAGGATATACATTTTTGTGAAAATCTGCGCAGTGACTACATGTTAAAGATTCATAAGCGATTATTGTAATCTTTGCATCCATATTTCCAGCTATAATTCTTTTTCCTTCAGCATTTAAAATATCTATCGACCCAAAAAATAAGATTAATATTAAAAATATTTTTTTCATTTTGTTTTAAACACCTTTGATAATTTTATTAAAGATTTTTTTATTTTTTCATTTTTAACACTATTTATCTTTTTTTGATAATCATGATTCGTCACATTATGAGAACTTTCATCATTTTTAGAGGGCTCAATTTTTTCATCATCAAAATTTGTTAGTTTAATTTTTTCAACAACATAATAACCGAATAAATTATTCAATTTTTCTAATATATCTTTTCTTGAATATTCCAATTCAACTTCATGCCCCCTTTTTACATTGATTAACAAAGTGCCAACACCCAACTTGTTAGAATTTTTAAAAGACTTTGGGTAGCAAACTTTAAATAAATTTTCTCCAACAATATATTTCCAATTATTGATAGTTTCGGAGTATACGTGCCCTTTCTTGTTGATGACTTTTTTGATATTTTTTGGCAAAGTGTCTTTAAAGGATCTTAATCCTTGAATGCTATTTCTCTGCTTAGTATATTTTTTGAATTGCATATGAAAGATCAAATAATAACAAAAAAAATTCTTAATTGGTATGATTTAAATAAGAGAACATTACCGTGGCGAAAAAATGTTTCACAATCAAAAAAACATTATTATACATTGGTAAGTGAATTTATGTTGCAGCAGACACAAGTTGTGACTGTAATTCCTTATTTTAATAGATTTATAAATAAAATTCCAAATCTCAAAAAACTTTCAAAAATGCCAGATAGAGAATTGATAAAGCTTTGGGAGGGTCTTGGATATTATTCAAGATTAAGAAATTTAAAAAAAACTGCTAAAATCATAATTAGTAAATATCATGGAGAAATTCCAAATAATTATGAGGATTTAATATCTTTACCTGGTATCGGCAATTACACTGCTAATGCAATTTTAGCAATTGGCTTTAACAAATCTTATATTCCTTTAGATGGAAACATTGAAAGAGTTTTAAAAAGATATCTTTATTTAAAAAAAGATAAGGAAATACAAAAAAACAATCTAATAGAAAAAAAATCTGTTTTTGGAATTTCATCAAGAGCAAGAGACTATGCTCAAGCTTTAATGGAATTAGGAGCAATGATATGCAAACCAAAAAATCCTAAATGTAGTAAGTGTCCTATCTCAAAAAATTGCAAATCTTATAAAAAGAAAGATTTTGATTTAGCTAAAATTACAAAAAAGAATAAAGAAAAATATTTTATTCTTAAAGTTTATAAAAAAAATCAAAAATACTTGTTAGTAAAAAATACAAGATTTAACTTTCTAAAAAATTTAGCAATTTTTCCGATGGAAGAGCTTTCTAACCCAAAAAATTTTAATGAAAATCTTAATTTTAAAATGTCAAATATGAATATGAACATAAAAATTGAATATCTCAAAAATGCAAAAAGATTTCCCTCATCTTATTGGTTTGATAAAAGAAAATTAGATAATTATATGCTTCCAACATTCACTAAGAAAGTTGTTAAATATTTAGAAAAAAAATAATGAAAAAAGTAGCTGTAATTGGTGCTGGTATCTCAGGGTTATTCATTGCGAATTTATTTAAGAGAAATGAAAAGTATCAAGTAACTATCTTTGAGAGAAATAGCTTAATCGATTTGAAAGAAGGTTACGGAATTCAATTATCTGTCAACAGTATCAAACTTTTAAATAAAATTCAGTTTGATACACTAGAAAATAATGAGAAATTTAATCCAGACAAAATCAATTTTTACTCAGTTAAAAATTCTAATAAGATATGTGAGTTAAATATATCAGTTTTTAATACTGAAAATTGTAAATATACCACTCTTAAAAGATCATCACTTATTAATTTTTTAAAAAAGGATTTAGAAAAAGAAATAAAATTTAACTACACTATTTCAAAGATAGAACAACAAGATCAAATTGTTAAAATTGCTTTTGAAAATGATGAAGTTTATGAATTTGAATATTTAATTATTTCAGATGGTGTCTTTTCAAAGAGTAAAAATCTGTTATCAAAAAATCAAATTGAACCAAAATTTGATGGTACTTTAGCCATAAGAGGAATAATACCAAGCTCTTCAAACATAGCTGATAAAAAAAACATCTCATTATTTTTAGGTTCAAATTTTCACTATGTTATTTATCCAGTATCTCGTGATGGAGATTTAAACTTTATTGCTATAATGAAATATAAACTTTCAGAGGATGAGCTAAAAAATTACTCGTTTTTTAATGACGATATTTTTATTAATAAGATTTTAGATAAAGTTCCTCACTTAAATAGAGAATTTTTTAATAATATTAAGGATCTAAAGATATATCCAGTATTTATCAGCCATGATTTTTTCAAAATTAATAATAATAATATCCATTTAATAGGAGATGCTTTTTTTGCTTTTTCACCATCATTTGCTCAAGGTGCATCACAATCAATAGAAGGCGCATATGAATTATTTGAAAATATAGAGAATAATACTGAAAATAATTTTTTTAGAAATAGAGTTAATAAAACAAAAATGGTTAATAATCGGTCAAAATTTAATCAATTTGCTTTTCATTTATCAAGTCCTTTAACAACATTATTAAGAAATATTTTTTTGAAAAGATTAATAAAAAACAAAAGGTTTTTAGAGGGCTATCTTGGTAAAATATATAAAAACTAACTATTAGAAATTAATCTTTGTCTTAAATGATCGATAGGAACTGCGTTTCCATTCAAATTATAATGCCAATAGGTCCATCCATTACAGCTTTCAGCACCCAATATTGTAGCTGCCACTTTATGGATTGAGCCCTCAGTTTGAGCATGTTTGATACTGCCATCAGCCATAATTTTTGCACTGATTTTCTTTTTATTATCAAAAATAGTAGTGCCTGGTTTAATTATTCCCAATTCAACTAATGAACCAAAGGGTATTCTTGGTTTAGATCTACCATTTTGCAAAGTATCTAAATAATCATCTTCTATAGGCTTTGCTTTCTTTAATCTTTGTTCAGCAGCTTTAAAATATGTTTTTTCTTTTTCAATTCCGTAATAATTTCTATTCAATTTTTTTGCAACTGTTGCAGTTGTTCCTGATCCTAAGAAAGGGTCTAAAACTAAATCATTTTTATTTGTCGTTGCTAATAAAATTCTGTGAAGCAGAGCCTCAGGTTTTTGAGTAGAATGGACTTTTTTACCATTCTTTTTTAGTCTTTCAGAACCATTACAAACCGGTAATTCCCAGTTGGATCTCATTTGAAGATCGTCATTTAAACATTTTAAGGATTGATAATTAAAAGTGTATTTTGATTTTTCTGACTTAGATGCCCAAATTAAAGTTTCGTGGGCGTTTGTAAAGCGCGTTCCTCTAAAATTCGGCATGGGGTTTTTTTTATTCCAAATGACGTCATTTAAAATCCAAAAACCCAAATTTTGGATTGCTGTTCCAACTCTAAAAATATTATGGTAACTACCAATTACCCAGATAGCTCCGTCTTTTTTTAAAATTCTTTTACACTCACTTAACCATGAATAGGTAAAGTCATCATACTTTTTAAAATTTTCAAATTGATCCCATTTATCATTTACTGCACTTACTTTAGATCTATCAGGTCTTGTTAACTCA
>QCAD01000017.1 GCA_003282055.1 Pelagibacteraceae bacterium AG-339-N18
GACGTAAGCAATTTATCCATAAATCCTATATTTATTAACTTTAAATGATTATAACAATAATTTTTTAACTTAAAAGAGGTTTTAAAAATTTTCCAGTATAACTTTCATGAATTTTACAAATTTCCTCTGGCTTTCCCTCTGCGATAATTTTTCCACCTTTAACACCCCCCTCAGGCCCCATATCTACAATGTAATCAGCCGTTTTAATTACATCAAGATTGTGTTCAATTACAACTACTGTATTACCTAAAGCTACAAAGGTATGAAGAATTTCTAAAAGTTTTTTTATATCGTGTTGATGTAAGCCGGTTGTCGGCTCATCTAATATATACACCGTTCGCCCAGTAGATCTCTTAGACAACTCTTTAGCTAATTTTATCCTTTGAGCCTCACCACCTGAAAGCGTAGTTGCTTGTTGACCAATTTTTATATAACCCAATCCAACTTTTTTTAAAGTTAGTAATTTTGTTTTAATATTTGATATATTCTCAAAATATTCACATCCTTCATCCACAGTCATATTTAAAACATCAGCTATACTTTTATCTTTAAATTTTATTTCAAGTGTCTCACGGTTATATCTAGTACCTTTACACTCATCACACTGAATATAAACATCTGGTAAAAAATGCATTTCATAGGTGATTACGCCATCACCCTCACATGCCTCACATCTACCACCTTTAACATTAAACGAAAAACGTCCAGGCTTATAACCCCTAGTTTTAGATTCTGGTAAATTTGTAAACCAGTCTCTTATCGGTCCAAAAGCACCAGTATAAGTTGCTGGATTTGATCTTGGTGTTCTACCAATAGGTGATTGGTCAATATCAATAATCTTATCAACAAGCTCTGTTCCCTTGAAACCTTTGAATGGTTTTGGAATTTTTCTCGATTTATTATTATTTAAAGTTAAATTTAATGCATTGTACAATGTTTGTAATACCAGAGTAGATTTTCCACTTCCTGATACACCAGTCACACAAGTTAAACTTCCAAGAGGTATTTTTAGATTTACATTATCGAGATTATTCCCTGTTGCTCCAGAAATTTCCAAAAACCTTCCATTTTTTGCCAACCTTCTTTTCCCAGGCACATTAATCTTGAACTTATTTGAAAGATATTTTCCTGTAATACTATTATGATTTTGACTTATCTCTTTTATTGATCCTTGTGCAACTATCTCTCCACCTTTGTTTCCAGCTTCAGGACCAAGGTCAATAATGTGATCAGCGTTTTCCATCGTTTCTGTATCATGTTCAACTACTATCACTGTATTACCTAAGTCACGTAATCTTTTTAATGCATTTATGAGTTTTACATTATCTTTCTGGTGAAGCCCAATAGATGGCTCGTCTAATACATACAACACACCTGTCAAACCTGATCCTATTTGAGAAGCTAATCTAATTCTCTGAGCTTCACCTCCAGATAATGTTCCTGATTCTCTAGATAATGTTAGATAATCCAAGCCAACGTTTAATAAAAAATTTAATCTCTCATTGATTTCTTTTAAGATATGCTCAGCAATTTTAACTTGTCGTTTGTCCATATTATCTTTTAATTTTTCAAACCATATCGCTGCATCAGAAATAGATTTTTCAGTAACCTCACTTATATGTAAACCATCAATCTTTACACATAGTGCTTCGTCTTTTAGTCTGTGACCGTTACATCTTTCACATTTTGTATCAGATTGATATTGTGAAATTTCCTCTCTTTTCCAGTCACTATCAGTTTCAAGGTATCTTCTTTCTAAATTATTTATTACGCCTTCAAAGGTTTTTTTATGTGAATATTTTTCGTATCCATCATCGTATGTAAATTTTATTTCTTCATCATCAGATCCATAAAGAATAATGTCTTTAATCTTTTTTGATAGTTTTGACCATCTTTCACTTAGTGAAAATTCATAATGCTTTGCAAGTGAACTTAATGTTTGAGCATAATACATAGTAGTTGTTTTAGCCCAAGGCTCTATCGCTCCATCACTTATACTCTTTTTTTCGTTTGGTATAACTAAATTTGGATCTACGTTTAATTTGATCCCAATTCCCTCACATTCCTCACATGCTCCAAATGGACTATTAAATGAAAATAATCTTGGCTCAATTTCTTCAATTGTAAACCCGCTTTCTGGGCAAGCAAATTTAGTTGAAAATATTAATTTTTGTAATTTTCTGAATTTTTTAGGGAGAGTCTCATCTTCGTATTCTACAAATATTAAACCATTCGCTAATTGTATTGATGTCTCTATACCTTCAGCTAATCGATTACCTAATGACGAATTCAAAATTATTCTGTCTACAAGAACAGATATATCATGTTTAATTTTTTTGTTAAGTTCAGGAACTTTGTCTATATCATATAAGGTATTATCAATTTTAATTTTTCTAAATCCTCTTTTTTTGTAATTTAAAATTTCTTTTTTATATTCTCCTTTTCTTCCTCTTACTACAGGAGCGTAAAGGTATATCGTTGATTTTTTTGGAAGTTCTTTAATTTTGTCTACTATTTGTGTAACTGTTTGTGACTCAATAGGTTTTCCTGTAAAAGGAGAATATGGAATACCTGCTCTTGCATACAAAACTCTCATATAATCATATATTTCAGTTACAGTAGCCACAGTTGATCTAGGATTTTTTGATGTATTTTTTTGTTCAATTGATATAGCTGGACTTAAACCTTCAATTAAATCGACGTTAGGTTTTTTCATTTTATCCAGAAACTGTCTTGCATATGCAGATAAACTTTCAACATATCTTCTTTGTCCCTCTGCATAGATAGTATCAAATGCTAATGAAGATTTACCTGATCCTGAGAGGCCAGTAATAACAACAAATTTATCTTTAGGAATTTCTAGTGATACATTTTTTAAATTGTGTTCTTTTGCACCCTTTATAACTATCTTTTTAATCATATTTTTTGTTGCTTTGACTTAATAAAATTAATATTCAGAGTAAATTGTGATATAAATTAAATAATTAAAATAATAAATAATAAAATATTATGGCTGGAAGTTTAAATAAAGTACTATTAATTGGTCGTTTAGGCGCAGATCCAGAAATAAAACAGATGGTTAATGGTAAAAGTGTTGCAAGACTTAGTCTAGCTACTAGTCAATCTTGGAAAGATAAAAATACAGGTGAGAAAAAAGAAAAAACTGAGTGGCACCGTGTAGTTGTATTTAATGAAGGTTTAGTAAATGTTGTTCAACAGTATTTAAAAAAAGGTGCCCAAATTTATATTGAGGGTCAATTAACTACAAGAAAATGGAAAGATGAACAATCCGGGCAAGATAGGTATTCAACTGAAATAGTTATTCAAGGATATAATTCGTCCCTAACTATGCTTGGTGGTGGTAATTCAGGTGGCGGAATTAGCAATGATAATTCTCAAATATCAAATAATTCTGATGATTTATCACAAGTACAAAATGATATGGATGACGACATTCCATTTTAATCTTTATGGAAAAAAACGAAGTTTCTTCTGATAAAAAAATAAGATTAATTTCAATGCATGATGAGATGAGTTCATCTTATCTCTCGTATGCAATGAGTGTAATTGTAAGTAGAGCTCTACCAGACATAAGAGATGGCCTAAAACCAGTTCATAGAAGAATACTTTATGCTATGTATAAAGGCGGTTACGATTGGTCAAAACAATTTAGAAAATCTGCAAGAATTGTTGGTGATGTTATTGGTAAATATCATCCCCACGGAGATCAGTCAGTTTATGATGCTCTAGTTAGAATGGTTCAAGATTTTTCAATGAGTTTGCCACTTGTTGAAGGTCAAGGTAATTTTGGATCTATAGATGGTGATCCAGCCGCTGCAATGAGATATACAGAGACTAGACTTTCAAAAGTCTCTCAATTTCTAATTGAGGATATTGAAAAAAATACAATTGAATATAAAAGTAATTATGATGAAACAGAAAAGGAGCCATCAGTTTTACCAGCACAATTTCCAAATTTACTTGTAAACGGAGCAGGAGGTATTGCTGTTGGAATGGCCACAAGTATTCCACCTCATAATTTGGGTGAAATCATAAATGGAACATTAGCTTTAATTGATAACAAGGATATTAAGATAAAAGAATTAATGAAACATATTCCAGGACCCGATTTCCCAACTGGAGGAATAATAATTGGGAAGGACATAATAAAACAAGGATATAATAAGGGCAGGGGTTCTTTTAAAATTCGAGGTGAAATACTAAATGAAACGCAAAAAAGCGGTCGAGATAGATTGGTAATTAATTCAGTTCCATATCAAGTAAATAAATCAGTACTTAATGAAAGAATTGCTCAATTAGTTAGAGAAAAAAAAATAGAGGGAATAAGAGATATACGTGATGAATCAAATAGAGAAGGTATCAGAGTTTCGATTGATTTAAAGTCTGGTGTAGAACCAGAAACCGTTAAAAGACAATTATATAAAAACACACAAATTGAAAGTTCTTTTGGTTTCAATACCTTGGCCATAGTTGATGGAAAACCAAAGACCTGTAATTTAAAAGATTTTTTAGAAAATTTTTTAGCATTTAGAGAAGATGTAGTTCTAAAGAAAACAAAATTTGATTTAACAAAAGCAGAGGAAAGAGCTCATATACTTATTGGTTTGTCTGTTTCTGTTGAAAATTTGGATAAAGTTATAAAGATTATACGAGGATCAAAAACTCCTACTGAAGCTAAAAAATTTTTATTAAACGCTAATTGGAAAGTGAATAAATCTCAAAAAACAATATCTTTAATTGAAAATAGAAAATCTAAGAGTTTATATAGTTTATCTTCAAATCAAGCTGATGCTATTCTTGAATTAAGATTACAAAAATTGACCGCTCTTGGTATAAATGAAATCGAAGTTGAGATTAAAAAGTTATCTGAATTAATTGTAAAATTAAAAAAGATAATTTCGTCTAAAAAAGAATTGTTAAAAGTTATTAGTAATGAGTTAAAAGATATTAAAGAAAAATATGCTGTTCCTAGAAGAACAAAAATTATTGATGCTGTTTTAAATTACGATATTGAGGAGACAATACAAAAAGAAACAGTTCTTATAACTATTACTCTTCAAGGATATATAAAAAGAGGTTCGCTTAAAACAGTTAAAATTCAAAAAAGAGGTGGTAAAGGAAAAACGGGTATTACAACAAGAAATGAAGATTCTGTCATTCAAACTTTATCAGTTAATACCCATACATCGGTTCTTTTTTTTTCAACAGTAGGTTTAGTATATAAGATTAAGGCATGGAAAATCCCTGAGGGATCAGCCTCATCAAAAGGTAAGTCATTGTTTAATATCTTGCCGCTTAAAAATCACCAGTCAATAAGTTCAATTATGCCCTATCCAGAAAGTGATGATGACCCAAGTAAATATCAGATAGTTTTCGCAACTTCTAAAGGTAAAGTTAGAAAAAATAGTTTGGAGGATTTTTCATCAATCAATACCTCAGGTAAGATAGCAATGAAATTGGATAGTAACGATAAAATTATAGGTGTAAAAATCTGTAAAGATGATCAAGATATAATTTTGAGTACCAAATTTGGTAAGTGTATAAGATTTGAGTCTAAAAAATTAAGAATTTTTAAAGGTAGATCGTCAAAAGGTATTAAAGGAATTGAATTAGCTCCAGACGATGAAATAGTCTCATTATCAATAATTGATAATAATAAAGTTAAAAAAAACGGTAAAAATAAGGATGATAAATCTGAAGTGGTCGCGAAACAAAAATTTATTTTATCAATAAGTGAAAATGGATTTGGCAAAAAAACCTCACATTACGATTACAGAACTACGAATAGAGGAGGTAAGGGAATAATTGGGATAGTAAACTCTCTAAGAAATGGCAATATTGCATCATCATTTCCAGTGAATGAGGGTGATGAAATAATGATTTCAACAAACAAAGGAAGGGTTATAAGGTTAGCGGTAAAAGAGATTAGAACAGCAGGAAGAAATACTCAAGGAGTGAGAATTATTAAATTATCTGGAGATGAAAAAGTTGTTTCTGCAATTAAAATTGATGATAATTTATTATAATGTTGAAAACAGCAATTTATCCAGGAACGTTTGATCCCATAACATTTGGTCACATAGATGTAATTAAAAAATCTTTAAAATTATTTGATAAAATTGTCCTAGCTATCTCAGATGGAGAGAATAAGGATTATTTATTTGATGTTGAAGAAAGAATTGAAATTGTAAGAAATGCTCTTTTTAAAGATCTAAAAATGAATAAAAAGAAGATAGCTATAATCTCATTCAAGTCCCTAACCACCACATTATGTAAAAAATATAATTCTAATATAATTTTAAGAGGATTAAGAGCGGTTTCTGATTTTGAATATGAATTTCAACTTGCTGGCATGAATAGAAAGCTAAATAATAATATAGAAACAATATTTTTAATGTCAGATGTAGAAAATCAAATTATATCATCAAAATTTGTAAAAGAAATTGTTAAACTTAAGGGGGACATAAAAAATTTTACTACCAAAAGCACAATAAAGGCATTAAAAAATAAATATGAGTAAGTTTTTAGTTAAGATAATTATTATACTCTTGTTTTTTATAAACAAATCATTTACGGAGGAAAATATTATGATATTAAAATTAAAAGATGGCGATGTAAAAATTGAGTTGTTCGCTGATACAGCGCCAAATCATGTAAAAAGAATTAAGGAACTTGCAGATAAAGGAAAATATGACAATGTTGTATTTCACAGAGTTATTGATGGATTCATGGCTCAAACTGGTGACGTTCAGTTTGGCAATTCAAGTTTAAATGATTTTGACCTAAGAAGAGCTGGAATGGGAGGTTCTGATTTACCTGATCTTAAACAGGAGTTCAGCAATCTTCCTCATGATCGTGGAACTTTATCAATGGCTAGATCATCTGATCCAGATAGTGCGAATAGCCAATTTTTTATTTGTTTTAAACCTGCTCCATTTCTTGACAAACAATATACTGTTTTTGGTAAAGTTACTGAGGGGATGGAATTTGTAGACAAAATAAAAAGAGGTGATCAAAACAATAATGGATCAGTCACAGATCCTGATAAAATAATAAGTTTCAAATCCCAGTAATATTTTAGCTTAAATTGAAAAAATTTGAATTTGAAATTTTAAGAAAAAATAAATTTGCAAGACTAGGTTTAATAAAAACTCATAGAGGTAATATCGATACCCCTGCTTTTATGCCAGTTGGTACACAGGCTACTGTAAAAGCTTGCACTATTGATAATATAAAAAAAACAGGCTCTCAAATTATCTTATCAAATACTTATCATCTAATGATAAGACCAGGAATGGAAAGAGTTCGTGATGCTGGAGGTCTTCATGAGTTCATGAATTGTGATCTTCCTATTCTTACTGACTCTGGAGGATTTCAAGTAATGTCATTATCTAAAATTAACAAAATTGACAAAGAAGAGGGGGCAATTTTCAATTCTCATGTTGATGGTAAAAAGTTTTGTTTAAGCCCCGAAGAAAGTATAAAAATTCAATTAGGTCTTAATTCAGATATAGTTATGATAATGGATGAGTGCCCAAAAAAAACTAACGATTATGAAATTATAAACAAATCAATGCATCTTTCTTTATACTGGGCTGAAAGATCAAAGAAAGCTTTTGGTAATAATCCTCATAAAGCTTTATTTGGAATTATTCAAGGAGGTTTATTTAAAGACTTAAGACTTAAATCATTAGAAGGTTTGTTGAAGATCGGGTTTGATGGTTATGCGCTAGGGGGTTTAGCAGTAGGAGAAACTCAAGAGGAAATGTTTGATGTTCTGGATAATATTAAAGAATATATGCCTAAAGATAAGCCTCATTATTTAATGGGTGTAGGAACTCCTAGTGATATTTTGGGTGCTGTTAAAAGAGGAATCGACATGTTTGATTGTGTATTGCCAACTAGGTCAGGTCGAACTGGTCTAGCTTTCACATGGGAGGGAAGAGTAAATATTAAAAACAACAAATACCAAAATGATAACAGTCCTTTAGATCCTAATTGTACAAATCTCAATCTAAATAAATATTCGAAAAATTACTTAAATCACCTATTTAATACTAATGAAATTTTGGGCTCAATGCTGCTTACATTGCATAATATAAATTTCTATCAGGAGTTAATGGGTGCTATTAGACAGAATATCAAAAATGACACATTTGATGAATTTCACAATAAATATATAGATAAATTGTAATTGGATAACTTTTTTTTTCAAATTCGTGTTTGAAATATCTAGATAATTCTGTATATACAATTTTATCTAAAGTAACATTTGTGGGCCCTTAGCTCAGTTGGTAGAGCAATTCCCTTTTAAGGAATGGGTCGATGGTTCGAGTCCATCAGGGCTCACCACATATTTTTTAAGATATTTTAATTGGTGGATACTTAATTATTATTTCATTAGTCCATTGATTTATCATTTTAATTCTATTATCAGCAGATGGGTGCGTGCTTAAAAATTCTGGTTGGGCTTTGCCTTTATTTTGCCCTTTCATTCTTTCCCATATTTTTTTAGTCTCTCGAATGTCATAACCAGAGAGAGATGAAAAAATCATTCCTAAATAATCAGCTTCGCTCTCTTGTTTACGATTAAAAGGGTTCATAATTCCTATTTGTGATAATAAGCCAACAGTATTCATTCCTGTAACACGATTGACACTTGATAATTTTCCACCACTTAAAATATCTATAACTTGGGTTCCAGTATTTAATAGAACTCCTCTACTAGCTCTCTCAACAGAATGTTTGGCAACCGCATGAGCAATTTCATGACCCATTACAGCAGCTAAACCATTGGTATTTTTTGTAACTTCTAACATGCCGCTATAAACAGCTATTTTACCACCTGGCATACACCATGCATTCTTAATTTTTTTATTATCAATTAGGATATATTCCCAATCAAAATATGTTGTTGGATCTGGTAAATTAGACTTTTCAAAATAAATTGATATAGCATCTTCCATTTTTGCACCGATTTCTTTTATTTCAGCAAGAGATTTAGAATCTTTGATTAATTTTTCTTTTTCTTTTACTTTTTCATAAATTTGTGCTGCCTGCGCATTTAATTTAGCCTCAGGTATTAGCTTTAATTGCTTTCTCTTAGTGATTGGTGCTGTAGAGCATGCGTTCATAAGAAATCCACAACAACTACAACCTACATAAGTTAAAAATTTTCTTCTATCCATTTTAATAAGTCCTTGATAATATACTGGATTATGAATCTTAATAATAAAATATTATTAATATTATTCATAATATCAATAACTTTTGTAATATATTCAAGTTATAAATAATGGTAAAAATAAAGAAAAAAAAATCATTAAGCTTAGTTCTTAGAAACTATTTTATAACCGGGGTGGTGGTATTAATACCTATTGGTTTTACATTATATCTGAGTAAGATTTTAATAGGGGTTTCATCCAAAGTAATTCCACCTAATATAAATCCTAATAATTATCTCCCATTTGCAATTCCTGGAATTGAAATTATTATCTCGATAATTTTTATAACTATTGTAGGGGGTTTATCTTTATCTTTCTTAGGCAAACGGATTCTTAAACTCATCGATGATTTATTTAAAAGAATTCCAGTTTTAAGAACTATTTACTCTGCAATAGTTCAAATGACAGAAACATTTTCCAATAAAGATGAAAATGATAAAAAAAGTGTTGTTTTAATAGAATATCCTAGAAAAGGTGTTTGGGCTGTTGGTTTTGCAACAAAAGAAAATAAAGGTGAGATGGCTGAAAAAACTAAAAAAAAATTAATCAATGTTTTTGTTCCTACAACACCAAATCCTACAAGTGGTTTTTTACTTATGTTCCCAATTGATGAAGTTATATATTTGAATATGACATTTGAGGAAGCATCTAAATTTATTGTATCTGCCGGGACATCCACAGGTAAAAATTAAACGATATCATTTAATATATCAGCTTGGTCATATAATTTCATTAAAATTTTATATTTCGTTGTATCAATTTTATTTTTTTCCATAAATCTAATTTCTTTCTCAGCTAATTCAAATAAATCACTATTTAAAACTGGATCTGCAAGTTTAAAAATCTTAACACCACTTTGTTTAAAACCCAAAATATCTCCATATCCTCTTATTTTCATATCTTCCTCTGAAACTTTAAAACCGTCATTCGTATTCTTTAGAATTTTAAGTCTTTTCTTCGCATTTTCTGTTAAAGATGATTTAATCATTAGTATGCACGTTGCCTCTTTTAAACCTCTTCCAACTCTGCCTCTCAATTGATGGAGTTGAGAAAGACCAAATTTATTAGCGTTTTCAATAACGATAACATTCGCATTTGGAAAATCAATACCAACTTCAATTACTGTTGTAGATACTAAAATTTTAAATTTTTTATTTAAAAATTTGTTTAAGATGCGATTTTTTTCCTCCAAGTCTATTTTTCCATGTAATAAAGCAACTTCGTTTGGGAAAATTTTATTAAGATACTCAAATTTCTTAACTGCTGAAGTATGATCAATTTTTTTTGACTCTTCAATTAATGGACAAACCCAAAAAATCTGATTTTCTTTTGTAATTTCTTTTTTAATAAATTTAATTACATCTTTTATATTGGATTCAAGTTTACTGTATGTTTTTACATCTTTCCTAAATTTAGGTTTTTCTTTAATAATTGACAAATCCATGTCACCATAGATTGTCATAGTAAGTGTTCTTGGTATTGGTGTTGCTGACATTAGTAAAACATCACAATTTGTTCCTCCTTTATCCGAAAGTTTTTTTCTTTGATTAACACCAAATTTGTGTTGTTCATCGATAATTATTAATCCTAAATTTTTAAATATAATTTTACTTTGAAAAATCGAGTGAGTTCCAAATAAAATATTTATTTTATTTTCAGAAATTTGTTTTTGAATTCTTTTTTTAGCTTTATATTCAGATTTACTTGATAGAATATCAATCTTTAAATTATTAAAAATTTTATTCGCTAGCTTATAATGTTGCATTGCCAATATTTCAGTTGGCGCCATAATTGCAACTTGAAATCCTGCATTGACAACGTTGTATGCGCTCAATAGAGCAACAATTGTTTTACCACTACCAACGTCACCTTGTAAAAGTCTAAACATTTTTTGATTTGATCTAAGATCGTTATTTATTTCGTCCAAAGTCTTTCTTTGATCGTTAGTGAGCTTAAAATTGATTTTAGATAAGATTTTTTTTTGAAGAATATAGTCAATTCTTTTTTTTTCTTTTTTAACTTTTTTAATTTTTTTTCGTATATCGGAATGAACAAGATAAGAAGACAAAATTTCATCGTATGCTAATCTCTTATAAAAATCTGAATAATATTTGCCAATATTTTCTGGTTTATGTAATTCTAAAATAGCCTGGTTCCAACTTATTTGATTAAATATTTTCATAACATTTTGACTATGCCATTCGTCGAGCTCTGGTAGTTTACTTAAAATTTGATTGATAATTTTATTATAAACATTCTTAGAAATACCCTCTGTTAATGAATAATTATTATGTTTATTTTTGATAAGAGAAGCATCTTCTGAAATATATTTTGGGTTTGTTATTTGGTACTTATTTTTATAAAAGCTAATTTTTCCGCTAATTGTAATTTCTTTATTTAAAGGTAATATCTTTTTTACATATCCCTCAAAACTATTAAAAAAAATACAATCAATTTGACCTGTTTCATCTTTACAATAGACTCTATTAGGCAAGTTTCTAACGCGAGGAAAATTATATTTAAATGGTATAATTGTTATAGTTTGAATTTCACCTATTTTTAAATCTTTTATTTTTGTCGATATACTTCTATCAGTATAGGATCTTGGTAATTTCCATAACAAATCAAATATACTATGAATTTTTTTCCTTTTTAACAGGTTAGAAGTTTTTACTCCAACACCTCTAAGATTTTTTAAATCTGATAGTAAAAAATTATATGTATTATTATTGCTCATTAATTAATAATATAAGTAAAAAAATGAATTTCGAAATAGACAAATTAAAAAAAAGACTTTTATACAGATCCCAGTATAGAGGAACTAAAGAAATGGACAAATTAATTGGATCATTTGTAAAAGCTCATATTAATATATTAGATATCGAAGAATTAATTGAATTAGAAAGATTCTTAGAGTTAGATGATGACAACCTTTATAAATTTTACAATAATCAAAAATCCGAAATTATTAATACTGATAACAAAATAATGAATTTGTTTAAAAATTTTATTTATAAATGATAAATGGCGGAGAGACTGGGATTCGAACCCAGGAAAGAGTTGCCCCTTTGCCGGTTTTCAAGACCGGTGCTTTCAACCGCTCAGCCATCTCTCCTTGTGCAAGGTTTTATAATTATAATTATTTAATTCAACCATAAAATAGTCTATTAAACATTAATCTATTAAATTCATTAATTTATGAACCATCATTTTAATAAAGGTTTTCTTCTCACTTCTTTAGGATCCTTTTGGTGGGGTTTTATTGGCGTTATTTATTTCGAATATGTAGCTTTTATAGGACACATAGAATTAGTTGTTCACAGATGTTTGTGGACTACTGTAATGTTAGCTATCACGACTTTTTTTTTCAAAAAGTGGAATATTTTTTTTGATTTGATTTCCAAAAAAAAAAATCTTTTTTATCTTTTCCTATCAGGCTTATTAATTTTTACAAATTGGGCTATTTGGATTTATGCCGTAGCAACCGAAAAAATTATTGATGCCAGTTTCGGATATTTTATAATGCCAATATTAAGTGTATTACTAGGTTATATTTTTTTTAGGGAAAAACTTAATAAAAAGAGAATTTTTTCAATTGTGTTAGTTTTTTTATCTATTTTAATTATGATATTTTTAAATATCAAAACGCTCCCGTGGGTTGGCATAACAGTTGCTTTAAGTTGGGCTTTTTACAACCTTGTAAGGAAAAAAATTAATGTTGATACTGATATAGGTCTTTTAATAGAGAGTTTATACATTTTACCTTTTGCATTAATTTGTTTTTACTTCATATATGATAAAGGACTTAATGATTTTAGTTTAAATAACTTTGGATTAAGTCTATCTCTTCTATTAGCAGGACCAATGACTGTGATTCCTTTATTTCTTTATGTCAAAGGGGTTGAGTTAATCGGTCTAGGTGCTACAGGAATGATTTTTTATATCACACCAACATTGCAGTTTATTTTAGGCTTTTTTTATTACAATGAGGAATTTTCAGCTATAAAATTAGTGAGTTTTATTATTATTTGGATTGCTGTTATTATATATCTAAGAGATCTTTATGAAAATAATTAGTCAAATTTTATTTCTGCTATTTGCAACAATATTAAATAGTTATGCAGACCATGATGTTAATTTTAATAAGTGGAAAAAAAGTTTTAAAAAAGTTGCGTTAGCTAATGATATCACAGAAAAAACTTTTGATAATGTTATGCAAAATACTAGATTTTTGCCTAAAGTAATAGAATATGATCGATTTCAACCTGAATTCTATGAAGATACAAAAACTTATGTAAGTAAACGAACCTCTAATAAGAAATTAAAAAAAGGTTTAGATTTCTACCGTGACAATACAAAGTTAATAAATATAGTTGAAAATAAATTTGAAATAGAAAAAGAATTACTTTTATCCTTAATGGGTATCGAAACAAATTTTGGGACTTATGTTGGAAAAATGGATATTTTATCTTCACTTGCAACATTAAGTTATGACAAAAGAAGATCTGAGTTTTTTTCAAAAGAGCTTTTAACTTTATTAAAATTAATTGATGATGATCAGATTAATTACAAAACATTATACGGATCCTGGGCAGGTGCATTTGGATTTTTTCAATTTATGCCATCCACAATACAAAATTACGCATTTGATTATAATCAGGATAATTATATAGATTTAAAAAACTCTGAAGATGCATACGCCTCTGCTGCAAATTATTTAAATAAGATAGGATGGAAAAAAAATGAATCTTGTTTTAAAAAAATCGAGTTAAATAAAGATATACCAATTAAATTTTTAAATGTTTCGGCTAAAAAAATTCATAGTAAAAAAAAAATAAAATCCTTTAAAAAATATATAAAAAACTATTCTGATTTAAATATAACTAATGAAAACCAAAAAATAGCAATAATAACACCTGATAAAGATATTATACCTGATGCACAAAGTTTGAGTCCTGCTTATATAGTTTTTCATAATTATGAAATAATTTTGAAATGGAATAGATCTTTGAGATTTGCTCTTGCTGTGTGTACTTTAAAAGATAAATTAAAAAATGAAATTTAATATATATATAATTTTTAGTATTTTGTTTTTATTATTGAGTTGTGATCAATACTCAAGAACAAAATCAGAAAAAATAGTTAAAACATTTGAAAAAAAATATAGTAATAGTGGATTTTCATTAATTTATAGTGAGGAATTAAAAATTAAAAAGATTGATCAAAGATCTCTTACAATATTTCATAAAACTTTAAAAAAAAAATCTTTTGTAAAAATTAGCAATCCTTTAAATGGAAAGTCTTTAATAGCGGAAGTAAGATCGAATAAAATAAAATTTTCACCATTTTACAATTCAATAATTACTGAGAGGATAGCAAATGAATTAGAATTAGACTTAAATGAACCGTATACTGATATTACATTAATCTCTAAAAATTCTACGTTTGTTGCAAAAAAATCCAAAACTTTTGAAGAAGAAAAACAAGTTGCTGAAAAAGCACCTATTGATGGCATTAAAATTAGCAATCTTATTTCCCCTGATAAGAGTAACAAAAAACCAAAAAAAAAAGTTAAGTTTTCATATTACATAAAAATAGCGGACTTTTACTATAAAAATTCCGCAAAAAATACGATGAATAAAATTAAAAAAGAAATTAGATTAAAAAACTTTAAGATCGTTCAACTATCTAAAACAAATTTTAGGTTATTATTGGGACCTTTTAATGATATAAATTCCTTAAAAAACTCATTTGAGAAAATAAACTCTTTGTACTTTGAAAATCTAGAAATAATAAAAGATGCTTAAAAATTTATTTATTACTACATTGATATATTTATTAATTTTTTTTTCTGCAAGTGCGAATATAAATATTAAAGCGAGAACAGTAATTCTTCAAGATTTCTTATCAGGGGAGATTTTGTATGAAAAAGAAGCTGATAGCACAATTTATCCTGCATCTATGACAAAAATAATGACATCAATCGTTGCTTTTGATCTAATAAAATCTGGAGATATATCCTTAGAAGATAAGTTTATAATTTCTGAAAAAGCATGGCGATTATCTACTGCCGGATACTCATCAATGTTCATTATGGTTGGTGACGAAGTCTCTGTGGAAGACTTGCTGCTAGGAATAATAATTGCTTCAGGCAATGACGCTTGTATTGCTTTAGCTGAGGGTATAGCTGGTACCGAGGAAGAATTTGCTATTTTAATGACCTCAAAAGCAAAAGAGTTGGGTATGGAAAATACTAACTTTGCTAATTCCTCAGGAATTAATGATCCAGACAACTATTCAACGGTTAGAGATATTTTAAAAATGTCAACATATTTAATAAAGGAACATCCCAAATATTACGAATGGTTTGCTGAAAAAGAATTTACATGGAATAGAACTGGAGGTGATCCTATAACACAAGGTAATAGAAATCCTCTTTTATATAAGAATATTGGGGCAGATGGGATCAAAACTGGTTATTTGGCAGTAGAAAAATATTCTTTAGCATCATCGATTAACAGGAAGGGAAGAAGACTGATAGCTGTTGGAAGTGGTTTTGAAACCAAAAACTCAAGATCTAAGGAAAGCTTAAAACTATTAACTTATGGGCTTACTAATTTTGATTTAGTTGAAATTAATAAGTCTGATGAAACAATTGGACAAGTAGATGTATGGCTTGGCAAACAAAATGCTGTAGATGTTTATGTTGATAAGGATATATATAAAACAATTAAAAAAGCAAAAAAAAAACTTCTAAAGATATCAATTAAATATAATGGGCCAATAGAGGCACCTATTAAAAAAGATCAAAAAGTTGGATCTTTTAGGATTGTTTATGATGAAGAGTTGATAGGTGAATATGATTTATTAGCCTCAAACGATGTTCAAAAGGTTAATATTTTCACTAGATTAATAAGATCACTAAATTATTTAATCTGGGGCGATGTATAAGAAACCAGTTATTGTTTTTGAGGGGATAGAAGGGAGTGGTAAGAGTCATCATGTCACTAAAGTTTCGAGTTATCTAAAAAAAAAGAATATTTCTTTTATCAAAATTAGAGAACCTGGTGGGAGTTTAAATTCAGAAAAAATTAGGAAATTAATTCTTAACAAAAATTCAAATTTTAATAGAAATACTGATCTTTTACTTTATCTTGCATCGAGGAGTGAAAATATTAAGTTACTTAAGAAATATTACAAAAAAAAAGTTATTCTTATCGATAGATTTATTGACTCAACAGTTGCATATCAACATTATGGTTTTGGTGTTAACCTTAAACTTATCAAAATTATAAA
>QCAD01000018.1 GCA_003282055.1 Pelagibacteraceae bacterium AG-339-N18
TAATCTAAAGTCTATTGCAATTCTTGCACCATAAACGACAGCTTCTGGATCATCACCATTAACATGGATAATTGGTGCCTCAACCATTTTTGCAATATCTGAAGGGTAAGGAGACGACCTAGCAAATCTTGGGCTTGTAGTAAACCCTATTTGGTTATTTACTACAATGTGAATAGTTCCCCCAGTATTATGTCCTGGTAATCCTGACATTGCAAAACACTCAGCCACTACCCCTTGGCCTGCAAACGCTGCATCTCCGTGAATTAGTATTGGTATTACTTTATTTCTCTCTTTATCTTTATGAAAATATTGTTTTGCTCTAGTCTGTCCTAAAACTACTGGATTGACTGCTTCAAGATGAGATGGATTATCTGTCAAACTTACATGTACAGAGTTTCCATCAAATTCTCTATTTGATGAAGCGCCTAAATGATATTTTACGTCTCCAGTGTCATCTTCAGAATTTGAATTAATTTCTCCAGCAAATTCGTTAAAAATTCTTTTATAAGATTTTTGTAAAACATTTGCTAGTACATTTAATCTTCCTCTATGAGACATACCAATTTTAACTTCTTTTATTTTTGATTGACCACCTATTTTGATTATTTGTTCAAGCGCTGGGATTAAGCTTTCGCCTCCATCAAGACCAAATCTTTTTGAACCAACATATTTGGTGTGTAAAAATTTTTCAAAACCCTCTGCTTGAATTAATTTTTTAAGAATTGCCTCTTTTCCATTTTGAGTAAATTTAAAATCATCAGCTTTTTCTACTCTATCTCGAAACCATTTTCTCTCAGTTGGATTTGAGATATGCATATATTCATAACCTAAAGAACCACAGTATTTATCCCTCAAAAATTTTAAAATTTCAGAAATATTGGAATATTGTTTATTAATAACTCCATCTAAAAAAATTTTGCTATTATATTCCTCTTTTTTAAACCCATAAGACTCTGGGTGAAGTTCATCTAAATAGTCTGTTTCACGAAGACCCAATGGATCCAATTTAGCAATCAAATGTCCTCTTTGCCTATAAGATCTTATCATAGCAACAGCATTGATTGAATCAGCGTTAGACTCTTTTGAGAGTAATTCGTCTTGTTTATGATTTCCATTTTTTAATTTTTGTTCTTTACTTATAGAAACTTTTTTTGATGGACTCCATGATGGACCATTTATTTCATTTACGACTTCTTCTGCTTGATCCCCAATTTCACTGAAATACTCTCTCCAACTATCTGGTAATGATGGATCTTTATTTACAAACTTTAGATACATTTCTTCGATAAATGTACTATTAGATTTACTTAAAAAAGCAGTTTTTTCGAATTCAAGATTTTTACTAGAAGACATTGTGTTTGTTAATATAAACCTACAAAGAATTTTTTCAATTAGACAATTTATTAAATAATGTATTTCCAATTTTTGATGGGGAGTTAGCCATAATAATTCCACAATCTTCCATTTTTTTTATCTTGTCTTCAGCGGCACCTTTACCTCCTGAAATTATAGCTCCAGCGTGACCCATTCTTCGTCCAGATGGGGCTGTGACACCAGCAATAAATCCAACAATTGGTTTTTTTATTTTGTGACTTTTAACAAAATCTGCAGCCTCTTCCTCTGCAGTCCCTCCAATTTCTCCTATCATTAAGATTGATTGAGTATCATCATCATTTAAGAACAAGTCCAAACAATCTATAAAATTTGTACCATTAATAGGATCACCACCTATTCCAATACATGTTGATTGTCCAAGCCCATTATCTGTTGTCTGGGCCACTGCTTCGTAAGTTAATGTGCCTGACCTTGATACTATTCCGACGGTTCCCTTTTTATGAATATTGCCAGGCATTATTCCAATTTTACACTCATCAGGTGTTATAATTCCTGGGCAATTAGGACCAATCAATCTACAATTTGAATCATTTAGTTTTTGTTTAACCTTAAGCATATCCTGAATAGGAATTCCCTCAGTTATACATACAATAAGTTCAATAGATGCATCAATCGCCTCTATTATTGCGGCCGCAGCAAATTTTGCAGGAACATAAATCATTGTTGCATTAGCACCTTCGGACTCTTTTGCCTCTCTCACAGTATTAAAAACTGGAAGACCTAAATGTTTTTGACCTCCTTTTTTTGGTGTTACACCTCCGACTAAATTTGTTCCATATTTTATTGCTTGATCAGAATGGAATGTTCCATGAGAACCTGTAAATCCTTGGCAAATCAATCTTGTGTTTTTATTAACCAAAACTGACATTACTTAACTGCCTCTACAATTTTTTTTGCAGCATCGTCTAAATTTTCAGCAGAAATTAGCTCTAAACCTGAATTATCTAATATCTTTTTCCCTTCCTTAAAATTCGTTCCAGCTAATCTGACAACCAAAGGGACATTTATTTTCATTTCTTTTGCAGCATCTACAACTCCTTGCGCAAGAACATCACATCGCATTATGCCACCAAAAATATTGATGAGTATTCCCTTAACATTTTTATCAGACAAAATTATTTTAAGAGCAGCTGAAACCTTTTCTTTAGACGCTCCTCCACCTACATCTAAAAAATTTGCTGGCTCTTCTCCATATAGTTTAATTATATCCATAGTTGCCATAGCTAAGCCAGCCCCATTAACCATACAGCCAATATTTCCATCTAACTTGATATAAGCTAGATCATATTTACTTGCTTCAATTTCGGCAGGATTTTCCTCATTTAAATCTCTTAATTCTAAAATTTCTGGATGCCTAAACAAAGCATTGCTGTCAAAATTTACCTTAGCATCTAAACATATAATCTTTTTTTCTTTAGTTAGTATTAATGGGTTTATTTCGACCATATTTGCATCTGTTTCGATAAACATTTTATAAATTGATTTAATTAAAGATATTGTTTCTTTTTTAGAATTTTCATCTAATCTAAAGATTTGAGTGATCTTTTCACATTCTTCATTTGAAATTTCTTTTTTTAATTCTATTTTAGTAGTTAAAATTTTATCTGGTGACTTGCTTGCTACCTCCTCAATATCCATGCCGCCTTGATAACTGGAAATAAAAGCAATTTTTGAAGAAGCTCTGTCTACCAAACAAGATAAATAAAACTCTTTTTCAATATTTGATGATGCCTCGACATATAACCTTTTTACTTCTCTTCCTTCAGGTCCTGTCTGATGAGTAACTAGTTTTTTACCTAGTAGTTCTTTAGCTGACAATTCAAGTTCTTTGAGATTATCTAAAATTTTAATACCGCCAGCTTTTCCTCTCCCACCAGCATGAATTTGGGCTTTTAAAACATATTTTTCCGTTTTTAATGACTTACATTTTTCTAAGAGCTCTTTAACTGTAAAACCAAATACACCTTCTGGAACAATTGCTCCAAATTTTTTTAAAATTTGTTTAGCTTGATGCTCGTGTATATTCATTATTTATTCAAATCTGAATCTATTTTAGATGCTGCTTCCCAGAGTTTTTTTACTGCATCAATTGAATGAAGAAATTCAGATTTTTCTTTCTCATCTAATTTTATTTCTTCTATTTTTTCGACACCATTTTTTCCAACTATAACTGGAACTCCGGCATATATATCTTTGATATCATATTCACCGTTTAAATATGCAGCACACGGAAGCATTTTTTTCTCATCTTGAAGATAAGCTTTAGCCATCTCAACTCCTGAAGCTGCTGGGGCATAGAAAGCTGATCCCTTTTCAAGAAATTTTACAATTTCAGCTCCACCATCTCTTGTTCGCTGATTTATTTCTTCTAATCTTTTTTGAGAAATCTTTCCATCTTTGACTAAATCTAGTAAAGGTTTTCCTGAAACTTTGGTAAATCTTGGAAGAGGTACCATTGTATCACCATGACCACCCATCACCATTGCTTCTATCTCTTTAACTGGGACACTAAATTCTTGAGATAAAAATAATTTAAATCTAGAGCTATCTAGTATACCTGCCATTCCAACTACTTTATTTGGTGAGAGTCCTGAAAATTTCTGAAAAGCCATTACCATCACGTCCAATGGGTTGGTAATACATATTACAAATGCATCAGGCGCATTTTCTTTAATTCCTTCCGCAACTTGCTTTATAATTTTTAAATTAATACCGAGTAAATCATCTCTGCTCATACCAGGTTTTCTTGGAACTCCGGCTGTGATTATGATTACCTTTGAATCTTTAATGTCTTTATAATCATCAGTCCCAGAAAATTTAACATCAAAACCGTCTACAGATGATGATTGTGCAATATCTAGTGCTTTTCCTTTTGCAATACCGCTTGCAACATCAAATAAAACTACTTCATTTGCTAATTCCTTTATTCCAATTAAGTGAGCTAAGGTTCCACCTATTTGACCTGCACCGATTAAAGATATTTTATTCATTGTCCTTTTATTTCATTGTTGGCATCACAAATTCAGCGTTAGATCTAATTCCTGAGGGCCATCTTGAAGTTATTGTTTTTAATTTAGTATAAAATTTTATTCCCTCCATACCATGCATTGCACTATCTCCAAACAAAGATCTTTTCCAGCCACCAAAACTGTGAAAAGCCATTGGCACAGGTATGGGTACATTAATACCAACCATTCCCACTTGGATTTTACTTGCAAATGTTCTTCCAGCATCTCCATCTCTTGTATAAATACTTACCCCATTTCCATACTCATGTTCATTAATCAATTTTGAAGCTTCTTCAAAAGTTTTAACTCTTACAACCGATAAAACAGGACCAAATATTTCCTCTTTGTAAATTCTCATATCTTTCGTCACGTTATCAAATAAACAACCGCCAATATAAAAACCATTTTCATATCCTTGTAATTTTAGATTTCTACCATCGACAACTAATTTTGCACCCTCCTTTACGCCTAAATCAACATAACTTTTTACTTTTTCTAAATGTTCTTTGGTGATTAAGGGACCCATTTCAGAATTTTTATCCATTCCTGGTCCAACTTTTAAAGCCTCTGCTTTTTTTGATAATCTAGACACTAATTCATTTCCAATATCTCCAACTGCTACAGCAACCGACTGAGCCATACATCTTTCACCAGCAGAACCATAAGCTGCACCCATTAAACCATTTACAGCACCATCTAAATCACAGTCTGGCATCACTACTAAATGATTTTTAGCACCTCCCAATGCTTGTACTCTTTTTTCATTTTTTGCTGAATTTTCGTAAATATATTTTGCTATAGCAGTCGAACCAACAAAACTAACTGCTTTTATATCTGTGTTATTTAATATTGCGTCTACTGCTTCTTTATCTCCATTAACCACATTAAATACACCATCTGGAAGACCAGCCTCCTTTAATAATTCAGCTAATCTTATTGCACAAGAGGGATCCTTTTCTGATGGTTTTAATATAAATGTATTTCCACATGCAATAGCGATTGGAAACATCCACATTGGAACCATAGCTGGGAAGTTAAATGGTGTTATTCCAGCGACAACACCTAGTGGTTGACGCATTGACCAACTATCAACATCAGTCCCTACATTCTCTGAAAATTCTCCTTTTAATAAGTGTGGAATTCCACATGCAAATTCTACTACCTCTAAACCTCTTGTTAATGACCCTTTTGCATCTTCGTACACTTTGCCGTGCTCAGAAACAATTAGTTTGGTCAGCTCATCGTAATTTTTTTCAATTAACTCTTTAAATTTAAACATAATTCTCGCTCTTTGAAGTGAAGGCTTGATTGACCAAGTTTCGAAAGCTTTTTTTGCAATTACTACAGACTGATCTAAATCATTCTGAGAAGCTAGTCTGACTTCTTTCTCATGTTCGCCAGTAGCAGGATTAAAAACTTTACCTTTCTTTTCTGAAGATCCGGAAATTATTTTTCCACCTACAAAATGTTCAATTAAATTCATGAATACGATCTTTTAGAGTAAAAAATCTTATGAGTCTATTGTTTAAAAATTAGCTGTTGCTAACATTTTTTTTATTTCTGCAATTGCTTTTGCAGGATTTAATCCCTTCGGACATGCACTTGTGCAGTTAAGAATTGTATGACAACGATATAATTTAAGTTCATCGGCTACTTTTTTGAGTCTTGTCTGTCTTTCCTCGTCTCTACTATCTATTATCCATCTATATGCTTGTAATAAAACTGCTGGGCCTAAATACTTATCACCATTCCACCAATAACTTGGACATGATGTTGAGCAACACGCACACATAATGCACTCATATGCACCATCTAACTTTGCTCTATCTTCTTTAGATTGAAAAATTTCATTAACTTCAGATTTTGAACTAGATTTCAACCAAGGTTCAATTGATTGGTATTGTTTATACAATCCATCTAAATCTCCGATTAAGTCCTTTTTAACTTTTAAATGAGGTAATGGATAAATATCAATATCTCCATCTATATCTGCATGTGGGGTTGTACAAGCCAAGCCATTTTTTCCAGCCATATTCATGGCACAAGAACCACAGACACCATGCGCACATGATCTTCTATAGGCGAGGGTGGGGTCGATTTCATTTTTAATCTTATTTAAAACGTCTAAGACTTTAGATGGACAATTATCCATGTCAATTTCGTAAGTATCAATTCTCGGATTTTCTCCTGAAGATGGATCCCATCTATATACATTTACTTTTTTTAAATTTTTTGAACCAGTTTTATCTTTAAAATATTTACCTTTTTTTATTTGTGACTTTTCAGGTAAGCTGATTTGCACCATTAATAAATTCTTTCCTGGGGTGGAAAATATTGTACTTCATTAGTCAATGTAGATTTATGCACATCTCTATAGCTTATTTTGGTATTCTTTCCATCAC
This sequence comes from Pelagibacteraceae bacterium AG-339-N18, assembly GCA_003282055.1. The sequence continues at coordinate 6,806 of QCAD01000018.1, forward strand.
ACCAAGCTAGAGTGTGTTGCATAAATTTTTCATCATCTCTTTTAGGATAATCTTCTCTCGCATGTGCGCCTCTGCTTTCTTTTCTATTATAGGCAGAATCAACTGTTACTACTGCTTGTCTAATTAGATTATCAAATTCTAAGGTCTCGACCAAATCAGTATTGAATATCAAAGATTTATCCTTCACAGAAATAGACTCTATGCCTTCAAATGTTTTTTTAATTTCATCAACACCCTCTTTAAGAGTTTTTTCTGTTCTGAATACAGCACATTTTGATTGCATAGTCTTCTGCATGGACAATCTTAATTCAGCAGTACCAACATTGCCTTCAGAATTTCTAATTTTATCAAAACGATCTAAACATTTTTGTGTCTCCGTCTCACTAATTGCTTCATGTGGCATACCAGGTTTAATTAATTCAGCAGCTCTTTTTGCTGCAGCTCTTCCAAAAACAACAAGATCAATTAAAGAATTCGAACCTAATCTATTAGCTCCATGAACTGAAACACAGGCAGCCTCTCCAATTGCCATTAATCCAGGAACAGTTTTTTCAGAACCATTTACAGTTAATACTTCCGCTTTATAATTAGTAGGTATACCACCCATGTTGTAATGGACAGTTGGTACAACTGGTATTGGTTCCTTGGTAACGTCAACATTAGCAAATAATCTTGCTGCATCTGTTATACCTGGTAATCTGCTTTCTATAATTTCTTTATCGAGGTGATTTAAATTCAAGTGAACGTGATCTTGATCTTTTCCAACACCTCTTCCCTCATTAATTTCAATAGACATAGATCGACTAACAACATCTCGAGATGCTAAGTCTTTAGCTTTAGGTGCATATCTTTCCATAAATCTTTCGCCTTTAGAATTTGTAAGATACCCTCCTTCACCTCTTGCACCCTCTGTTATTAAAGTTCCGTGCCCATAAATTCCAGTTGGATGAAATTGTACAAACTCCATATCTTGTAATGGCAGACCTGCTCTTAAAACCATTGCATTTCCATCTCCTGTACAAGTATGTGCTGATGTCGCTGAATAATATACTTTACCATATCCACCTGTAGCTATAATTACAGTATGAGATCTAAATCTGTGTATTGTTCCATCGTTTAAGTTCCAAGCAATTAAACCTTTGCACTCACCATCTTTCATTAAAAGATCTAGAGCAAAATATTCAATAAAAAATTCAGTTCGATGTTTCAAAGCTTGACCGTAGAGTGTATGGAGAATCGCGTGGCCTGTCCGATCTGCAGCAGCGCAAGTTCTTTGAACTATCCCGTTTCCGTAATTTTTGGTCATTCCTCCAAAAGGTCTCTGATAAATTTTTCCGTCATCTGTTCTACTAAAAGGAACACCGTATTTTTCTAATTCAATAACAGCTTTAGGGGCTTCTTTACAAAGATACTCAATGCTATCTTGGTCACCTAACCAATCTGCACCTTTTACAGTATCATACATGTGCCATCGCCAATCATCCTCACCCATGTTTCCAAGAGCAGCTGAAATTCCTCCTTGAGCGGCAGAAGTATGACTTCTGGTTGGAAATACTTTCGAAATACATGCAGTCTTTAATCCTGATTCGCTTAAACCAACTGCAGCTCTTAAACCTGAGCCTCCAGCACCTAAAACAACTACATCGTATTCGTGATCAATTATTTTATATGAATTCATATATATATAATTAATATAATTGTAATTAGAGGAATTGCTACAGCTGAAGCATATAAAAGCTTATTTGCGACATTTTTGATTTTGTGATTCTTAATGTAATCCTCAAAAACCTCACTAATACTTAAAGCTGAGAAAAAATAGGCATTAATAATAAAGATACTAAATAAAAATTTGGAGAGTGAATCTGTAAAAAAAGCTACTAAATTTAAGTAATCTTGATCATAGATCTTTATTAAATTTAAGATAAACCAAATCATTAATGGAACTAACAGAGCTCCACTTATTTTTAAAAAAATCCATTTTTTTGTTGCATTTATCATATTAAATAAAACTTTTTCCTAATATAAAAAAAATTATAGTTAAAATTACTGAGCCAAAAATTACTATCAGACCAGATATCTTGGTTGTCCTAAGATCAAATCCATAACCAAGGTCCATAATCAAGTGTCTAATTTCACTTAAAATTTGAAACGAAAAAGACCATGTAATCCCCAAAATAATAAATTTTCCAACTAGTGAATTTAATAATAAATTAATAGTTTCATATTTACTTTCACCAAGAAATATTAAAGAAATCCATAAACAAATTAAAGTAATTGCAATAATGTTTATTATTCCTGTTATTCTGTGAGAGATAGAAACTAAAGATGAGATTTGCCATCTATAAACTTGTATATGCGGAGATAAAGGAGGTTTATTTTCCATAAAAATTATTTTTAATTAATGTTTCTGCTATTTCAACTGCATTTAAAGCTGCTCCTCTTAAAAGGTTATCAGATACAATCCATAAATTTAATCCATTATCAATAGTTTTATCTTCTCTTATTCTTGAAATAAATGTTTCATTTTTTCCCTCTGCTTCTAGCGGTGTCATGTATCCACCATCAGCTCTTTCATCAATCACTTTGCAGCCTTCAAAATTATTCAATACCTCTCTTACTTTTTCTAAAGAAAAAGATTTTTTAAATTGAAGATTCACTGATTCTGAGTGAGAAACAGAAATTGGTAATCTTACGCAGGTTGCTGTAAGGTCAATTTTATCATCTAAAATTTTTTTAGTCTCATTCCTCATTTTCAATTCCTCTTTTGTATAACCATCATCAGAAAAAACATCAATATGCGGAATTGCATTAAAAGCTATTTGTTTTGTAAAATTTTTAGAATTAATATTTTTACCACCTAAAACTAGTTCAGTTTGTTCAAATAACTCATCCATTGGTGCTTTACCAGCTCCTGAAACTGATTGATATGTAGAAACAACAATTCTTTTAATTACAAAAAGATCATGTAATGGTTTTAAGGCAATAACTAATTGTGCTGTTGAACAGTTTGGATTTGCGATAATATTTTTTTTAATATTATTCAAATCATCTGAATTAACTTGAGGAACCACTAAAGGAACATCTGGGTCCATTCTAAAAAAGCTTGAGTTGTCAATTACCAAACAATACTTTGCTGCTTTTTCTGCAAATTTTTCTGAAATTTTTCCCCCCGCTGCAAAAAAAGCGATATTCACTTTTGAAAAATCAAAATTTTCTAAATTATAGACCTCAATTTCTTTTCCTTGAAATTTAATTTTTTTTCCTACGCTTTTTGGTGAGGCAACTAAATAAAGATTATCAATAGAAATCTTTTTTGTTTCAAGAACTTCTAAAGTTTTTCTTCCAACATTTCCAGTCGCGCCTACTAATGCAATATTCATGATGTAACTTTTACACTAAATGAAAGGTAAATCGCAAATTTTTCCAACAAATATTTTTTCACCAATATCTATCTTAAATTGGGTTTTGGTGTCCCAATAGGGTTTATTAATCATAGCAATACCTATTACTTTTTTGAAAGTAGGTGAATATGCTGCAGATCTTACATAACCCACAATATTATTTTCATCATCCAGTAATGTCTTTTCACAATACATATCGATCTTATCATGATCAATTTTTACTCCCATTAATTTTCTTTCAATTCCTTTTTGCTGAATTTTTTTCAATTTTTCTTTTCCAATAAAATCAACATTGCTGTCCAAATTAATAAACTTATCAAAATTTGCCTCAAAAGGATTATCTCTATTATCAAAGTCATTACCGTAAGATAAAAGTGCTGACTCTATTCTCTCTATTAAATTTGGGCATCCTGCTCTTACATTAAATTCTTTTCCTAGTTCAAATAAATAATCATACAGATCCTGACCAGCCAAATTATCTTCAACGTAAATTTCAAAACCACTTTGTTTTGACCATCCAGATCTGGCAATAAAATATTGTTTACCCTTAAATTCTAAATATTGAAAATTAAAAAATTTTAACTCTCTAATTTTCTCACCAAATAATTTTGCCATTAAATCATCTGACAAAGGTCCTTGTACTGCAAGAATATTCACGTTTGGTTCACTAATTTCAACTTCAAGTTTTTTTCCAGCTGCGAGTCCCTTTGCAAAAAAGATAACATCTGAGTCCGCAATAGATAACCACCACTTATCATCTGCTAATTTATTTATGATTGGGTCATTTACTAAAAGGCCTTTATGATCTACCAAAGGCGCATAATAACATCTACCTACTTTTGAATTAGATAAGTCTCTACATGTCATTAATTGAACTAACTTAGCAGAGTCTTTGCCAGAAATTTCAACTTGTCTTTCAGCTGCAACATCCCACACTTGAACAAATTTTTTTAAGTGGTGATAATCAGACTCTAAAGACTTAAAAGAAGCTGGCAATAACATATGGTTATATACAGTGTAACTACTTACTCCATGAGCCTCAATTCTATCTGTATAAGGCGTGCTTCTTAATCTTCTTGATTTAACAATTGGAAAGTTTCTCATTTTTTTAAAAATTCTAAGATCTTTTCTCTCATTTCAAAAGCTTTTTCAATCATAATCATATGTCCAGATCCATGAATTATGTGGATACTTGAGTCCTTAACCGAGTTCGCAAATTTCTTTGCATGTTCCAAATTAACCATCTTGTCCAGTCCACCCAATATAAACATTGTTGGACATTTAATGGTCTTTGCTGCCTCTATTCCATTTGCATAATTATTACAGGCATTTAAATCAGTTGCTAAAATTTCACTAATATCTCTTGGCGATTGAATTATTTTTTCAACTGGATTTCCCCCGATAAATTTTTTCGAACCCTCATAGCCCCACTTCATCATTAACTTAACTGCATCAGAATCACCATTTTGAGCTAGCTTTATCAAATCAGGATGAACAGGCATTTTATTCGATCCACCAACAAAAACTGCTTTAGCAATTTTATCTTTGTATCTGTAAATATATTCTAATATTTCAAGACATCCTTGTGAGTGACCAACTAAAATTAAATTTTTTAATTTCAATTTATCAAATACATCCTCTAACCAATCAGCAATTTTCTCAATACTTTCTAAACAAGGTCCATCTGAGCTTCCATGTCCAGGTAAATCTAAAGAGAGTACATTGAAATTTTTGTTTGAAAAAAATTGCTCAGTAAGAGACCATACAATATGAGAAAGACCACTCCCGTGAAGAAAAACTATTGTTTGTTTTTGATTATCTATGCCTTGACCTGAATCAGATGCGTGAATTTTTTTATCATCTATTTGAAATATCAATTATCTACCTAAAATTTTTTCTTAATTCAAATTTTTGAATTTTTCCTGTTGATGTTTTTGGTAGCTCGCAAAAAACAACTTGTTTGGGCACCTTAAATCCAGCAAGAGTTTCCTTACAAAAACTTATTAATTCTTTCTCTGTCACAGGTTTATCTTTTACCATTTCGATAAATGCACATGGAACTTCTCCCCATTTTTCATCTGGTTTTGCAACTACAGCAGCAATAGATACAGATGGATGTTTTGCCAAAGTATTTTCAATTTCTATGGAGGATATATTTTCACCACCAGAAATTATAATATCTTTAGATCTATCTTGAATTTTAACGTAACCATCGGGGTGAATTACAGCTAAATCACCAGAATGAAACCAGCCACCGTGCATAGCTTTGCTGGTTGCATCTTTATCTTTAAAATAACCTTTCATAACTATGTTTCCTTTAATCATAATTTCTCCAATTGTTTTTCCATCTTTGGGTACCTCTTTCATTGTTTCAGGATTCATTACAGTTATTCCTTCAGTGTTTGGATACCTAACTCCTTGTCTGGCTTTAATCTCATTTTGTTTTTCTTCGTCGAATTTATTCCAAGCATCATTCCATGCACACTGGGTCACATGTCCATAAGTTTCTGTTAAACCATATACATGCATTACTTCAAATCCAAGTTCATTCATTTTTTTAAAAATTATACTTGGTGGTGGTGCGCCTGCTGTAAGCACATAAACTTTGTTTTTTAACTTCTTTTTATCAGCCTCTGGTGCACCTGTGATCATATTTAAAACTATTGGTGCTCCACCAAAGTGAGTTATGTTGTGCTCATCAATCAAATTAAAAATTTTCTTTACATCAATATTTCTTAAACAAATAGTTCTTCCATTCAACATAGGAACAGTCCAAGGATAACCCCATCCATTACAGTGAAACATTGGTACAATAGTTAAGAAATTAAGTCTGTTAGGCATATTCCAAGCTACTGCACTTCCAGTTGACATTAAATAGGAGCCTCTGTGATGGTAGACAACACCTTTTGGATTGCCGGTTGTACCTGAAGTATAGCTTAGAGAAATCGCTTGCCATTCATCCTCTGGCATTTTCCAATCATAGTTTTCGTCACCTGTATTTAAAAAACTTTCATACTCTAATTCACCTATTTTTTCACATTTTGATTGATCAGCATGTTCGTCATTAATATCAATAATTATGATTTTTCTTTTTAAAATACCAAGAGCTTTTTTCACTTCAATATGTAGCTGTCGATCTACTACTAAAACTTTAGCTTCACTATGATCTAAAATATAAGCTATTGTTTTAGCATCCAATCTTATATTGATTGTGTTTAGTACTGCGCCTGTCATTGGTACAGAATAATGACCTTCAAAGATTTCAGGAGTGTTAAATGCTAAAAAAGATACAGTATCTCCTTTTCCGATACCAATATTGTTTAAGGCACTCGCAAACTTAACTGTTCGTTTGTAAACCTCTGCCCATGAATATTTTCGGTCCTCGTAAATTAAAGCTTCATAGTCTGGATAAATCTCTTTAGCTCTCTTAATAAAAGTTAAAGGTGTAAGAGGAACGTAATTAGCTGCATTTTTATCTAAATCGGTATTGTAAGAACTCATTTTAGTTAAATTTAAAGTTCATAATATTTGAGCTTCCTGAAATAGCAGATTTAAAGTGCTGTTCAGCTCTAGGTAGAACTTTATCAAAATAAAACTTGGCAGTATTTATTTTATTGTCATAAAACTTTTTATTTTCTTCATAATCTTTAAAACTTATATTAAGTACTTTAACCCATGCAAAAGCTAATGACACATATCCCAAAGTTTTTAGGTAATCATTTGCAGCTGCACTTACATCATCTCTATTAGTTTTGGTCTTCTCAATTGTCCATTCACTAAACTTTGAAAGGATGTCTATATAGTGATTAAATTGTTTAATAAATGGCTTCACATTTTCATTATTTGAATTAGCCTCAAATTTAATTAGATCTAAAAACTTATCAATTACATTACCGTTTTTATTTGATAATTTTCTGAAAACTAAATCAGCTGCCTGAACTGAATTTGTCCCTTCATAAATTGGTGTAATCCTGTTATCTCTATACAGTTGTTCAATACCTTGATCTTTTGTATAACCATATCCACCAAATATTTGCATAGCATCACTGGTAATTTCCATTCCCAAGTCTGAAAATAAAGATTTTACGACTGGCGTCATCAATGACACCATATCAGAAGCGTCTTGTCTAATTTTTTGATCATTATGATTTAGGCTAACTTCAGTTTGTTGTGACAACCAAAAACATAATGCTCTTTCTCCTTCTATAATTGATTTCATATTCAACAAAGTTTTTCTTATATCTGCATGTTCAATAATTGAGTCGGCACTTCCATTTTCTGTTTTATTATTATTACTTTTTCCTTGCTTTCTATCTTTTGCATAACTTAATGAGTTCTGATAAGCAATTTCTGATATTCCTAAACCCTGAATTCCAACAACTATTCTCTCTAAATTCATCATTGTAAACATTTGACTCAATCCCTTATTTTTGGGACCGATCATAAAACCTGTTGCTTCATCAAAATTTAAAACGCACGTAGCTGAACCTTTGATACCCATTTTTGTTTCTATCGAGCCTGTGGATATTCCATTTCTTGCTCCGATTGTTCCATCGTCTTTTACGACAAATTTTGGAACTAAAAATAAACTTATTCCTTTTGTTCCTTTAGGTGAGTCTGCTGCTCTAGCTATTACTAAATGAATAATATTTTCGGTTAAATCATGATCACCAGAGGTAATAAATATCTTTTGACCTGTAATTTTATATGTGCCATCTGGCTGTTCTAAGGCCTTTGTCTTAAGTAAACCTAAATCAGTTCCACAAACTGGTTCAGTTAAACACATAGTGCCACTCCATTTACCCTCAACCATCTTAGGCAGAAATTTATTTTTTATTTCATCACTTGCGTGATGATGAATGCAATTATAAGCACCTAATGTTAATTCACTATAAAGTTTAAATGCTAAGCTTGCTGATGATATCATTTCGTCAAAAAACGCACTTACTGTTCTAGGCATTCCTTGCCCACCATATTTTGGATCACAACATAATGAAGTCCAACCATCTTCAATATATTTTTGATAAACTTCTTTATACCCGGGTGGTGTTCTTACAACTCCATTCTCCAAGACAGCAGGATTTTCATCTCCAGCCTTAGCAAGTGGTAAAATCAAATTTTGATTTATTTTTGCTGCCTCCTCTAGTATATCTTTTACTAGATCTGGACTAACATCTTTATATTTTTCTAACTCGTTATAATATTTATTGTCTCTTAGTTTCTCGAATAGAAACATCATATCTTCTACAGGTGCAATATAGCTTGGCATATAATCAGTTTAAAATAATTAATTAATTATTGCAATTTTGAAATTATCGCATCTCCCATTTGCGAAGTTGAAACTTCTTTCATACCCTCTGAAAGAATGTCTTTTGTCCTTAATCCATCATTTAACACATCTTGTACAGCTTTCTCTAATACCTCAGCCTCTTTATCCAAATCTAAGGAATATTTAAGCGCCATAGCAAAACTCAATACACTTGCTATTGGGTTTGCCACTCCTTTTCCTGCTATATCAGGTGCTGACCCATGTATTGGTTCATACATTGCTCTCATTTCTCCGTCTTTATCTTTTGCTCCTAATGATGCTGATGGAAGAAGTCCAAGAGACCCTGTCAACATTGATGCCTCGTCGGATAACATATCACCAAAAAGATTGTCAGTTAAAATTACATCAAATTGTTTTGGATTTCTAACTAATTGCATAGCACAATTGTCTGCTAACATATGACTCAAATTTACATCTTTATAATCTTTATCATGTAATGCTTGCACTTCCTCTTTCCAAAGTTGTCCAGCTTCCATTACATTAGATTTTTCACAAGATATAACTTTATTGGATCTTTTTCTCGCTAAATCAAAAGCAATTCTAGCAACTCTAATAATTTCACTGCTTGTATAAGTGTGTGTATTCACTCCTTTTCTTTCACCATTTTCTATTGGCTTAATTCCTCTCGGCTCCCCAAAATAAACTCCACCAGTTAACTCCCTTACAATCATTATATCTAAACCTGATATTATTTCTGGTTTTAAGGTTGAGGCATCAACTAATTGCTTAAAGCATATTGCTGGTCTTAAGTTAGCAAAAAGTTTTAATTCCTTTCTCAGCTTTAATAGAGCTCTCTCTGGTTTTTTTGAAAATTCTACACTTTCCCATTTTGGTCCACCAACAGCCCCCAACATTATAACTGCACTCTCTAATGCTTTGTAAAAAACTTCATCAGTAATGGGTGTTCCATGTTTGTCATAA
>QCAD01000019.1 GCA_003282055.1 Pelagibacteraceae bacterium AG-339-N18
GCTATTAAAAGAAAAAAAACAGCAAAAAAAAAGACCAAAAAAAAAATTAAGTTGGTCAAATCATCTAGAAAAAAAATAAAAACGAAAAGTAAGGTTAAAAGAAAAGTGTCTGCGACCAAGAAACGTTTAAATAAATCTAGAAAAAACAATAACATAAAGCTAACTAACAAAAAAAAGAGGAGAAAAAAAATGAGTGCAGAAGCAATGAAAGTGTCATCTGTATTAGATACTTCTCATTTAAAGGTGAAATTTCCGTTTAAAGCTAAGTATGGAAACTACATTAACGGAAAATTTGTAGAGCCTAAATCTGGTAAATATTTTGATAATGTAAGCCCGATTTCAAATGAGAAAATCTGTTCAGTAGCACGATCAAATGAACAAGACGTTGAGGCAGCATTAGATGCAGCTCACGCGGCCTTCCCAGAGTGGGGAAAAACTGACATCACCACAAGATCAAATCTCTTGTACAAGATCGCTGATGTTTTAGAAAAAAATCTAAACTTATTAGCAGTTGCTGAATGTTTAGATAATGGAAAACCTATAAGAGAATGTATGGCAGCAGATTTACCATTAGTCGTTGATCACTGGAGATACTTTGCTGGAGTTATTAGAGCAGAAGAGGGATCTATTGCTGAAATAGCTAACAATCAATACTCATACAATTTTCATGAACCACTAGGTGTAGTTGGTCAAATAGTTCCATGGAATTTCCCATTATTGATGGCAACATGGAAATTAGCACCAGCACTTGCAGCAGGAAATTGTTCGGTTTTAAAACCAGCTGAGCAAACACCAGCATCAATCATGGTAATGATGGAACTTATTGGAGATTTATTACCTCCAGGTGTTGTCAATATTGTGAGTGGTTTTGGATTAGAAGCAGGTAAACCTCTAGCATCTTCTAAAAGAGTTGCTAAAGTTGCATTTACTGGTGAAACAACTACTGGAAGATTAATCATGCAGTATGCTGCACAAAACATAATTCCTATTACTTTGGAATTAGGTGGAAAATCTCCTAACATTTTCTTTGAAGATATCATGGAAAAAGATGATGACTTCTTTGACAAGTGTATAGAGGGTTTTGTAATGTTTAATCTTAACCAAGGTGAGGTTTGTACTTGTCCAAGTAGAGCTTTAGTTCAAGAGTCTATCTATGATAAGTTCATGGAAAGAGCTGTAGCAAGAACAAAAGCTGTTGTTCAAGACAATCCTTTAAAAATGGAAACTATGATTGGAGCCCAAGCCTCAGTTGAACAGATGGAGAAAATAAAATCTTATCTTGAACTAGGTAAAAAAGAGGGCGCTAAAGTTCTAACTGGTGGTAGTGTTGGTAAACTTAATAGTGGATTGGAAAAAGGTAATTACATCCAACCAACTATTTTTGAAGCTAACAATCAGATGAGAATTTCTCAAGAAGAGATTTTCGGACCAGTTGTATCAGTGATCAAATTTAAAGATGAAGCAGAAGCATTAAAAATTGCTAATGATACTCTTTATGGTTTGGGAGCTGCTGTATGGACTAGAAATGGTAATATAGCTCACAGAATGGGTAGAGCGATACAAGCAGGAATAGTATGGACAAATTGTTATCATGCTTATCCAGCACACTCACCATTTGGTGGTTACAAACAATCAGGAGTTGGAAGAGAAACTCATAAAATGATGCTTAATCATTACAGACAGAATAAGAACTTACATGTGTCTTATGCTGAAAAGAAATTAGGCTTCTTTTAATCAAATAATATATACTGGTCCATGATTCGCTATCATGGGCCAGAGAAAAAATATGAAAGTATCTGCAACACATTCGGCATTAAACTTACTATCGGAATTAAAAGAAAAATACGGTGAAAAACTGATGTTTCACCAGTCAGGGGGTTGTTGCGATGGAAGTGCACCCATGTGTTTTCAAGAGGGAGAATTTCCTTTAGGAGATAATGATATAAAGTTGGGAGAAATTGGTGGAGTTCCTTTTTATATGAACGGTGATCAATATGAAAAGTGGAAACACACAGATCTTACAATAGATGCAGTAAAAGGTATTGGTGGAATGTTCTCGCTGGATAATGGCACAGGTAGACGATTTTTAACAAAATCTGAGATATGTCTTGTGGTAGACAACGATAATCCTAACCACTAATTTTATTTTTTTAATTTAGCTGTAAATTTTAAATCTTCACTTTTAAAGAGAGATTTATTTTTCTCAATATATTCGTCCATTAAAAGACTTTTTTCCTTATCAAATTCAATGACTTTTCTATTGTTTAAATCAACGTGAAGAGCCAGCACTTCAAGAGTAGAGGCTAAAAATTTTTTTTCTTTGTGTACCATTTCAATTTTGTATTGAAGACGTTTTTTATCATGATCAAAATAAACCAAATTAATTTCCACTTCATCATTTAGCTTAAGCTCTTGATTATAAGTCATGTGGGATTCAACAATCATTGTACTCTTACCAGAGGTTTTTGCTGAATTTTCTCCCATTTTAAATTTATCATTTAAAACATCAGCACCATATTTATCAAAAATTAAAAGATAATATGAAACATTAAGATGGTTATTATAATCGATCCAATCTTTAATGATTTTCTGAGAACTTAAAAAAACTGACATAGGTTTTTTATTTAACTTTCATCCATGCCCAAAAGTTTAATCAGGCATGGATGAATTTTGATTATTGACCTACACCTTTGTACTTTTGTGCAATCTTAGCAGCGTGAGCAGCAATATCATTTAGATTTGTTTCTTCTAAAATCACAAGATTACATAAAGTTCCACTTGCTTCGGTTGCCATTTTAATTCCAGCACCTTGTTCAAAGCTACCTTCAAACACAGCCATAAAATCATAAGCACCTCTTAGTCCACAAAATGAAACCATCTTTGCCCCTACTGCTTCTGCAGCAATTTGAGCAGCCTTTGATCTATCCGATCCAGGATCTTTACAGAATCCTTGAAAGCCTTGTGTAGTATAATTTCCTAAAGCATAAAATTTTGCCATAGAGTCTCCTTTTGTTAATTGTTTATGCTAGCATTGATAAACAAATTTTTTAATAGCAAAAATTACACAGTAGACACAACCTACAGTAATGCTAAGTTAAACACATGTACGAAAAATTTGGTCAATTTATTGATGGTAAATGGTGTCAGTCATCTGACAAATCAACATATGAAGTAATAAACCCAGCCAACGAGGAAGTGATAGGACACGCATCAAAAGCTACGGCACAAGATGTTGATAGAGCATTAAAGTCAGCAGAAAAAGGATTAGAAGTTTGGAAAAAAACTGCTCCATGGCAAAGATCTTATATTATTAGAAGCATTGCAGATAAAATGAGGGAGAAGCAAGACGTGCTTGCAAAATGGATGACTTTAGAAGTTGGAAAACCTTTTGCAGAAGCTAAAGGTGAAGTAGGGGGTGCTGCAGATATATTTGAATGGAATGCCGAAGAAACAAAAAGAATTTATGGACAAACAGTCGAAAGTAGATTTGAAGATACTAGAGTGCATGTATATTACCAACCAGTTGGTGTTGTTGCAGCTTTAACACCTTGGAATTTTCCAGCAGTTTTGTCAGCAAGAAAAATTTCAACTGCTTTAGCAGCTGGCTGTTCAGTAATAGTTAAACCTGATGTAATTACTCCTGGTATTGTAATGGAAATGGTTGATATCTGTAGAGAATGTGGTGTGCCCCCAGGTGTTGTTAATCTTTTATCAGGTGATCCACCAAGTATTGCACAACAATTAATAGCTTCTGATATTATAAAAAAAATTTCAATAACAGGATCTTCAAGAGTTGGAAAATTAATATTAAAACAGGCTGCTGATAAAGTTCAAAGAGTCACAATGGAACTTTCAGGTCATTCACCTTTTATAGTATTCGATGATGCCGATATAAAAAAAGCTGCTGATATGGCAATTGCTGCAAAATTTAGAAACAACGGCCAAGTCTGCATATCCCCCAACAGATTTTATATTCATGAAAGTAAGAAAGATGAATTTGTAAATTTGTTCATTGAAAAAACAAAAAAATTAAAAATCGGAGATGGTATGGATCCAACAACAAAATTGGGTCCATTAACTACAAAAAAAAGATTAAATGAAATTGAGGAATTGGTTGAAAAAACAAAAAAAGAAGGTGCTAAGGTTTTACTTGGTGGAAAAAGACCTGCTGGTTTCAATAAAGGCTTCTTTTATGAACCCACTATATTTGATGATGTTAAGGATGATTTTACAATCATGAAACAAGAACCATTTGGGCCATTAGTACCTATGTTATCATTTAATTCTTTTGATGATGTTATCAAAAGAGCCAATAACCATGAACTTGGATTATGTAGTTATGTTTGTACTAACTCCATGGAGACTGCTCATTTAGCCTCTGAACATTTAGAGACAGGTTCAGTTGCAGTAAATACCCCAATGGTTGCATTAGCCGAAGCCCCTTTTGGAGGAATTAAGCAAAGTGGATATGGACGAGAGGGCGGGTCGATGGCAATTAAAGATTACCTAAATATAAAGTATACCCATCTTGGTATCAAAGGGTAGTTAATGAAACTTTTAAGGGTTGGAGAGCATGGTAAAGAAATCCCTGCAATTATTGACAGCCAAAATAATTTACGAAATTTATCAAAAATTATAAATGATTTTACACCTGAAAATTTAAATTTTGAAATTTTAGATAAAATAAAAGAGTTAAATTTAAACTCTCTTCCCTTAATTAATAATAATCAAAGAATAGGACCTTGTGTAATTAAACCAGCAAATTTCATAGCAATTGGTTTAAATTATAAGGCTCACGCTGAAGAAACTAATTCTGATGCTCCAAAAGAGCCAATTGTTTTTAATAAATCACCAAATTGTATTATTGGACCTAACGATAATATTTTAATACCAAAAAACTCAAAGTCTTTAGATCATGAAGTTGAAATTGCATTAGTTATTGGAAGTAAAGCTAAATGTATAAAAGAAGATGAAGCACAAAATTATGTATTAGGTTACTGTATTTGTAATGATATAAGTGAAAGAGAATGGCAAAAAAACAGAGGAGGTCAATGGGTAAAAGGAAAATCTGGAGATACCTTTGGTCCATTGGGTCCTTACTTAGTTACAAAAGATGAAATAGATGATTTGTTTAATTTAAATTTATCATTAGATCTCAACAAAAAAAGAAGACAAACTGGTAATACTAGTTTAATGATATTTAATTTTAATTTCTTAATTTCACATATAAGTCAATTTTTAACTTTAATGCCAGGCGATGTAATTACAACAGGCACACCAGCAGGAGTAGGAATGGGAATGAACCCACCAGATTATTTGAAAGATGGTGATGAAATAATTCTAAGAGTTGATAAACTTGGTGAACAGAAATCGAAAGTTGTTAAAGAGGAATAATGATTGAATTAATAATTGCTTTTGGTGCTGGATTGATAAGTTTTTTATCACCGTGTGTCTTACCACTCATACCAGGTTATATTTCATATATTTCTGGTAGCTCAATTAATGAGCTTGTAGATAAGAAAAATATTAATTTATTTCCTATTATTTTATTTACAGTTGGTTTTTCCTTAGTATTTATAATCTTTGGAGCAGCCTCAACTTTTTTAGGACAAATATTTTTAGAAAATTCTTACGAGCTAAGAATAGCAGCAGGGTTAATAATTATTATTTTATCTCTTCATATAATTGGCATAATAAATCTTAAATTTTTAAATTATGAAAAAAGAATTCAAACAAATATTAATAAAAGTGTTTTTAGTCCTATATTAATAGGAATGGCTTTTGCATTTGGGTGGACACCATGTATCGGACCCATTTTAGGATCGATTTTAGTGTTAGCAGCAACCGAACAAAGTTTAAGCCAAGGAATATTGTTATTATCTTTTTATTCTGTTGGTTTAGCTCTACCTTTTATTTTATCGGGTTATTTAATACAAAGGTTTCTTATATTTTCAAAAAACTTTAGAAAAAATATTAATCTAGTTTCAAAAATAGGAGGAATAATACTATTGATCACTGGTATTTTGATATTAACAAATCAATTACAAGCCTTAGGATATTATTTACTAAATATTTTCCCTTTCTTACAAAATTTTGGTTAAACTAAATTATGAAAATTTATCAAATAGACTCTAGTGCAAGAAAAGATGGCTCAACCTCAAGAGCTTTAGCGAAAAAACTTTTAAATAAAATAAAAAAACCTGGGGATGAGGTTATCTATAGAGATCTAAATGACGAGATGGTTTTTGTATCTAATTTGACAGAATCAGGAATGAAAATAGATCCTAAGGATCAAACAGAAACACATAAAAAAATGTTTAAGCTCTCAGATACTCTTGTAAAGGAATTGAAAGAAAGTGATATCATAATTATATCAGCCCCTATTTACAATTATGGACCTCCAGCAACCTTAAAAGCCTGGTCCGATCTTGCTGCTAGAATTGGGGAAACCTTTAAATTTAAACCGAATGGAAGGAGAGAGGGTTTATTAAAGAATAAAAAAGCTTATTTAGTAATTACTTCTGGAGGCACCAAGCTTAATAGCAATGAAGATTTTCTTACACCTTGGTTAAAGTTTATTTTAAACTTTTTTGGTATAGAAAAGGTAGAGGTAGTGAGTGCTGATCAAATGTCACTAGATTATGAAAAATCAATAAGAGATGCTGAAAAACAGATAGAAAATATATCTTAATAATTAAATTTTCTCTTTAAATGTTTTAGTCTTCCTTCGGTACTATCGTAGTCAATATAACAACCCTGAAGAAAGCGATTACCTTCACTTGCATCATATTTGGTTCTGCCATGTAATAATCTATAATTGTCCATCATTAATAAGTCTCCAGGTAATAATTTAAATTCAATTTTATAATTTTCAGAATTATATAGCTCAGATAATTTTTTTCTCGCAGAATAAAATAATTCTAATTTCTCTTTGTCTATTAGTGGAACAAAATCTAGTCTTGGACTAAAGCGAACTTGTTTAAAATTTCCACTTTCATCTAATTGAATCATTTCAGCCCAGTCCTCCAAAACTATCGTTTGATCTATAAATTGAAATCGTATTTTAACTTCTGTCAAAATTTTATAATAATCTGTAAATTCTTGTTTAAGTTTTTCAGAAACAGTGTATCCATCAACTAGAGTTGATAAACCACCAGATACCTCATTTTCAATGCATTGAAGAATTTGAATACATGGCACAGGATTTCTATAAGGGTTATCAGTATGGGGGGCTAGATTTAAAGATGTATAAGCTAAATCATTAGGATTTAGTTTTGATTGTACATTAAAAAATTCCCCAAAGTTTGTTCGCCTAACGCTACCGATTGAGTTAGCAAACTTTACAATAAAATTATTTCTTGTAGGTACATTTTTAAAGATTACAAAACCATATTGATAAAAATTAATCAAAGCTTTGTACATTTCTTCGGTCTCAAATAAATTTTCATCGAACTCAAAAGTATTTTGTTCGCTAAAAGAAGAGTCCCATTTTATTTTTTCTATTTGTTTAATTTCATTAATACTTGAGAATTCTTTAAAAATATCAATAACAGCAATTTTTGTTGAAGCACCGTCATTAAAATTTACCTCTAAAAAATCATTACACAAACTTAAATTTTTAATTTGAATATTTTCCTGCAATTGAGTCGGATCAAATAATCTTTGTTGAGTAGACTTATCGACAAATTTTTCTCCATTTACTCTCTCTCTTAGCCAAAATGGGTGAATTTCTTTTTTTAGACCCTTACTTTCAAAAAATACCTTGTTATTTTTTAACTCCAATTTCATTTAATTTTAAATCATTATTAAAAATTTAGCTTTAATCAATAGTAATAAAATAGTATTAGAGCGATGTGCAAATTTTAAAATCATCAGATTATAAACTTTATTCTAAATTTATTGAAAATTTAGCTTATAAATTGACAAGATTTTATTATTCCAAATTAAACAAACCCTTCAAAGTATCCAATAAACTTAGAAGTGGCTATGATCCAGTGACAACTGCCGACAGAGCTTTTGAGAGATTTATAAGAAATGAGATCAAAAAAAAATTTCCGAATCACCAAATTATAGGTGAAGAATTTGGCTCAAAAAAAACTAAAAGTGATTACTCTTGGATTATTGATCCTATCGACGGAACCAGATCATTTGTGATAGGAAACCCAACATGGAGCAACTTAATATCTCTAAATTACAAAGGTATTCCAATTATAGGTCTCGCAAACTTTCCAATTCTTAGAAAATTTTATTTTAATACCTCCAGTAATATTTCTTATGTTTCAGAGAATGGAAAAAAAAAGAGAATACTTGTTAATCAAAAAGCAACTTATTCAAATATGAAATTATCTGCAGCCTTTCATGGAAGTTTATCACTAAATAAACAAAAAAAAATTCCTCAAATTTTAAAGAGAATGCAGTTTCCTTGTTCAGATGCTTTAAGCTATTCACATTTAGCTGAGGGTAAACTTGATGTAGTAATTCAATGTGGAAATAAAATTTGGGATATCCACGCCTTAATTCCAATTATTGAAGCTGCGAAAGGTGTAGTTTCAACTTGGAAAAATGATAATGCCAAGAAAGCTGGGAATATTATTTGCTCAGCAAATAATGTTCTGCATAAAAAAATGCTCAAAATCTTAAAGCCAGTTTCTAGTTAGTTTTACCTAAAGTATTTAGAAGAATTACACCAATAATTATTAAACTAATTCCAATTATTCCATAAAGGTTTGGAATTTGTTGATATTTAAAAACCCCAAACAATGTTACTGCTGTTATTGTTAAACCTCCATAAGTTGCGTATGTAAAACCAACTGGAATAATATCCATGGCTTTTGATAAACAAAAAATACACGCAATTATTGATATTATACAAAAAATAGTTGGAGCCAGGATTGTAAATCCGTTAGTAGATTTTAAATACCCATTTGAAGTTATTCCTAGGACAATTGCTAATATGAGAAAAATATATCCTGAAAAATTACTCATTATAAAGAATAAAACTATTTAATAATTTTATCTACAATTTTTTGTACTATGGGTGCTACTAATGATATTGCAACTAATGCTACGGGTAAACTTATAGACCAAGCTTTAAAGAATCTTATATAGTACATTTCATCAAAACCCGTATTAATATATGTAATTATTAAAGTCATAATTAAACTCATACTGAAACTCATAAGACAGATAAATAAAATTTTAGTATATTTTTTTGGTAACATTATTTCTAAATACTTTGTTTTTGCAACTCTAGCATAAGTTTTTCAATCATTATCATAGGAGATTTCATATATGGATGAACTTTGTGAGCTTCAATATAACTATCAATAGCCTTTTCGTAATTCTTTAATGCAGTTTGTACTAAACCTTGACCTGTGAGTGCTCCGAAATGTCTTTTTTCAATATCCAGCACTTTATTTATGTCTGCTTGAGACATTTCATATTTACCCATTAAATACAATACTGTGGCTCTTTTATTCCAAGCTTCTGCCCAATTTGGATCTATTTCGATTACCTCTGTAAATATATTATAAGCATCCTCGAGTTTGTTTTGAGACATAGAAGAAGATCCATCGGCTAAAAGATTTGTAAGACTATCTTTAGTAGGGTGAGTGGTCCAAAGACTCCATATTTTAGTCTCAATTTTTTCCGAATTCTCAAAGTTTGCAGCTTCTTTTAATTGATCAAATAGTTCATCAATTTGTTTTTGATGATATTCATCAGCACATAGAGATGTTGTAAAAAAAATGAGAAAAAAAAATAAAATTTTCCTCACTTATTTGGACATTGGGGTAGCGCCAGTTTCTAAACTAACAATTTTTCCGTCTTTATATCTATAAACTGCCATTACAGCTTCAACATTTCCGTCATTAAATGTAACTAAAGAATGGTGCACACCCACTTCATCATTTTCATATACAACTCTAGCTTTATCTTGATTTATATCTCCACTCATTGCCCATTTGATAACATCAGCTTTTCCTAAAGAATTTCCAGATTTATGCATCGTGAATTTAAAATCATCATGCAAAAGTTCATTCATAGTTGCTTCGTCTTTCTTGTCTATTGCGTCAGTGTATCTTTTTAATATCGACATTTTATACTCCTTTAATTATTATTCCGTTACCAATTGAGTTTTCTAAACGGATTTGTTTAATTGGTTTATATTCATCAGAGTTATACCACTCTAAAGCTTTTTCGTAACTTGGAAATTTAATGACAACTGTTCTAGGATATTCCCAATTTCCCTCTAAAACTTTAGTTTCACCTCCACGGATTATATAGTCTCCACCAAATTTTTCGGCCAGTGGTTTAACTTTTTCAACATATTCCTTGTACTCTTCTGGTTTTTTTATCTCAATATTGAATATTGCGTAGCCTGACATTAACTAAATATTGGTCTAATCTCATCTTCAATAGTACCTTCTATTGCAACTTCTTTTAATTGCTCTAAAAGTTTTATATATTCAGGATCTGCAGACATGTTAGCGTCAGCATCATTATCACCTTCAAACATAGATCCAATTAAAGTCTCCCTTATTGTTCTTGGGTCTCCGCCCATTTGAAAAGAGAAATAAACATCATGATTGGGGTAATGTTTTTTTCTTACTGCAGCTAAACCTTTCCCAATCTCCATTGCTTTTCCTAAACCATCATCTTTTACTCTCATTGTTCTTGTGTAAATTACTTTCATTTTTTTCCTATTTAATTTAATTAAAAAAAGTTTTGGCCTATTCTAGGCGTTGTAATCCATTACTTCATCTGTGCACTCAGTAAATTTATGAGGTTCAAAAAAGTCATTCATAGATGCTAATTGTTTATTAATAGCCTCTGGATTTTTACCTTTCCACCAACAAAACATTTGCATTGTATCTCCTGGAGTATTCCAAGTCATTTGACATGCTGCATCTTCACTAGTCATTGATTTTACAATATCTTCCATCTTCATTGACGCAACTGTCTCTGAAAATTTATCTTT
This sequence comes from Pelagibacteraceae bacterium AG-339-N18, assembly GCA_003282055.1. The sequence continues at coordinate 10,979 of QCAD01000019.1, forward strand.
CATCTCCTTTGATTTGAAAGTGTGAGTTACCATGTAATTTTTCATATTTTCTCCTTTATAGATTTATTTTAGATAGTTCAAATAACTGAGCACTCTCTACACACTCTGCATAGATCGCTTTTGCAGTAGGATTATTACCAGTTACAAATTCTTTCATTCCAGCTTCATTATGAACATTAACTTTGAATAACATCCCACTTTTATCTGGTATCATAGCCCCAATAGTTTTTTCAGGATAAGCAACACTTTTTCTGACACTCATACCTTCATCTGATTGCATCCAACCCATGAAAGTTTCTAATTTACCTTCTTTAAGTTTAAGATGTACTAACATTTCTTTTTCCATTTTCCTCCTTTTTTAATTTTATCTTATTGAATGATATATTTCTCCACCCAAGCTTCGAGCAACACCATATTTTTCCATTATTTCACCAAATTTTGGAAAGTAATCGTTTTTCATTGCATTTTCCACGTGACGTTTAACACTATCCATTGAGGTAAATCTCTCATTAATTGTAAAAACAACATTTCCAGTCAATCCTTGGCTTGGATCCGCAGGATTTACAAATTCATCTGCTTTTGTGAAAAATGAGCTTATCAAATACTTAGAACCATCATTTGAGTCTGAGTAAAATTCTTGCATCCATGCAGCATGTGTTTTGAATAATTCTAGAACCTCATCAGCCTTATCTTTTGGAACAACATATCCTAAATTTATACATTTAATTTCTGACATAGTACTCCTTTATTTATTATTAATATGTGTATTCACCCTTAAATATATTTAAAGTTGATGCAAAACCCTTTTTCTTCGTTTTTAGATTAGTTCTACTACTGGTTCCACTACCTTTAATATTTTCATATTTTCCAGTTCCTCTTACAAATACAAAAGCACCAGATCCATCTACACCTGTAGTTCCTTTACCTGTATATTTTATAAATACGCTTTCCCCATCAAAAAGATCAAATCTACACATACCAGTTTCATCTACAAAGTTTCCACCTTGAGTGGTCAATCCCCCTACACAATGAACTGAAACATTATTAAATACTTGGTCACTGTTTTTGTCCTTCATACTTGCTATTCCATCATAAGTAATTGCCAAATCTCCTTTTCCAGCATTTATCGCAGTAATATCCCATGATCCAAAACCTTCTAAATTAATTTTACCTGAATTAGCGAATGCTATGGTTGAAAGCATTGAAAACAATATTGATAATATAATTTTTTTCATTTTGTCTCCTTTTTTAATATAAAGTTTGAACTACTTTTTTAACTCTTTCAGCCCCATTAGGAACTAAAGCCTCAACAAATGTATGACATTTGTCAGTTTTAGCTTTGTGGTATTTTGAACCGTAATGTTTATCTACAGCTTTGTTTACTCCAGCATCCCAATCTTTTTCTGGAATACCTATTTCAAGAGCGTATGTTTTAAGAACTTTTACGGTTGAAATAGATTTTTCTTTCATACCGTATTCAAATTTTTCACCAGATGGAAGAAAGTAGTTAGCCATGTAAATACCAACACAATCCCATGCTTTTGATTTATCGTTATCACTCATTCCTGCATTAGCATATGTGAAAACTAAAAAAGATAAAATTATAATAATTTTTCTCATAACTCCTCACGTTAATTAATGTTATCTTAAAAATGTAACTGTTTTGTTACATGCCTGGTATGCGATATTATAACCAGCTAGGAATAGGTAGGTTTTTTTCCTTTAAAAATGATTTGTTAAACATCTTTGAGTTGTATTTATCTGATCTATCACAAAGAATTGTTACAATTGTTTTTCCTGGGCCTAGTTCTTTCCCCAATCTAATTGCACCTGCAATATTTACTCCACAACTAGTTCCTAAACTTAATCCTTCATTTTGTATTAAATCATAAAGCAAGGGTAAAGACTCTTGATCGCTGATTGAAAAAGCACCAATAGTCCCCCCAGTTCCTGATGCACACACAAAACCATCTACCTTACCGTCGGTTTGGTCCCAAATTTCTGGTCCAGTTGTCTCGTAATGGCCTTTTGCATTAGCAATATTATCAAACTGGTTGGCCCAAACTACACCATTGTTATTTGTGCTTTTTAATTCTTCAGCTAAACGACCTGCAACTTTTACATAATTGCCATCATCTTTATAAGGTTTGGGCGGCACAAGTCTAAGATCAGCACCAATATTTTTTAATGTGTCTTTTTTTTCTTGAGTTTGGTTGTCATTCATTACGATTATTGTCTTATAACCTAAGGAATTTCCTAAAAGACATAAACCTATCCCAGTGTTACCTGCAGTACCCTCCACAATTATTCCACCTTCCGAAATTAATTTTTTTTCTT
>QCAD01000020.1 GCA_003282055.1 Pelagibacteraceae bacterium AG-339-N18
TAGTGCTGCATCTTTCGCAGTCTTTTTTACATTTGGAATATTAAATGTTTCCTCTACAGGAAAGTTTTTCCTTCTTGCTGTTATGTAAGCAGCTAACATCAAAAAAAATCCACCAATTACTCCTGGAATAATTCCTGCTACAAATAATTGAACAACTGAACTTTGTGACATAACTGCGTAAACAATCATTGGTATTGATGGTGGTATGATAATTGCTAGAGATGCTGAGGATGAAGTGACAGCAGCAGCAAATGCTCCTGGATATCCTTTTTTCTTCATTGCTGGAATTAAAATTGAACCCAACGCAGCAACATCTGCTACAGCCGATCCAGAAATTTCAGCAAAAAACATGGAGGTTGCAATATTAATCATACTCAAGCCCCCTTTAATAAAACCAACAAGAGCAGAGGCAAACGCTATTAGTCTTCTAGAAATACCTGCGCTATTCATAATAGATCCAGCTAGAATGAATAATGGAATTGCAATTAATGGAAACTTCATTGAACCATCAAACATTACAATTGCAGTATCAATTAGAAAACTTGTGCCTGTCTTCATCACCATTGCAATAATAGTTGTTACCGCAAGCCCAATCGCAATAGGCACATTTATGGACAGCAGAAGTAATAAGACCATAAACATCGTAAGAATTATCATTAAATATCCCCTGTTTGCTCTTCGTCTGTATTTTGAAGAACTAAATTCTTATAATCTTCTGGGATTCTTAAAGTTTCAGATAGAATAAAAAGACATGAAGCAATTGGAATAACAGACTGAACAAATGGTTGGGGAACCCATTCCAATGTTACTAATGTTTCGCCTGTTATCAAAGTTAAAACTAAATATCCGTAATATGCTAATAAAATTAAAAAACCATAAACAACAATTTTTGATATTACAAAAAAAAATTTTCTTAATGATAGTGGAAAGGCTTTAAAAATACTTGGAACACTTATATGAGAACCTTTAAGTGCAGCATAAGCTGAACCATAGTAAGTTATCCATGCAAGTTGAACTGCGGCAACCTCATCGTACCAAACTAGAGCACTACCTGCAAAACGGAAAGTAACCCCAAGTAAAACTGTTACTGCCAATGCAACCATCATTATAAACAGTATAAGTTTTAGAATTTTTTCGTAAGAATTTATAAAATTTTGTAATTTCATACTATATTCAGGCCCTCTGGATGAGGGCCCGATAAAAGTTTTTTTTATATTAGTTTGCTAAAGCTGATACTTTTTTAACTAAAGCACCACCTGTAGGAACTTCTGATCCAAATTGATCGTAAATCCCTTTACTAGCAGAAATAAAAGCACCTTTGTCCGCTTCATTTACTTGGACTCCAGCATCTTTAATTACTTTTAATAAAGATTTTTCAAGTTTAGCAGCTTCTTTGTATACAAATTTCTGTGTATCTTGAGCAGCTTTTTCTAAAATATCTTGAACATCTGCAGGAAGTTTATTCCAATGATCCTTATGAACAGTTACATAAGCAGGAGTGTAAACGTGACCTGTAATTGATAAGTATTTTTGAACTTCTTGAAATTTAGCACTAGCTATTTGCGCATATGGGTTCTCTTGTCCATCCATAGTACCTGTTTTTAAAGCAGTAAATACTTCTGAAAAAGACATAGGAGTTGGGTTTGCACCATATGATTGGAACATTTTAACTCTCCATTTTGATTTAGGAGTTCTTAACTTGATTCCTTTTAAATCACCTGGGGTGTTAATTGGTCTAGTATTATTTGTTATATGTCTAAAACCATTTTCCCATACAGCGATAACTTTGTATCCTGTTTTATCTTCAAGATTTTTGAACATTCCTGGTAAAACATTTTTTTCAACTTTAGCCATGTGCTTTCTGTCTTTAATAATAAAAGGCATATCAAAAACACCAAATTCATCATGGATTGAAGCCATTACTGATGAAGGTAACCACATATTAACTGTACCTAATTTTAGTTTTTGCATTCCTTGTTTGTCTTTTCCAAGTTGCGATGAACCAAAAACAGTTACTTTACCTTTGTTTCCTAATCTTTTATTTGCAAGCTTAGCAAATTCGTCAACAGAGGCAGAGAATAAAGACCCTGGTTTACCCACGTGTCCAAATTTTACTTCTACTGAATTTGCAGCAAAACTTAAAAATAAAGATGAGAACAATATAACGATTATTTTAATTAATTTATTCATATTATTTCCCTCTTGTTATTATTTATTTAAAATAGGTTACCTAAAATATGAATATAGTTCTAGTGAATAAATTAGCTTAGATAAAAAAAGATAATTAAAGAAAAATTGGAGGAAATCTATGCTTATTGAATACTAGCTTGAGATTTGTCATCTTTTTTAGACAAATCAACCTCAACCCACTCTGTCTTTTTTAACTCTTTAGTTAAAGCGATTTTTAGAACTTCATCAGCAAACTCGATCGGAGTAATTTTAATAGCGTCTACGATTTTTTTTGGTATATCAACAAGATCCTTTTCATTCTCCTTTGGTATTAACACTTCTTTAATTCCAGCTCTGTGTGCAGCCAATAATTTTTCTTTCAGGCCACCAATTTGTAATACCTGACCAGTTAAAGTAACCTCTCCAGTCATAGCAACATCTTTTCTAACAGGAATGTTGGTGATTGATGAAACTATTGAGGTCACCATACCTATTCCAGCTGATGGACCATCTTTTGGTGTTGCCCCCTCAGGTACATGGATGTGAAAATCTTTTTTTTCAAATAGTGGTGGAATTATTCCATATTCTAAACATTTTGATCTTACAAATGATTTTGCTGCTTTAACAGACTCTTGCATAACATCACCAAGTTTACCTGTTATTTGCATACGGCCTTTGCCTGGCATTGTTACTGTCTCTATTTTTAAAATTTCTCCGCCATATTCTGTCCAAGCTAATCCTGTGACCACACCTGCTCTACTTTCAGTTTCTAATTCGCTAGATTTAAATTTAGGTACACCTAAAAATTCTGATAAGTTTTTCGTATCAATATCTACCTCTTTTTTTTCTCCTGACACAACCTTTTTAACTACTTTTCTCGCAATTTTGGAAATCTCTCTTTCAAGATTTCTTACTCCAGATTCTCTTGTATAACTTCTTATTACTTCTTTGATAATATCATCGCTTAAGTTCATCTCTTTCTCTTTTACACCGTTATCTTTAATCTGTTTTGGAAGAAGATACTTATTAGCAATGTTAATTTTCTCATCTTCTGTGTAACCTGCTAACCTTATTACTTCCATCCTGTCTAACAATGGAGGCAAAATATTTAAAGTGTTTGCGGTTGTTACAAACATTACATCTGATAAATCATAATCAACCTCAAGATAGTGATCGTTAAACGTAGTATTTTGTTCTGGATCTAAAGCTTCTAATAAAGCTGATGAGGGATCACCTCTATAGTCATTTCCAACTTTATCAATTTCATCCAACAAAATAAGCGGGTTTTTTGTCCCTGCTTTTTTCATCATTTGAATAATTTTACCTGGTAGTGAACCAATGTAAGTTCTTCGGTGACCTCTTATTTCCGCTTCATCTCTCATACCACCCACTGACATTCTTACAAACTCTCTGTTTGTTGCTTTAGCAATTGATTTACCCAAAGAAGTTTTTCCTACGCCTGGAGGACCGACTAAACAAAGAATTGGGCCTTTAATTTTTTCCATTCTTTTTTGCACTGCTAAAAATTCAATAATTCTCTCTTTGACTTTTTCCAAACCGAAATGATCTTTATCAAGAACCTCTAAAGCTTTTTTTAAGTCTATTGCTACATCACTTTTTTTATGCCATGGAAGGTCTATCATCCAGTCTAAGTAATTTCTAACGACAGTTGCTTCCGCTGACATAGGACTCATATTTTTTAATTTTTTTAATTCCTGAAGACACTTCTTCTCAACATCTTTTGGCATTTTGGATTTAAGAATTGATTTGTTTAAGCTTGTATTTTCATCTTTACCATCTTCAATCTCACCTAATTCTTTTTGTATAGCTTTTAACTGTTCATTTAAATAATACTCTCTTTGAGTTTTTTCCATTTGAGTTTTAACTCTTCCTCTGATTCTTTTTTCAACGCCAATAATACTTGTCTCATTTTCCATTATTTTAATAATCGCATTTAATCTTTTTTTGACATCAATAGTTTCAAAAATTTGTTGCTTTTCAGAGATCGTTGCGGATATGTGCGAAGCAATATTATCTGCTATTTGTGAAGGATCTTTTAATTGTTTAATTGTGCTGAGTGTTTCACCAGAAACTTTTTTGTTAATAGTTGATAATTTTTCCATACGTCTCACTGCAGTTACAGCAAGAGGATAAAGATCTTCATTATCATCTATAATGTCATTGTAAGGCGTATAATCACAATTTATAAATTTTTCATTATCTTTAAAGTCAACTATTTTTACTCTTCTAACTCCTTCTACTAACACCTTTACTGTTCCGTCTGGTAATTTCAAAAGTTGTAGAATGCTGCCCTCGCAGCCATACATAAATATGTCAGTTTTCTTTGGGTCGTCAATCTCAGAATTTTTTTGAGTAACTAAAATAATTTTTTTTTCTTTTTTCATTACTTCATTCAATGCTGTAATTGATTTATCTCTTCCTACGAATAGAGGAATTACCATACTTGGAAACACAACTATATCTCTTAATGGCAACAATGGTAATGAGCTTTTTACGTCCATATGAAGAATATGGATATTAAATCTGTTTTTGCAATACCTTTTTATAAGTTATTATGGTTATTAAGCCGCTGTTGTTTTAGAGGATTTTGACTTTGTGTCTTTTTTTGAATGGACTATGATAGGTTGTGATTGGCCTTTTGCAGCAGACGCGTCAACAATTACTTCCTCAATATTTTCTTGACTAGGCAAGTCATACATCGTTTTTAAAAGTATATTTTCTAATATCGACCTTAATCCTCTTGCTCCGGTTTTTTTGTTGATTGCCTTAATTGCAATCTCTTTAAGCGCATTATCTTTAAATGTCAATTTTGCACCATCTAATTTAAATAATTCTTGATATTGTTTTGTTAAAGAATTTTTTGGCTCCTCAAGAATTTTAATCAAAGATTTTTCATCTAGATCCTCTAAAGTAGCGATCATTGGTAATCTTCCGACAAACTCTGGTATTAATCCATACTTTAATAAATCTTCTGGTTCTAAGTTTTTCATCCACTCACCAGTTTTTTTGTCTTGAATATTTTTAACATCTGCTCCAAAACCAATTGAAGTACCTTTATCTCTTTGAGAAATAATCTTATCTAATCCAGCAAATGCACCACCACAAATAAATAAAATGTTTGTAGTGTCTACTTGTAAGAATTCTTGTTGTGGATGTTTTCGACCGCCCTGTGGAGGAACACTAGCAATAGTACCTTCCATTATTTTTAACAAAGCCTGTTGAACACCCTCACCAGATACATCTCTGGTAATTGATGGATTTTCAGATTTTCTACTAATTTTATCAACCTCATCTATGTATACGATTCCTCTTTGAGCTTTATCTACATTATAATCTGCAGATTGAAGTAACTTTAAAATAATATTTTCTACATCTTCACCAACATATCCTGCCTCAGTTAAAGTTGTTGCATCTGCCATTGTGAATGGAACATCTAAAATTCTCGCAAGAGTTTGTGCTAACAAAGTTTTTCCACAACCTGTTGGACCAACTAAGAGGATATTTGATTTTGCAAGTTCAACATTTTTACTTGTTTTGTTCTCATAATTTAATCTTTTGTAATGATTGTGCACCGCTACAGATAAAACTTTTTTTGCATGAGACTGACCAATTACATAATCATCTAAAACTGAGCAAATTTCTTTTGGAGAAGGTAATCCATCTTGGTGTTTTACAAATGTTTCCTTACTTTCTTCTTTTATAATATCCATGCACAATTCAACACACTCATCACATATAAATACAGTTGGACCTGCTATAAGTTTGCGAACTTCGTGTTGGCTTTTGCCACAGAAAGAACAGTAAAGAATATTTTTGTTGTTTGTGTTCATACAATTTTTAAACGAATCAATTTTATTACTTTAATATAAGTGACTTATAATAATCAAGTTTTTGATTGACTTGGGCTATATGTGGTGCTCTAAGATCTTTTTTCTACTACAGAGTCAATTAAACCAAAAGATTTTGCTGTTTCTGCCGTCATAAAATTATCTCTTTCTAATGCAGATTTAATTTCATCCACAGTTTTACCAGTATGTTTTGAATAAATTTCGTTTAATCTTTTTTTTAAAGATAATACCTCGTTAGCGTGAATTTCTATGTCAGTTGCCTGCCCTTGAAAACCTGCAGATGGTTGATGAACCATGATTCTTGAATTTGGAAGTGAGTATCTTTTTCCTTTAGTTCCTGCTGATAATAAAAAAGAACCCATAGAAGCTGCTTGACCAATACATAAAGTTGAAATATTTGGCTTAACGTATTGCATAGTATCGTAAATGCCTAATCCAGCAGTTACAAGTCCACCTGGACTATTAATGTATAAAAAAATTTCTTTTTTAGGATCCTCTGCCTCTAAAAATAATAATTGGGCAGTAACAAGCGAAGCTACATTGTCATTTATTTGACCAGTTAAAAAGATTATTCTTTCCTTTAATAACCTTGAATAAATATCATAAGCCCTTTCACCTTTATTTGATTGCTCAACAACCATTGGGATTAAGTTACTCATATGATCTAACATTTTATTATTCATAAAGTTGATTCGTATTACTTATACAACTTGAGATTACTTTTTGCTAACTTTTTTTATTTTTTTTGGAATAGACCTAGTTTTTGGAGTGGATTTTTTTACTTCTTCTTTTTTAGTGTCTACTTTTTTCTTTGAATATTTTTTTACTTCATTTTCGAGATTTAGATCTTGATTTTGTGATTGTTTCAATATTTTTTCAGCTTCATCTTTTGAAACTTCTTTTTTATTAGGTTTTGCTTTTTGTTTAACAAGAGTTAAAATTTTTTCTTCATATACTGTGCCTCTTAGACTCGCAAGCGCTGATTGATTTTTTTGATAAAAATCCATTACCATTTTTTCTTGACCTGGCATCATTCTTATTTGTTTTTGAACTTCAGCCTGTAATTCTTGTTCTGTTACTTTAATTTGATTTTTTTCACCAAATTCATTTAATATTAATCCAACTTTAATTCTTTTTTTTGCTATCTGTTCAAAGTTGTCTTTGCTGTTTTTTTTATCTTTGTCTGTCATACCTTGGGATAGAGCTTTTACTTCTTCATCAACTAAATTTTGCGGAATTTCATCAACTTTGAATTTTTCTAATTCTTTAAGAATTTGATTTTTTGATAATCTGTCTAATGAATTCTTATATTCATCATCAATTTGCTTTGATATTAGAGCTTTTAAATCTTTTAAGTCTTTTGCCCCCAAATTTTTTGCGAATTGATCATCGATTTTAACTTCCTCTGGATTTTTTACTGACAATATTTTACAGCTAAATTTTGCTTTTTTATTTATTAATTCTTTTTCAGGAAAATTTTCAGGAAGAGTAGCCTCAACAATTTTTTGATCGTTTTTTTTAACGCCTACTAATTGTTTATCAAAACCTTTTAAAAATAAATCTTTGCCCAAAGTTAATTGTGTATTTTTTCCTTCCCCTCCTTTAAATGATTTTTCATCAACTGTAGCTGTATAATCGAAAGATACTAAGTCACCCTCTTTTGCCTTTGTTTCTGGTGGAGCATCCTTAAAGCTTGGTGTGTTTTTAGCTATCTCTTTAATTCTTTTTTCAGTTTCACTCTCATCGATTTTAACTGTGTATTCATCAAATTTAAGATTTTCTATAGATTTTAATTCAACTTTGGGAAACTCTGTTACAGAGATAATATATTCTAGATCTTTATCTTCACCATAGGTTTTAAGATCTAACTTTGGTTGTCCTGCTGGTTTAATTTTATTTTCCTCTAAAGCTTTGGTGGTAGTGTCTTTTAAAACTTTATCTAAAACCTCACTAAATACTGCTTTACCAAATTGTCTTTTTAGAACTTCTATTGGAACTTTTCCTGGTCTAAAACCTTTTAAATTCACAGTGCCTTTTATTTCTTCATATTTTTCATCCATATAAGAGTTCATTGTATTTTTATCGATGAAAACTTTAATGTCCTTATTTAGACCCTTTTTATTTTCTACAGTAACTTTCATAATATGTTGTTGGTAGGGCGAAAAGGACTCGAACCTTCACAGATTGCTCTATCGGTTCCTAAGACCGACGCGTCTACCAATTCCGCCATCGCCCCACAAACTCTAGAGATTATATATATGATTGAAACTATTTGTCCAACGACAATTATTGTAAATTATATTATTTATACTCTATAATAATATTATGATTATTTCTCCTTGTATAAGTATTTGTAAAACTGATCCAAAAACTGGATATTGCTATGGTTGTGGAAGAAATAATCAAGAAAAAAAAACCTGGAAAGCTGAAGATACAACTGATGAGTGGAAAAAAGAAAATCTTGAAATTATTCAAAAGAGATTAACTGGTTGGCAATTAGAAAGTTTTAAAGAATCCTATACTTATAAAATTGAAAATGGTATCTCTCTTTTTAAAAAGAAATTATTAGATGAGTAAAACTACAATTGTAATTATTGTATATGTTCTTGGTCTTGTTTTTGGGGCTCTTTTTCTTGATTTATGGAGTGCTGACACCAATATTATTAAAGGACTAGTAGGGCTCGGTTGGACAGCTCTACTTTTAATTGGTTTATTTTTCGCAGAAAAAAATGAGAGAAATTAGTTTTTTAATTTCTCTTTTATTAACAATTCTACCCTTCCAACACCTTAAATCAGAAATAATCATTATGAGTAAATGTGATGATAAACAAGATGAATTTTTAAAGAATGAATACATTTTAAATCTAGACGAATTAATCATGACACGAAATTACATATATAAGGAAAAAACATATCAAAAGTATAGATTAACTGATCTAAGCGTAAAGAAGTCAAATACTTACGTTAGAAACATATATCAAGAAAATGGAAAAATATTTACTCATAAACACGGTTATCCTCAGTTTTATACTCAAATTTTATTTGAAATTGGAAAACCTGAAATTTTTATTAAAACAGTTTTAAATGAAGAAGAGGGTATATCGAAAATTTCAAATTGTAAAAAAATTGAAAAATTTAAAAAAGAAAGTTAGTCTTTTTTCTTTTTGTTAAAGAGATTTTTTTTATTTTTAGAAGATCTATTATTTGTAATATTGCTTTTGTGCTTAGCATAGGCTTGTTTTTGTGCTTGTTTCATTGCTCTTTTTGAAGACATAATATTTTAAAAATCAATTTCTATACTTCCTATTATATTTAAGTTTTTATCTGAAACAACTATTTCACCTGATGAAGGAGCATAATTTAAAACTTCAGATATAAATACATAGTGGGTTACTAAGATTAAATTTTTCTTACTCTCTAAATTTTTTATATAGTTATTAAATGCTTTAATCTGTTTTTCTTTATTTTTTGAAAATTTTGAACTGTAAAAAGAGTTTAAGAAACTATTTGTTGAATAACTTTTAAATGCAATTTTTGCTGTTTCTTTACATCTGCACCATTCACTAGATAGCACTTTGCCTATTCCGATCTTATTTTTATTAAAAAATTCACCAATACGTTGAGCTTGTTTTCTTCCATCCTCACTCAAATTTCTTTGAGAAGAACAATCGTTTAAATTGAAACCAGCAGGATCACCATTTCCAGGTGCGTATGCATGTCTAATAAATATTAATTTTTCTCCAACCTCTAATTGATTTATTAAATTTATATATAAATCTGCTTTAATTGATGTTGTTAAAGATATAAAAATTATAATAAAGAATCTTAATAATTTCATAATATGGATATTAGATTAAACGAATTAAACAAAACAATAATAAATTGTAAAAAATGCCCAAGGTTAGTTAAATTTGTAAAAAAAGTAAGCACAAATAAAAGAAAACAAAATATTAATGAAATTTACTGGGGTAGACCTGTACCAGGCTTTGGGGAGATAAATTCAAAAATTGCAATAATTGGACTAGCTCCAGCAGCACATGGTGGAACTAGAACAGGAAGAGCTTTTACAGGAGATAAATCTGGTGATTTTTTATTTAGATGTTTGCATGAGGTAGGAATTTCAAATTCACCATTTTCAAAAAATTTAAATGATAATTTGGAATTAAAATCTACTTACATCACAAATATTCTTAAATGTGTTCCACCTGAGGATAAACCACTTAGTAATGAAATTTCAAATTGTTCTAACTTTTTTGATAAGGAAATATTAAGTTTAAAAAACCTAAAGGTAATTGTAACACTTGGCAAAGTTGCTTTCGATAATTGTATAAAACTGTATAAACAAAAGTTTGATTTAAAACAAAAATTTATCTTTAAACATGGTAAAACACAAATATTGCCAAACGGTTTGATCATTCTATCAAGTTACCATCCAAGTCCAAGAAATGTTAATACGAAGTTAATTTCTAATAAAATGATGGTAAATTTATTTAAAAAGGCAAAAAAATTAGCTAAGTTTTAATAGTATCGCAAAAATAAGGTTTAAATTTTAAATAAATTTCATCAGGTATTTTTACTGGTTTACCTAATTCATTAACAAAAACTAAATGGACTTGTGCTTCAACTATAACGTCATCACCTTTAGTTATTATTTGATTCATAAAAAAAGAGGTTTTAGTGATAGATTTAACAAAAGATCTTATTGTTAGTTCATCTTCAAGACTAGCAGATTTCTTATATTCAATATTGCAAGCTTTCACTATGATTAATAAACCAAAATCATTTTTCACTTTTTGGTTACTGTACCCAATTAAATGTAGAGCTTCTGTTCTTGCTCTCTCTAAAAACTTTAAATAATTAGCATAATATACCACACCCCCAGCATCAGTATCCTCATAATAAACTTTTAAAGTGTGAAAAAAATTTTCATGCATAATATGATTATACCAAAAAAGTAAACTATTTAATAGAAACTAAGGTATAAGTATTTAATGAATATATTCGTGATTTGGTTAGTGATGGTTACCGCGTGGAACTTTGGCTATCCGCAAGCTAGTCCTTTAGAAGATGTTATTGTAGCTGTTATTCTATCTTTATTTAATATTTATTTAAAAAAATATCTTAAATTCTAATTACTGTGATGAAAAATATATATTTTGAAAATAAGCTATAGATTTCATCTTAGAATTGTCAGTATCAGACATAATAGCAAGTCCATCAAGCTCATTGACATCTAGATCGTGTAATCTCTTAAAGTCCTCCTTAACATTGGCTTTAACTGTTACCCATTCATTTAAATTATTTTTTGTGCTGGCTAAAACGTTATCTATTGATTTTTTTGTATATGGGCTAGGGAAATTTTCCCCAACTTTATTATTACTTGAGAAAACATAGTTAATGGCTCTGTTTGATAGTGGTGTAGCTCCAGTTTTTTTTATTACAAAAACTCTAGCAGCAAAATCGTGTCCTTTTTTTGTATTTTCTTTAATTCCTGACAAATCTTTCTCAATTTTCCAAGTTATATTTATAAATGGGGTCTTATCTAGATTTATCTTAATCTCTTTTCCAAGGCCAGAGGCTGCATTATCAGCAACTGATTTTAAATAATTTCCGTTATCATCAGTTCCAACAGAATAAATTGTTTTATTGTCAGCTCCTCTCACCTTTCTAACTTGAAGTTCTTTGAGCTCTGTTTCAGTAAAATCAAAGACTTGTAATTTAGCTGCTAAAGACAAGTTAATAGATAAAATTGTGATTATTAAAATATTTAATAAAATTTTCATAAAAATAAAAAAATTCTTAATACATTATTTAGACAAAATTTAAACATTCAAAATTCAACATTTAGTTCTATATGAATAATATGAAGACAATATCCATTTTTATACTCTTAATTTACTGGTCTATAATGATTTTTGCACCAGTTATGTCTAAAGATGTTAAGTTAAGTAGAGCTAAAATTAATAATATCAAAATAGTTGAGCAAAAACCGAGAAGTTAATAAGTAGAACGACCACCGCTAATATCAAAGACCGCTGCTGTTGAAAAAGTGTTTTCCTCAGAGGAAAGCCAACAAACTAATGAAGTGAACTCCTCAACCTCTAAAAATCTTCCTCTAGGTACTTTTGATAACATTCTTTGAACATGTTCTTTTGTCATTTGATCTAAAATTCTTGTTTTTGCTCCTGCTGGAGTAACAACATTAACAGCTATATTCTTATCTGCTAGCTCTTTACCCAATGACTTGGTTAAACCTATTGCGCCCGCCTTTCCTACACTATATGCGCTCGCATTAGCATTTCCATCTTTTCCGGCGACAGAGGCTACATTAACAATTCTCCCATAATTATTTTTTATCATATTTGGCACTATTGACCTGCAACAATTAAATGTGCCCATTATATTAATTTCTACAACTTTTTTCCACTTTTCAATGTCATATTCCCATAAAGTAGCTGTCGGACCAGTTATACCTGCATTATTTATCAAAATATCAATATTAGAATTTTTGGTGATTTCCTTAACATTTTTTTCTACTTCATCATAATTTGATACATCCACGGTATTGCAACTTAAATTTGGATTATTTAGATCTCTGATAGCCAACTCCATAGCTTTTGGATCGTTATCCCATATAATTACTTTTGCACCAGATTTTAAAAAACGTTTAGTGATATCAAAACCAAATCCTTGAGCACCTCCTGTCACAATTGCGGTTCTACTTTTAAAATCAAAGGTAATTTTTTCCATTATTTTATTCTTTGGCTAATAAATAATAAATAAGAGCAGACACAAAGGCTCCTATAATCCAAGAAAATGATTGAAGAAACATTAAATTAGTATTCCAAATTGTTGATGCTGAAAAAATAAAACCTAAAATTACAGAATAAACTGCTTTTATATGCCATCCGCCACTATAATAATAAATTCCATTATTTTCTAAAGAATAAATATCTTTATTATTTAATTTACCTTTTTGAATATAATAAAAATCAGAAATCATTATTCCAAAAAGAGGTCCAAAAAAAGCTCCAAATGTATCAATAAAAGATAAGGCACCAACTTGACTTAAAAATGTTAACCAAAAAATTCCTACAACAAAACCTATAATACTAATTATAAAACCCGCACTTTTGACAGATAAAGAGAAAGGTAAAAAATTAATCAAAGTATATTGAGATGGAATAAAGTTCACTATCAAATTTGTTGAGGCAGAGGCAATAATTATGAATATTAAAGCTAAAACAATTATAAATAA
>QCAD01000021.1:0-2500 GCA_003282055.1 Pelagibacteraceae bacterium AG-339-N18
CCATCTATTGGATGTTTTCTCATTCCAAAAGGTGAAGAGAGCCTAGCCCCGTTTATTGGAGTTTTCATTAAAGCTTTTTGAATACTTTTACCATTTTTATCATAATGCCCAATACTTCCTTCTTTATCAAAAAAATATAAAGAATTATCTTCACCATTTAATATTAAATTTGCAAATAAGATATTACCTGTCTCTATAACTTTTTTATCCTCATCAATAAAAGATTCATACATGATTTGAAACTTATCACGTTTTCTTATGTCTCTCTGGAAATCTACTTGAAATCCATAAATTCTTGCAAAATCTAAAATTATATTAACCGGTATTGTTTGATCTACTGCAGATTTATACAGACTGAAAGATATCATATTTTCTTTGTAAACTATTTCCTTCTTTAATTTCGTTAAAACAATTTCTTCTTTAAAATTCTCATTTTCTAAATCTTGAGTTAAAATTATTTTTTCTTTATTTGAAATTTGAAACATAAATTCTTTAATAGAATCATTAGTTTGATCGATTGTAAAAACAATTTTTTGGGTAATATTTAAGTTATTTAAGTTTATTTTATTAGATATTTTATTTTTTATAATCTTAATCTCGTCTTTATTGACATTGTACTGATTAAGAATTTTGTCAAAGGTATCACCAGTCTCTACTCTGTGTGAAATTTTTTTAAATCTTGGCTCAAATTTATTAAAAATATGATTAAGTGTTTTTTTAAAATAAATATTTTCAATAATTTCTTTATAGTTATTTGTAGTCCTTTTTTTAGAGTAATTATGGTAAGCAGTAGAAACTATTGTGATTAGAAGAACTAAGAATAATAAAAAAATTTCATTTTTAATTCTGATTTTTGTTTTTAATTTTTCAAACATTAAATTTTTTGATTTTTTGAGTATTACCCTAACAATTTGAAAAATCAAAAAAAGTCCATAAAATCAGCCTTTTTTTACTGATTTTTTATCCTTAAATGCTTGATTTCTTAATATTTTAGCCTATAAGCATCAAACTTTCTCTTACAATACATGTAATTACAGTTATATTAAGAGAATTATTGGGATTTAAACTCAATTAGCTATTTAAAACGTTAATATTTAAGAAGAGAAGTGTGGACGGTTAAGGTTACCAAAATTTGTCGTACACACTTCAACATTATATAAATTTTATTCTTAGAATTTATATAGAAGCTAGTGTGCGCCGTTTTTAAACTTGAGAGTTTGATCATGGCTCAGAACGTACGCTGGCGGCACGCCTAACACATGCAAGTCGAACGAAGTAGCAATACTTAGTGGCAGACGGGTGAGTAACATGTGGGTATCTTCCCTATGGCCTGGAATAACACGAGGAAACTTGTGCTAATACTGGATAAGTCTTTACAGAGAAAGCTTTATGCACCATTGGATGAGCCCGCACTTGATTAGTTTGTTGGTAGGGTAATGGCCTACCAAGACTTTGATCAATAGCTGATTTGAGAGGATGATCAGCCACATTGGGACTGAGACACGGCCCAAACTCCTACGGGAGGCAGCAGTGGGGAATCTTGCACAATGGAGGAAACTCTGATGCAGCGATGCCGCGTGAGTGAAGAAGGCCTTTGGGTTGTAAAGCTCTTTCGTCGGGGAAGAAAATGACTGTACCCGAATAAGAAGGTCCGGCTAACTTCGTGCCAGCAGCCGCGGTAATACGAAGGGACCTAGCGTAGTTCGGAATTACTGGGCTTAAAGAGTTCGTAGGTGGTTGAAAAAGTTGGTGGTGAAATCCCAGAGCTTAACTCTGGAACTGCCATCAAAACTTTTCAGCTAGAGTTTGATAGAGGAAAGCAGAATTTCTAGTGTAGAGGTGAAATTCGTAGATATTAGAAAGAATACCAATTGCGAAGGCAGCTTTCTGGATCATTACTGACACTGAGGAACGAAAGCATGGGTAGCGAAGAGGATTAGATACCCTCGTAGTCCATGCCGTAAACGATGTGTGTTAGACGTTGGAAATTTATTTTCAGTGTCGCAGCGAAAGCAATAAACACACCGCCTGGGGAGTACGACCGCAAGGTTAAAACTCAAATGAATTGACGGGGACCCGCACAAGTAGTGGAGCATGTGGTTTAATTCGAAGATACGCGCAGAACCTTACCAACACTTGACATGTTCGTCGCGACTTTAAGAGATTAAAGTTTTCGGTTCGGCCGGACGAAACACAGGTGCTGCATGGCTGTCGTCAGCTCGTGTCGTGAGATGTTGGGTTAAGTCCCGCAACGAGCGCAACCCTCACTTTTAGTTGCCATCATTTAGTTGGGCACTCTGAAAGAACTGCCAGTGATAAGCTGGAGGAAGGTGGGGATGACGTCAAGTCCTCATGGCCCTTACGTGTTGGGCTACACACGTGCTACAATGGTATTTACAACAGGAAGCAAGACGGCGACGTTTAGCAAATCCTTAAAAAATACCTCAGTTCGGATTGCACTCTGCAACTCGAGTGCATGAAGCTGGAATTACTAGTAATC
>QCAD01000021.1:7500-12686 GCA_003282055.1 Pelagibacteraceae bacterium AG-339-N18
AGTTTTAAATTTACTTCTAATAAATTTAATTTTACTATTATGAAATATCTTTAAATTATTTTTAATCAGGTCCCATTCTATAAAAGCTTTTTCAAATTGAATTTTACAACTTCGTACTTGTCTTTTTTTTAAAAAATCTAAGTCGAAAATTGTTTCAAATTTTTTTTGGTATTTAGCAATTACTAAAGCTGAACTTTCTACATCAATTTTTAATTTATTTGATTTTTTTAAAGATGAATATGTGTATTTTGGAGAACCAAATAAAAAATTAGCATAGTCAAATTCGTGAGAAAAACATAATAGAACCCCACCTCCCAAACTTTTTTTAGCTGCATAACCTATTTTGTAATCCTCATATTTGTGGTGATATGGAAGAAAATGTTTGTGTTCTATATAAGATTTTTCAATATTACCAAATTTTTTTGTATTGATTATTTTTTTTATTTTTTGCAAAAGATCATCATATCTTGTTTGAAAACCTACAGCGCAAATTAATTTATTTCTCTTTATAACTCTTAATAGATTATCAACACCTTCGATATTGTTAGATATAGGTTTTTCTAAAAATACATTAATTTTTTTTTTTGCTAATTCTGTTGCAGTCTTAATATGTAAGCTTGTAGGATTTGTTACTAAAGCTAAATCAATCTTTTGATTTTCTAATTCTTTAAGACTGATTTCTTTAATTTTTTTTTTGTTTGAAATAAACCTTTTTTTAACAATTTGGTTAAATTTATTTAATTCCGGAGAATTTCTTTTTTTTCTAATAGAAAAAAAATTGATATTTTTATCAATCTTTTTTAAATTTCTGTAATGTCTTTGCCCAATAGACCCCAATCCAACAATTAAAATATTTTTCATCTACTTTATTTTTTTATTAAAAAAGCTGTAGGTTTAGAGGAATTTTTTGTTTTTTGGATCTTATATTTTTTGTCTTTAAAATATTCGTCAATAGCCTCACTTTCACCCCATCCTCTCGAACCATATTCATCAAAAATTATAACACCTCCTTTAGAAACGAGTGGAAAAAAATTTTGTAACGCACTTTTGGTTCCAGAATAAGTATCTAGATCCAGGTGTAATAAAGATATACGAAAACCTCTATTTTTATTTTTATAATTTTGTGACGTTTTAACTATATCGCCTTTAATTAGCTCTGATCTTTTGTCTAATTTTGCATTTTTAATTTTTTTTTTAATGTTATTGAAAATATTTTTTTTATTAAAATTTGCCTCTTTCAAAAAAGATTTTGCAGTCTTTTTTTCAAAATTTAAGGTTGTTTCAGGAAATTTAGCAAATGTATCGAAACCAATTACTTTTTTGTTTGAATTTGGATCAAATATATCCAACATTTTAAGCCAAAAAATATGACCAGTTCCCTTAAATACACCGCACTCTATTATGTCGCCAGGGACTTTACTTGATAGTTTAAATAATTCGTATCTAACAAAGATTTTTTTGAGTCTCTCAACATCATTTGACTCTACTAGATAATTATATGCATCAAAAATTTTATCCTTCATTTTAATTTCTCATTTCAGCAATAAGCATTACTTCCCTAGAAAACTTTATATAATTGTTTATTTTATCAGGCCACTTTATTGAGGTCAGTCCTTCATACATCGGATGGTATGGAACTTTTAATCCAGATATAATTTTTGAAAAAAACTTGAGATAAGGGTATTTCCAAAGCACAGGCAATTGATAAAAATATTTTACACTAACTTTTTTGAAACCAGCTAGACCACCTAAATCTCTCAAAGAGTGTAAAGTAAATGGTGTCACGTGAGTATGATCTAAATAAAAAGGGCCAAATTGATGGTGGTACCAACTTGGAGTCATAATTACAACTACTCCATTTTCTTTAATTAACTTTTTACAAGATCTCAAAAAACCTAAAGGATTATGCAAGTGTTCAATCAGTGATTTTGAAAAAATTATATCAAAGTCTTTTGGAAGTAATTCTATTTCATTATTTTCTAAATTCACCTGAGATACTTTAACTGGTGAGCAAAGTTTTTTTGCTTCTCGGGAGAGATCAACTCCTTCACATCGAAAATCTAATTCATTAAAAGCTTTTAAAATATCTCCGCGCCCGCATCCTACATCTAAAAACTTTCCAGTTTTTAATTTTATTATCTCTTCAATTAAATAATCTCTAAGTTTAAATGGATAACTTGTGAATGGCCTTCTAGCTTCAGAGTAAATTTGTGAAAGATATTCATTACTTTGTTTATTGTCTTCAACATCCTCTATTAAATTTGTTTTTTTTTCCATTGTATTATCATATAAATATCACTGTTTTTATTTTAAGGAACTTATTTTATGGTATTTTATTCATTAATTACTGGTTCAAGTGGCCTGTTGGGTAAATATCATTCAGATGCTCTACTTCAAATTAACCACAATGTTGTTCTAACTGATAAAAATCTAAATCAACTCAAAAAAGATGTTAAATTTTTTAAAAAAAAATATCCAAAAAAAAAAATTTTAGGTCTAAAGATGGATATAACTTCAAAAAAAAATATTTTGAATGTTTTGAAATTTTTAAAAAAAAAAAATATTTGGATTAATAATTTAATTAATAACGCTGCAATTGATGCAAAGTTTAAAAGAAATTCTACAAATTTAAATAAGTTTGAAAATATTTCACTTAAAGTATGGAACAAGGAAATTGAGGTTGGCCTATCCGGAGCTATGCTATGCAGTCAAATTTTCGGCCATGAAATGGTTAAAAAGAAAATTAAAGGAAACATTTTAAATATTGGATCTGATTTATCAGTTTTGGCACCAAATCAAAACATTTACATAGGAAATAAAAAAAAACAAACTTTTATAAAACCTATAACTTACTCTGTGATAAAACATGGAATTGTTGGATTAACTAGATACATTGCATCTTATTGGGCGAATAAGAATATAAGATGTAATTGTCTTTCCCCTGGACCAGTTTTGAATAAACAATCTTTACAATTACAAAAAAATTTAAAAAAAACAATTCCACTAAATCGTCTAGCTAACATGAATGAATATGTAGGTTCAATAAAATTTCTTTGTTCAGATGACTCAAAATATATGACTGGTCAAAATATAATTATTGATGGCGGAAGAACAATTTGGTAACAAATAAAATGAGTGATTTTAAATTAATTTTTCCAAAAAAGTGTGAAATAATCGCAGAAATTGGTATTAATCATAATGGTGATTTAAAAATTGCAAAGCAACTAATTGATGTAGCGAAAAGATGTGGATGTGACTATGTGAAATTTCAGAAAAGGGATATCGACATTGTATATACCAAAGAGTTTTTAGATGAAAAAAGAGATAGTCCGTGGGGAATTACACAAAGAGAGCAAAAAAAAGGTCTTGAATTTGATAGAGATGAATACAATAAAATTGATGAATATTGCAAAAAATTAAATATAAAATGGTTTGCCTCAGCTTGGGACATAGAAAGTTTAAATTTTCTGGATAAATATAAACCAAATAAACAAAAAGTTGCTTCTGCAATGATAACTCATGAAAAATTTCTTAATGAAGTTGCTGAAAGAAAAGTACACACTTTTATTTCTACAGGTATGACTAATCCAAAGATTATAGATAATGCAGTAAATATTTTTAAAAAGAAATCTTGTGATTTTACATTAATGCATTCAGTATCCACTTATCCTTGTAAAGCTGAGAATCTGAATTTAAAAAATATTCTTTATCTAAGAGAAAAATATAATTGTGATGTTGGTTACAGTGGACATGAATCTAGTCCGGGACCTTCTGCGTTTGCTGCAGCATTCGGCGCTTCTTGTATTGAAAGGCATATAACTTTAGATAGAACTATGTACGGAAGTGATCAAGCTGCTTCATTAGAGGAAAGAGGTTTAAAAATTTTAGTTGATATGGTTAAACTTTTTGATGAGACTTTAGGAGATATCCGTACAGATTTGTACGAAGAAGAAATTCCAATAGCTAAAAAATTAAGATATTGGGAAAGAAAATAAACGATGTCCTTCGTAATTTCCAATTCAGATAAAGCTAATCTTAATAACTTTAAATTCAAATTAAGGCTTTTAAATGACTTTAAGATATTTTCTAGCAAAAAATTAAAAATACTAAATTATAAAAATCAAACTTTAATTTTAGAGGGAAATATTTTTGGATATTACGAAAAAGGTTATTATAAAAATTTGAGTGATAAAAACCTTAAAAAACAATTAAAAAATCAAACTGCTTTTAAAGATTTAGATGGTGATTTTTGTATAATAAGAATTCACAATCAGAAAATTTCTTTTAATATTGACAATAAAGGATCGTACGACTTATTTTACTCAATAAACGGTAAAAATATTAATTTTTCTAATGATTTCAAATTAATTAAAGAGATAAATCGCAATAAATTGAGTTTTGATAATTTTGCAATTTTGAATGCGATTAGTAATGTTTCTAAGCGTCCACCACTAAAAAAAACTATTTTTAATGAAATTAAAAGATTAGATTTAAATCAACAGTCAATTATAACAAAAAACAATTGTAAAATTTTAGATCAAAAAATAAATCCTTTAAAAACTAAAGTAAATTTTTCTGAAAAACCTTTTTTAGAAGATTATGAAAACGCACTTAAAGATTATTGTAAAATTGGAAAAAATAAAAATAAAGTCTTGTTTATGTCATCTGGTTGGGACAGTCTCACAGTATTGAAATTCTTAATTGAAAAATTCGGAAGAAAAAGAGTCAAGCCGGTTATAGCTAGACTTAATTTTTCAAAATCCTCTAAAATTTTTAATAAGTATGAAATTAAAGAAGGAAATAGTTTACAAAGAAAATATGATATCTTTCAGTCTGTATAAATCTGCAGTAGATCAAACAATACCGGTTAATATAATTTTAGATTTTGCAAGAATTTATGGATTTCAAGTAGATTTCCAGAGAGACATAAGAAAACGTGATAAGTTTCAAATCATGTATGAATCTTTTATTGATGAGGATAAAAAAGTTATAGAGACAGGTAATATCTTATTTGCAAATTTAATATTAAATGGTGAAGATAATTCTTTATATTTTTTTGATAAAGAAGGAAGTATTGGGCATTATGATAAAAATGGTAAAAGTATTCAAAAAGCTTTAATGAAAACTCCAATAAACGGGGCTAGGCTCTCTTCACCTTTTGGAATGAGAAAACATCCAATAGATGG
>QCAD01000022.1 GCA_003282055.1 Pelagibacteraceae bacterium AG-339-N18
GTAATGGAATAAGTTGATTAGTCTTACTTATAAAATTAATTAGTACAGTTTTTTGTTTATTATTTAGCTCTGCAGAATTTTGAATTTCATTTTGAATTATCTTTAAATTTCTATTTTCTTTTTTTATTTGTGAAGTACTTTTGAACTCTCTTTCCTCTATGGGGAATTGATATTTTAACCCAAGTAAAGAGTCATTTACTTTTGCGACTTGGCATAGCTCATTGGCAGATTTTGGATAAAATCCTTTAGCAATATCCCAAGAATAATAGAGCCAAATTAAAAGTAGAAAACTACTTCCAACAATTACCCAATGCGTTCCACCCAAAGCTCTTTCAGGATTTCCAAATACCGCATCAATTTTTTCAGTCCTTATTAATCTTCTTCCATAAAGAATACAGCCAACTACAGCAAAAAAGATTAGAAAAGTTACTATTTGAGTTAACATCTAAATTTCTTTACCCATAATTTCTTCTTCCATGTTCCAAATCATTTCAAGAATTTCCTCTCGCTTTTCTGAAAATTCCTTATTTTTTTTGATCTCTCTTAAATCCTCTTTTAATCCCATTGAGGCAAATGGAAGATTGTATTCTTTATGTATCCTTCCAGGTCTTGGGGCCATTACATATAACCTTTCTCCAAGAAGTAATGCCTCTTCAACTGAATGGGTAATAAGAATAATTGTCTTGCCAGTCTCTTTCCAAATTTTTAAAACTAGAGACTGCATTTTTTCTCTTGTAAGTGCATCAAGAGCTCCCAATGGCTCATCCATCAAAATCAAATCCGGATCATTTATTAAACATCTTGCAAGTGCAACTCTCTGCTGCATGCCACCAGAAAGTTGATAAGTGGGTGTATTTCCAAAACCTTTTAAACCAACAATTTCTAACCACTCGTCTACTTTTTTTTGAGTTTCTATTGGATCCTTATTTTTCATTCTTAATCCAAAATTGACATTTTCAGAAACTGTTAACCATTCAAATAAAGCACCTTGTTGAAAAACCATTCCTCTTTCAACTCCAGGACCATCTATTTCCTTTTCATTTAAAGTAATGCTGCCAGAGGTTGGTCTAATGAAACCTGCAGTGATATTTAGTAAGGTTGTTTTTCCACAACCAGACGGACCAAGAACAGTGAGTAGTTCCCCTTTTTTTAGAGTAAAATTTAGATCTTTTAATGCATGAACACTTTCTCCTTTGGGAGTTTTAAAAATCATATTTAAATTTTGAGAAATTAGGTCGCTCATATAGAAACTTTATATTTGAATTTTTAATAAAAAAATAGGCACCAATTTATTACAATTGGCGCCTATTAAAATTTTAATTACCTTAATATTACAAAGGTAAGAAACTAGTATCTACGTTTCCTCTTGGTGTTCCCATACCATCTAGGAACCCTTTAAGATTTCCACTTTCCATAGACTGTTTAGTTTCTTCAGGTGTTAGAAATTTAAAGCCACTTAAAGTTTCTTTCATATCTGCAACTTTCATTTCTGAAGCTTTTGACATCGCATTCATATCAGCTTTACCAGCCTTATATCTAGCGTTAGCCTCATGAGTTACTTCTATAAAAGTTCTAAGCATTCCAGGGTTTTCCTTCATAAACTTTGTAGTTACTGAAGTAATATCTATACCCAAGATTCCAGCATCTCTAGCTTCCTGAACAGTAAGTAATCTAGATCCAATAGCTGTAGCAGCTTTGATAGAGTTACCACCAAATAAACATGCCATAACAACATCTCCACTTACAAGTGCAGCAGCACCTTCTTCAGGATCCATTTGAATGATGTCCATTTTTTTTCTATCAGCGCCAACGACTTTCATACTTTCATCAAAAACGTATTCAGCCATTGTTCCTAGTGGTACAGCAACTTTTTTACCTTCAAGCTCTGTAGCATTTGCTTTTGTAATTCCAGATGCATTTGAGGTTACACAAGTTGTTCCACCCATTCCATATTCCATAGCTACATCTACAAGTTTGATTGGAGCTTTAGATTTAACTGCATTAATAAAAGGTACTAAACCTTGTGAATAAGAAATGTCAATATCTCCTGCCAACATTGCATCTGTCATTGCTCCACCATTTGTGAAGTTAGTCCATTTAACCGGTACACCCAAAGCTTTTGCAAAGTTTTTCTTTTGCATGTCCTCAAGGTTTGGACTAGGCCACTCTAAGAAGTAAGCAACTCTAACTTCATTAGCTGCTGAATTAGCAACTGAAATCGAAAGATTAAGAGCTACAAAACACCCAAGAATAAAACTAATTATTTTTTTCATTTTTCCTCTTCCTTGTTTATTTATATGTTCCAATTTTAAGATCAAATTGACCAAGAAGTAAAACAAAAAAACGATCATTCTAATTACACAACTTAAAGTTGTGACAATTATTATGGTGGTTAATTGGACCTAATTAGTCTAATGATTAATCCAACACGATTTAAAAAATTAATTTATGAGCTCTGAAAAAAGAACATTAGTCCCTAATTCTTTAAATGAACATTGGATGCCTTTTACCTCAAATAAAGACTTTAAAGAAAATCCAAAACTGATCGTAGAAGCGAAAGGCGTATACTTAAAGAATCACCATGGAAAAACACAAATTGACGCTAGCTCTGGATTATTTTGCAATCCATTAGGACATGGACGTAAAGAAATTATTGAAGCAATAACTAACCAACTTAATACTTTAGATTATTGCCAACCTTTCCAACAAGGCTTTGGTGGATCATTTGAATTAGCTACTAGAATTTCAAAACACACTCCAGGAAACTTAAATAAAATTTTTTATACAATATGCGGATCTACAGCAGTAGAAACAGCAATTAAAATAAGTGTTGCTTATCACAAGGCGAGAGGTGAAGGACAAAGATTTAGATTTGTTGGTAGAGAACGTGCCTATCATGGGATGAACATAGGTGCAACTTCAGTTGGAGGAATGATTAACAACGTTAAAGCATATGCGAGTGTTCTTATGCCAGGGGTAGTCCATATGCGACACACACATCTGGACGAACATAAATTTATATCTGGTCAACCTGAAACAGGAGCAGATATAGCTAATGACTTGGAAAGAATTTGCACTAATTTTGGTTCAGAAAATATCGCAGCATGTATAGTTGAACCCATAGCAGGATCTACAGGAACTTTAGTTCCACCAGTTGGATATTTGCAAAGACTAAGAGAACTATGTGATAAACACAACATTCTCTTAATTTTTGATGAAGTTATAACAGGTTGGGGTAGAACAGGTTCTCCTTTCGGAGCTCAAGAATTTGGCGTTACGCCAGATATAATGACAATGGCAAAAGCTACAACTAATGGTATTGTTCCATTTGGTGTTGTCGCTTGTAAAGAGGAAATTTATGATGCAGTTCTTGATGCAACTCCCAAAGGTGCGGTGGAATTATTTCATGGGTATACGTATTCAGGAATTCCTATTTCAGTAGCAGCTGCATTAGCAGTACAAGATATATTTGAAAAAGACGATATTTTTAACAGAGCAAAAGAACTTGCTCCTTATTTTCAAGAAGGTTTATTTTCTTTAAAAGATATTGATGTTGTCGAAAATATAAGAGGATATGGAATGATGGGTGGGATAGACATTAAAATGGATGGTAGACCTGGTAAAGCAGGACTCGCAACGTTCAAGCATTGTTATGATGCAGGAGTGAATTTTAAAGCTACTGGAGATGCACTTATTATTGCACCAATGTTTATTTGTGAAAAAAAACATATTGATGAAATTATTGAAAAATTAAGAACTGGTATTACGAATTACGCCAAAAGCAAAAAGAATTAAATTTCATTAATGAGAATTGGTGTACCTAAGGAAATTAAACCTCAAGAAAATAGAATTGGCTTAACCCCAAATAGTGTCAAAACGCTTGTCTCTGAAGGACATCAAGTTTTATTAGAAAATAATGGTGGATTTGAAGCAGGATTTGAAAACGATCAATATATTAAAGCTGGAGCTAAAATTGCTAAAAGTGCGTCCGACATTTTTAATGACTCAGATATAATTGTTAAAGTCAAAGAGCCTCAAAAAGTTGAAGTGGATATGATTAAAGAAAATCAAATTATATATACTTATCTCCACTTAGCAGCGGCAAAAGAACTAACTGAGGGATTAATAAAATCTAAAAGTATAAATATAGCTTATGAAACAGTAACAGACGATAATGGTCGATTACCATTATTGGCCCCAATGAGTGCAGTAGCAGGTCGTATGTCAGTTCAAGCTGGAGCACATTGTCTAGAAAAAAATCAAAAAGGTAGAGGAGTATTATTAGGTGGAGCTCCAGGTGGTGAAGCGGCAAATGTATTAATTTTAGGAGGTGGTGTTGTAGGGGAAAATGCAGCAATAATTGCTAGCGGTATGAGAGCTAAAGTTCATATTGTAGATAAATCGGAAGCAAGACTAAAACAATTAGTTAAAATGTTTGGAGATAAAATTATACCAGAACAAAGTGATAAAATAGATTTAAATAAATTAGTGGCAGAGGCGGATTTATTAGTTGGAGGAGTACTAGTTCCTGGAGCAGAGGCACCGAAATTAGTTACTAAGGATATGTTAAAATTAATGAAGAGAGGTTCAGTTATTGTTGATGTCGCAATAGACCAAGGAGGCTGTGTTGAAACAAGTAAGCCAACTACACATGAAGATCCAACTTACATTGTTGACGATGTTGTTCATTATTGTGTCGCAAATATGCCAGGTGGGGTTCCTAGAACTTCAACTTTGGCATTAAATCAGGCTACACTTCCTTATTTAGTAAAATTAGCAAATAAAGGTTATCAAAAAGCTTTAAAAGAAGATAAAAATTTTTTAGCAGGCCTAAATGTATGTAAAGGACAAATCACTTACAAAGCTGTAGCAGATGCATTTGGTCATGAGTATGTTGAACCTTCTGAATTTATTTAATTGTAATATTCTAAATACCAATCTAAAAAATTTCTTATTCCAGTTTTAAAATTTGTTTTTGGATTATAATTAGTTATTTTCTTTAACAAGCTTGTATTAGATAAAGTTTGCTTAACATCACCTTTTTGTAAAGGCATATAATTTCTCTTTGCTTTTTTTCCTAATACTTTCTCAATTTCCTTTATAAAATCTAATAAATAAACTTTTTTTGTATTTCCTATATTTAATATTCTAAATGGTGCAATTGGTGAGAGACTGTCATTTTTATATTTTCCTAATTGTTTTGTGCTTGGTACTTTGCTTATTAATAAATTTATTCCATTAACTATATCGTCTACATAGGTAAAATCTCTATACATTTTACCATTGTTATATACATCAATTTTTTTATTATTTAATATTCCTCTTGTAAACTTAAACAAAGCCATATCTGGCCGACCCCATGGTCCATAGACTGTAAAAAATCTAACCATTGTTATTGGAATCCTCCAAATATTTGAATAAGCATGAGCCATACTTTCATTTGATTTTTTAGTCGCAGCATAAATACTCATCTGAGTTTCTGTTTTATCTACCTCTTTAAATGGAATCTTTTTATTTGCCCCATACACTGAAGAACTTGAAGCCATTATAAGATGTTTCACATTTAATCTTTTTGCAATTTCAATAATGTTATAAGTACCAGTTATATTCGAATCCAAATACACTCGGGGTTTTTCAATACTATATCTTACACCTGCTTGAGCTGCCAGATGGATGACTACAGTGGGTTTAAATTTTTTAAAGGCTTTGCCTAAATCTTTACTGTTCTCAATTTTTGCTTTTGAGAATGAAAAATTTTTATATTTTTTAAGTATAGCTAATCTTGCTTTTTTGAGGTTAACGTCATAATAGTTGTTCATCGCGTCTATTCCGTGAACTTTATTTCCGCTGCCTAGAAGTTTTTTTGAAACATGAAAACCGATAAAGCCAGATGATCCAGTAACTATTATTTTCATTTATTAAATCTTAATTATCAAATATATTATATTTGATATATCATAATTTTTATGAGTAAAGAACTTCCAGCAAAAACAAAAGTTGTCGTGATAGGCGGTGGTGTAGTTGGTTGTTCTGTAGCTTATCATTTAGCAAAATTTGGGTTGAAAGATACAATTCTTTTAGAGAGAGATCAGTTAACATCAGGTACCACCTGGCATGCAGCTGGCCTTGTAAGTCAGTTAGGTCCGTCAGCAGCAATCACTAAGATAAGAAAATATACTTTAGATTTATATAAAGAGCTTGAAAAAAAAGTTGATCACTCAGCTGGATTAAGATTGAATGGGGCACTTTCAATTGCTCAAAATAAAGCAAGATGGCAAGAACTTCTAAGACAAGCAACGACAGCGCAACTTTATGATGTAGATGTAAGAATTTTAGATAAAGATCAAATCAAGCAAAATTACCCGATTGTAAATACTGATGAGGTGTTAGGAGGAATATTAATGCCTGGTGATGGTTCAGCAGATCCCTCAGGTGTTACACATATGTTAGCAAAAGCAGCAAGAATGGAAGGTGCAAAAATTTTTGAAAAATCTCCTGTAGATGAAATTTTAATAAAAAATGGAAAAATTTCTGGTATTAAAGTAAATGGGAAAAGAGTTGATTGTGAATATATAGTCTTGGCGTCTGGAATGTGGTCGCGTCAAATTGGAGAAAAAGTTGGAGTAAGTATTCCCCTTTATCCTGCTGAACATTTTTATATTATTACTGAGCCAATTGTAAATCTTCCAAAAACTTTACCAGTCATTAGAGATTTTGATAACAGAACATATATCAAAGAGGATGCAGGAAAAATATTAGTTGGAATCTTTGAGTCTAAATCTATTCCCGCCTGGAATAAAATTAATAGAGTGCCAGAAGATTTTTCGTTTGGCGAATTTCAAGAAAATTTTGAACATTTTGAACCGTATTTGGCTTCTGCAATGAAAAGATTTCCAATTTTAGAAACCGCAGGTATCAGAAAATTTTTTTCAGGTCCTGAGTCTTTCACTCCAGATACTAATACATTATTAGGAGAAGTTCCTGAAGTAAAAAATTTTTTTGTATGTTGTGGTCTTAATAGTATCGGCATAGGAAGTGGAGGTGGAGTTGGTAAAGTAACTGCAGAATGGTTAATTAACGGACATATTAATGAGGATATTTTTTGTTATGATATTAAAAGATTTCAAAAATTTCATTCTGACTTAGGATTTATTAAAAAGAGAATTACTGAGTCTTTAGGAGATTTATATGGAATGCACTGGCCATATAAGCAACACAAAACATCTAGGAATGTAAAAGTTCTTCCTTATCACAAAGAATTAAAAAGTTTTGGGGCATGTTTTGGTGTTTCAGGCGGATACGAAAGACCTATGTGGTTTGCTTTAGACGGAGAAAAAACTGAATATGAATATAGTTACAATTACCAAAACTGGTATCCTTCAGCAGAATATGAAACAAACAATACTATCAGAAATGTTGGCTTATTTGATTTAACTCCTTTTTCCAAATTTGAGATTAAATCTGATAAAGCACACAAGGAATTGCAAAAAATATGCACAGCTAATATTAAAAATGAGATTGGTAGATGTACTTATACTAATATGTTAAACCCTGATGGTGGAATTGAAACAGATTCTATAGTAGTTTGTGTTGATCAAAATCATTTTCGGATAATCAGTTCTGCAGCAACAAGAGAAAGAGATAAATTTCACATAAATAAATACCTATCTAAGGATATAGAATTAAAAGATGTTACAGATGATTTTTGTGTATTTGGAATTTTTGGACCAAAAAGCAGAGCTTTAATGAAATTAATTTCTAAAGATAATTTTGAAAATGATAATTTTAAATTTGGGACAGGTAAATATATTACAACTGAAGGGATTATATGTTGGGCGCAAAGATTATCTTATGTAGGTGAATTAGGTTTTGAATTATATGTAAAGTCTAATTATTCCAAAAAAGTTTATGAGTTACTAATAGATAAAGGTAAAGAATTAAATCTTTCAAACTGTGGTATGCACGCAATGGATATTATGCGAATGGAGAGCGGGTTTTTACATTGGGGACATGATATTTCCCCTGAAGAAAACCAATATCAGGCAGGTTTATCTTTCACGATAAGTACCAAAAAAAAAGAGGATTTTATTGGCAAAAAAGCCTTAGAGAAACTTAGGAGGTTGAGAATTATAAATAGATTTGCAATGTTTACTTTAAGAAATAGTAAGCCAGGAGAACCATTGTTACTTCACGATGAGCCTATCTATTTGGATAATAAAATTATAGGAAGGTCAACCTCTGGAAACTATTCATTTAATTTTAAGAAAAATTTAGTCTTCGGGTATATTACTACCGATTTTTCTAATGATGAACTTAAAAATAAAGGCTTATATATTGAGGTAGAAAAAAAGAAATATTCTCTAAAATTAATTAGCAAACCTCTAAAACAAACAAATTTTAAAAATAATTAGACTTTATTCTTCAGAAAAAAAACAAAGGTAATACCAGTAATATACATAATTAAAGCATAAGCAGCAGTTGGGGTTATATAGATAATATCTGTACCGAATAATTGCGTAGAAACAAATATCGCCAAAGTACCATTTTGCAATCCGCATTCTAAAGCAATGCATTTTTGCTGTTTAATTCCTGACCCAAAAGTTTTACCAAGATAATATGCTATAATCATCATTGTTATGTTTAGAGCCAGAGTAATAAAACCAGCTTGCATTAGAAAATCTATGAAGCTTTCTTTCTCCTCATAAAATGCAGCTATAAAAAAGATGATAAATAATGTTAAATTAAGCTTTTCAAATATCTGAATTCTTGAATTTACAAAATTTTCGGCAAATCTTCTTACAATCATTCCTAAGATAACTGGAACAGTTACAACGAAAAACATTTTTAACGCTATACCAATCATTGAAATATTTTGAGAGATATTTGTAATTCCAAATAAATCAGCAGATGTAAAAATTATAAGAGGCACTGTAATAATAGAAATCAAACTAATTATGGCCGTTAAAGTAATAGATAAAGCAACATCTCCATTAGCAAATTGAGTTAATATATTTGATGTAACCCCACCTGGTGCAGCAGCTATAATCATAACTCCAATGGCCATTTCGGGCGGTGTTTTTAATATAACAATTAATAAGTAAGCAACTATTGGAAGAATTATTAGTTGAGAAATAAATCCTACAACAAAATCTTTTGGTGTTTTTAATACTCTGGTAAAATCCTCAATTTTCAAACCTAAACCCAAACCAAACATTATTAATGCGAGTATGATAGGTGCTATTTTAGTTACTATTTCCATCTCTTTTAAATGAAATTAACAATTAATATACAGTACATTAAAATTTTTTTAAAAAAAGGTTTTTATGAAATTATAAGCAGATTTAAAATTTTTCTAATAAACTTTGCTTTAAACCAAAAAACTTCTGTCTGATAAGGTAGAATTTTTTTAAAGTTTGTTGAACCCAAAATGTACTGTTTTTTTTCATTTATTTTTATCAAATCATTTTTAATTAAATATTTACATTTTCTTATAATTGTTGCTCGAGGTATATGAGTCATATCTGAAATAGACATTGCACTTACACCTATATCACTTCCTAGATTATTTATTAAAATACCACTTGTGGTAAAATGGTCTAATGGAATTTTATTTTTTTTTATATCAAATTGGTTTGAGACATTTAAGATTTGATTTAAACAAACTGTTCCCCAAATATGAGTCGTAGTTAAGTCTCCCATATATTTTTGGTAACCAATAAATAATGGTATTTGCATCTTATAAAACCATCTCCAGCAAAGTGTAAATTTTTTTTTAATCAAATTTTCAATTATTTTTGGCTCAAGTTTTTTCAAATAAGTTTTTTCTCGATTTAAAAATTGCGATATTAAATGAATATATTTAGATGAAAACTTTATTTGATTATGTGGTTTTACATAATGAAAAGTTTTAACATCAATTATTATTTTTTTTTTTTTTCGAGTTATTACTCCTTCTTTTTCTAGTTCTAGAACTTTTCTTCTAACCGTCTCTTTGGGTAAATACAATTTTTTACAAAGTTCAATAATACTAAACTTTTCAATTTGTACATACTGTTGGGAATAATATTCATCATACGAATATTGAATATTCATTTGATCATAAAATTGAAGAGTTTTTTCAATTAAAGAAATTATTATCAAGTATTTGTAATGATCCTTAAACGGAGAATAGATGTTATTAATCCAATTCCATTGGTGAGCGATCCATTCTTTGCTTAATGCCGAGTAGTTACTCATTATGCACTCATAGATTTGATTATCTGTGAGGGTTTTAGAAAAGTCTATTTCTTGAATACTCATAATCTAAACAAAGCTTAATTAAGACCCATATTGGACATATGTCAATTCATTCTTGACCCAGATTGAACTTTTTAAAAACTTGTATGATTTCAATTAGAGTGCTTAAATAACAGCATGAGAACAAAAAATTTTTTAGAAAAAAATAAAAATATCAACTCTCCACATGATAATATAGACTTTAAAAAATCTCCAATTCTTGAGAAAAATAAAAGCAATAGAGTTGATATAACCATTTTGAGGTCAAAGCTTGAGGAAAAAGAGAGCAGGGAGTTTAAAAAAAATTTATCGATTTTCTCTTTATGTGCTTTGCTACTTGCCGCACTTGGTATTTATTTTTCTTTGTAATTTATTTGATTATACTTAGAAACAATGCTTTAATAAAGACATGAAATTTCTAGGGAAGTCGGTTAAAAAAAGATTAATTTCTAAATACTCTGATTCTGAGAGCCTAAAGTTTAGAAGAAGCAGCACAGATATAAACGTACTTCTGAACAGGGTAAAATTAGATAAAAAAAAAGAGATTAGAAAAAAGTTTTATTTTTCTGCAGCAGCTTCCACTGGTCTTATCTTATTTGGTTTTGTAATTTTTTCCTAAAATTAAAAAAATTTATTTCACTGAAAAAAATATTAGATTTTCCCTGCGTTTATTGATTTATTAACTATTTTTACTGATTAATTTTACAGTTAAATTAGTAACAATCTGAATGGAAGCAATTTTAAAAAAAATAATAGCTTATTTAAGTAACAATCAATTAACAGAAGCTCTTCAATTATGTGAGAAAAACAAAGAAAAAAAAATTGAACATTTAATACTAAATATCAAAGGTGTTATCTTTTTTAAGCAGAATAAACTTGAGCTCGCAAAAGAAAACTTTTTAAAATCAATAGATCTGAATCAAAACTTTGTTGATCCGTATAAAAATCTTTTTAAACTTAATTTAAAACAACAAGATTACATATCAGCTATTGAAAACGGGAAAAAAGTAATTGAATATGATACCAAAAAAAATCCATTATCCCATTTTAATCTGGCTTTAGCTTTCGATTTAAATAATGATTATAAAAATGCGATAGCATTATATAAGATTGTAGAAAAAACCGATTTTAAAGAAAAAAAAATTTTATTCAATAATTTGGCCAAATGCTGTTTCAGTGATAAAAATATAAATGAGTCTACGAATTATTATCATAAAGCATTAGAATTTGATAAAAACGATAAAATAATAATAAATAATCTTTTAAATTTATATCTTAGAATTGGAAAAGTAGATGAGGCTGAATATTATTATAATAGGGCAAGGGAGATTGATGAAAATTATATTGAGTTTAAATTAAACAAATCTGAATACTTGTTATCTAAAGCGAAAACTGAAGAAGCAATAGAACTTTTAAAATCCATGATTAACGAAACAAAAAATTATATAGCATATACAAAATTGGCAAAGATTTATTTAATGATAAATAACAATAACATAAAAGCAATAGAAACAATTGATGAAGCTTTAAAAGTCTATCCTAATATGAGAGATCTAAAGTTTACCAGAGGTATACTTCATTTAGTTGAGGGTGAATTTGAAAAAGGCTGGGACTTGTACGAGCATAGAAGAAGTATGCAAAAAAAGAAAATTTTTGAAAATATAAGCTTATGGAAAGGTGAAAGTTTAAAAAGTTCATCGATTTTGATTACTTCAGAGCAAGGTATGGGCGATGTATTACAATTTTCAAAATTTTTAATTAGTTTATCTCCACTATGTAAAAAAATAGATTTTTTAGTTTATGGTAAACTTTTATCGATTTTTAAAAAAAAGTATAAAAATATTAATTTTTGTGAAATTAGTGAAATTCAAAATAGAAAATATGATTATCAAATTTCATTGGGTTCTTTAAATAAATATTTTTATAAAAATGCGGAGTCAAAAACTTCTGAACTTATTAATTTTGATAAAGATAAAAAAATTGAATGGGGGTCAATTTTATCAAAAAAAAAGAGAAATATTGGCTTAATTTGGTCTGGAAATTTTTTTGGACCAAAAGAGCCATATAGATCAATTGAGCTTAAAAGTTTTCAAAAATTGTTAAAACTGGATTTAAATTTTTATTCATTTCAAAATGAAATTTGGGACAGAGATAAAAATTTTTTTTACAATTCAAATATTATTGATTATAGTAAAAAAACCTTTTCAGATATTATAGCAATAATACAAAATTTAGACCTTGTAATTTCAACCGACACTTTCTTTTTGCATTTATCTTGTATTTTAAATAAGG
>QCAD01000023.1 GCA_003282055.1 Pelagibacteraceae bacterium AG-339-N18
ATATAGTTGTAAAACTTCCATTGCCCCCAGGTACATTTCCAACTCTTTGGAATGCTGATCAAAGATATAAAGAAAACTATATGTCAAATTACGATGGTTATTATCAAACTTATGATGCGGGTCATATTGATGAAGATGGTTATATATGGATTATGTCTAGGACTGATGATATTATCAATGTTGCAGGCCATCGATTATCAACTGGAGCAATCGAAGAGGTTTTATCTGAACATCAGTCAGTAGCTGAATGTGCTGTTCTTGGAATTGCAGACAAGCTAAAAGGACAATTACCTATTGGCTTGGTTGTTTTAAAAGCAGGTGTTGATAAAAGTCACGAAGATATCTCAAAAGAGTGCATACAAATGGTCAGAGAGAAAATTGGTCCAGTTGCTGCATTTAAAATTGCTATAGTTATCAAAAGATTGCCTAAAACTAGATCGGGTAAAATTTTAAGAGGAACAATTAGAAAAATTGCTGATAAAGAGAAATATAAAATGCCACCAACTATTGATGATCCAGTAATTTTAGATGAGATAAAAGCTGATCTAAAAAATAATAATATTCTTTAATAGTGTTAAAAACATATTTATTCCTAGTTGGGGCAATTTTTTGTGAAGTTGCTGGAACAATGTTATTGCCAGTATCCCAAAATTTTACAAAGATTTTACCGACTTTTGCCTTAGCTGCATTTTATTTAACCGCATTTTATCTTCTAACTTTTGTTATTAATAAACTACCAATTGC
The DNA here is from genome assembly GCA_003282055.1 of Pelagibacteraceae bacterium AG-339-N18. The sequence goes on from QCAD01000023.1 coordinate 745, forward strand.
AATTGTTTATGCCACCTGGAGCGGCCTTGGTATATTTACTATTGCAATACTAGGTTACATTTTTTTTAAACAAACCTTAGCTTGGCAAGCAATAGTAGGATTATTTTTAATTGTGATTGGTGTAATATTGGTGAATAGTTTTACTGGAAAAATTAGTTAAACGCTAAAGGATTTCCCTCGGGTTCCCCTAAAATTGTGCCATCTTTCATTTTTATTTTTCCGGCTATAATAGTTGCCATTGGAGTACCCTTAAATTCAAATCCATTGAAAGGCGACCATCCACACTTACTCTCGATATTTTCGTTTTTAATTTGAATTGTTCTATTCATATCTACCACAGTAAAATCGGCGTCATAACCTTCTGTAATAAATCCTTTATTCTTTATTCCAAAAATTTTAACTGGATTTTCACAAACAAGATTAATTAATTGCGCAAGAGATAATTTACCGTCATTTACATGATTTAGCATAACGGGCATTAGAGTTTGCACACCAGGCATTCCTGAGGGTGAATTAGGATACTTTTTTTCTTTATTAACTTTGAGATGTGGAGCATGATCTGATCCAATTGTATCATTCAAATTATTTTTCACCGCATACCAAAATCTATCATAATGAGATTTGTCTCTTATAGGAGGATTCATTTGAGCATACGTGCCAAGCTTGTCATAACAGTCTGGGGCATAAATAGTTAAATGTTGGGGCGTAATTTCAAAAGTAATGTTTCCTTTATGCTGAGATAAAAAATCTATTTCTTGCTTTGTTGATATATGAAGCACATGAGCTTTTTTGTTATATTGCTTTGCAATTCTTACAATTCTTCTTGTTGATGACATAGCACATTCCTCACTCCTCCAAACTGGATGAGAATGAACATCTCCATTTTTAATTAATTTTTTATTTACTTCTAAAATCGCCTCATCTTCTGAATGAACTGCTACAACTTTTGAACTATTTTGAAAAACTTTATCAATATCTTTTTCATCAGCCACTAAAAGATTTCCAGTTGAAGAACCAGCAAATAACTTAATACCACAGCAACCTTCCAAGTTTTTTAGTTCTGCTAATTGACTGACGTTTTCAGCAGTTGCACCAAAATAAAAAGCATAATTGCAGTACATTCTATTTTTTGCAAGATCTAGCTTTCTTTGAAATTCTTTTATGTTTGATGTTGGAGGATTAGTGTTGGGCATTTCAAATACAGCTGTTATACCTCCTGCGACCGCAGCCCTACTTCCAGAATTTAGATCTTCAGTATCAGTGGAGCCTGGTTCTCTAAAGTGAGTTTGAGTATCTATGCATCCAGGCAATACAATTTGATCTTTAGCGTCATAAAGTTCTTTCGCTTCTTGAGATACCTCTCCAATTTTTAATATTTTACCATCTTTAACGGCAATATCTTTGTTTTCTAATTTGCCATTAATATAACACTGACCATTTTTAATTATTAGATCTAACATTTTTAAAAAAAGTTATTATATTAAAAAAGATTATGAAGCAAATATGAATAATAGTGTTTATATACTTAAAGATAGAGCTATCCTTTTTTTAAATGGCCCTGATACAAAAGATTTTCTTCAAAATCTTGTCAGTAACGATGTAAACAAAGTTAACGACAACCATAGTTGTTTTGCGTCTTTACTGACACCTCAAGGAAAATTTTTATATGAATTTATAATTATAAAACATAAGTCTGGTTATTTTCTTGATTGTGAAAAGTCACAGTCTGAAGAAATATTTAAACAACTAAATTTATATAAAATAAGATCAAAAGTGGAAATTCTCAACTTAAGCAACGAATTTGTTGTTGCAAGTTTTGGTTATGAAAAATATTTATCTATTGAAGGATCAGAAGATATATTAGGTTTTACTTTTAAATATAGAGAAGATCCAATCATTTTAGATCCAAGAAATAAAAATTTAGGTGCTAGATTAGTTATCAATTTAGAAAAACTTTACTTGTCTTTAAAAAAACTTGATTTAAAAGACAATAATATTGAAAATTATTATGCGCAAAGTCATAAACTTGGAATAGTTCCAAAAGACTTAAATAGATTAAAAAATAAATTATTCGGTATTGAGTGTAACTTTGAAGAATTAAATGGTATTGATTTTAAAAAAGGATGTTACGTTGGTCAGGAAAATACAGCTAGAATTAAACTAAAAAATAAGCTTTCCAAAAGGTTACTGCCAATTCAGGTAATAGAAGGACAGGTAGATGATAATGAGAGTATATTCAACAACAATGTGGAGATTGGCAAAGTTTTAATAAACAAAGAATACCCTTTTGCACTAATTAAATATTTAGATAAGAATTTCGACAAAAATCAAATATTTAAAAGTAGAAATGGATCTTTTAAAATTTATATACCTGGATGGCTAAAAATTTAACTTTTTGGTGCGGCCAGAGAGACTCGAACTCTCATGGACTACGTCCACACGGCCCTCAACCGTGCCTGTCTACCAATTTCAGCATGGCCGCAAATATGACCCACATTAAATCAATGACAAGCAGGTTTCAAATTGATAAATTTTTCTTATGGAATTTAATCAAGAAGTAAAAAAAGCGACTGATCCGATATACAAAAAGATTTCAAAAGTAATGCCTGAAATTGAATGGTCAGTTCATGCTCCTTACATTTTCAAAATTAATAGACTAAAAAAGGAGAAGAATGCAGTAATTCTTGCTCATAATTATCAAACACCTGAAATTTATCATGGTATTGCTGACTTCTCAGCGGACTCTTTAGCGCTTGCAGTTGAAGCATCAAAAACTTCAGCCGATATAATTGTAATGGCAGGAGTTCATTTTATGGCAGAGACAGCGAAATTGATGAGTCCGAATAAGAAAGTTTTATTACCGGATATGGCTGCTGGATGCTCTCTTTCATCATCGATCACTGGGAAAGATGTTAGATTACTAAAAGAAAAATATCCTGGTGTGCCAGTCGTTTCTTATGTAAATACGTCTGCAGATGTTAAAGCAGAAACAGATGTATGTTGTACGTCAGCTAATGCTGTTAAAATTGTAAAATCTTTAGGAGTTAAAAAAGTAATTTTCCTACCTGATGATTACTTAGCTAAATATGTTGCATCTCAGGTAGATATTGAAATTATTTCCTGGAAAGGAATTTGTATCGTGCATGATCAATTTAATGAAAATGAAATAAATGATATTAGGAAGAATAATCCAGGAATCAAAATAATTGCACATCCAGAATGTCCCCCGGATGTGATTAAAGCAAGTGATTTCGCTGGTTCGACCTCGGGGATGATAAATTATGTCAAAGATAATCAGCCAAAAAAAGTTATGATGGTAACTGAGTGCTCAATGAGTGATAATATTCAAATAGAAAATCCAAATGTCGAATTTATTAAACCCTGCAATATGTGTCCACATATGAAGAAAATAACTTTGCCAAAAATACTAGATTGTTTAAAAAATGAGACTGGTGAAATAATTATGGATCAAAAGACTATAAATAAAGCTCGATTATCTGTAGAAAAAATGGTTGCTATTGGTAGATAACTTTTTGTGTCTCAAATAAAACTTAGTAAAAACTTTATAAGAAATATTGTAAAGCTAGCACTAAATGAGGATCTGTACCCATCAGGAGATATAACCTCAAATCTTGTTCAAGATAATAAAACAACAAAATTAAAACTGATATTGAATCAAGATGCAGTGATAGGCGGTCTTTTATTTGCTAAGGAAAGTTTTTCTCTAATTGATAAAAACATAAAATTTGTAATAAAAAAAAAAGATGGTACTTTTGCAAAAAAAAAATCATTAATTGCAACTATAGAGGGGAATGTTCAAAATATTTTGATCGCAGAAAGGGTTGCTCTAAATTTCTTATCTCATCTCTCTGGCATTGCAACAAAAACAAACAAATTTGTGAGATTAGTAAGTAAAAAATGTAAAATTTGTTGTACAAGAAAAACTATTCCAAATTTAAGGGTTATACAAAAGTATGCTGTTAAATTAGGAGGTGGTACTAATCATAGGTTTAATTTAAGTGACGAATACTTAATAAAAGATAACCATATTGCTAGTTCAAATATTAAAGAATTAGTTTCTTTAGCCATTCAAAATAAAAAAAGTAAGAAAATTACCGTCGAAGTAGATAATTTAAAACAACTAAAAGACATAACAGGTCTAAAGTTTAATACTGTTTTATTTGATAATATGAATGTCAAAAACTTAAAGGTTGGAGTAAGGCTTGCAAAAAAATATTATGAAACTGAAGCTTCAGGAAATATTAATTTCAGAAATATAAAATCAGTTGCTAAAACCGGTGTTGATAGAATCTCCATAGGGAGTCTCACTCATAGCGCTTCAGCTATAGACTTTAAGATAGAAGCCTAAATAGTTTAATAATACTAATCTTTATCAATTAATTCAGCTTGTGCAGCTGCTAATCTGGCTATTGGTACTCTGTATGGTGAACATGATACATAATCTAGTCCAATCTTTGAGCAAAAATTAATACTTTCTGGATCCCCCCCGTGTTCTCCACAAATTCCTAATTTTATTTTATTGTTTTGCTTTTTTCCTTTTTCAACAGCAATTTTCACTAAATCTTTTACTCCATCATCTATAGAAACAAATGGGTCGATTGTAAAAATTTTATTATCAATATAGTCATTTAAAAATTTACCACTATCATCTCTACTAATTCCAAATGTAGTCTGTGTTAAATCGTTTGTTCCAAAACTGAAAAACTCAGCATGTTTAGCTATATCCTGTGCTTTAATTGCTGCTCTTGGTAATTCAATCATTGTTCCGACTAAAAATGCTACTTTAATTTTATTTTCATCTTGCACTTTTTTCGCAGTTTTAATTACAAGATCTTTCATTATTTCTATTTCTGCTTCTGTTGAAACAAGTGGTATCATGATTTCAGGAATAGCTGATCTCTGTCTCTTTTTTTTTAGATCAGATAAGGCCTCAAAAATTGCTCTGCACTGCATTTCGTAAATTTCAGGAAATGAGATACCCAATCTGCACCCTCTATGTCCTAACATTGGATTTTGTTCATGAAGTTCTTCTATCCTAGACACCACCTCTTTTTTGTCAGCACCAACTACATAAGCAACTTCTGCAATTTCTTTTTCTGATTTTGGCAAGAACTCATGAAGTGGTGGATCAAGTAATCTGACCGTAACTGGAAGGCCCTGCATTATTTTAAAAATTTCGATAAAATCATTTTTTTGATGAGGTAATAATTTTTCTAAAGCTTTAGTTCGATCTTCATATGTTTTTGACAAAATCATCTCTCTTACAGACAAAATTCTTTCTTCATCAAAAAACATGTGTTCAGTTCTACATAGACCTATTCCTTCAGCGCCAAAATCTCTAGCTGTTTTGGTATCTTGTGGAGTTTCAGAATTTGTTCGAATTTTCAATTTTCTAATATTATCAGCCCATCTCATCAATTTGGAAAAATCTCCAGATATTTCTGGTTTGACTGTTGGAACGGAACCTAGAATTATTCTTCCAGTTGAACCATCAATTGTGATTGTGTCACCTTCTTTAATTTCATTTGAGGATGTTTTAAAAGTTTTTTTATCATATTGAATATCAATTTCACTTGAGCCAGAAACGCAAGGTCTTCCCATGCCCCTTGCTACTACAGCTGCATGACTAGTCATACCTCCCCGTGCTGTTAAAATTCCTTTAGCTGCATGCATACCTTGAATATCCTCTGGGGAGGTTTCAACTCTCACCAAAATTGTATCTTGCATCATGTTGTTTAATCTTTCAGCCTCTTCAGAGGTAAAAACTACTTTTCCACTCGCTGCACCTGGTGACGCCGGCAGACCATTTGCAATTACCTGAATTGAACTTTTCTCATCTAAAGTAGGATGTAATAGCGTATCTAAAGAATTTGGATTAACTCGTAAAACAGCTTCATTTTTAGTTATCAACTTTTCTCTAACCATATCAACTGCAATCTTTACTGCTGACTTTGAAGTTCTTTTTCCAGAGCGAGTTTGTAGTATCCAAAGTTTATTATTTTCAACTGTGAATTCTACATCTTGCATATCTTTATAGTGTCTCTCTAGTTTCTTTAGGATTTTAATTAATTCAGAATATACTTTTGGCATTGACTCCTCCATTGATGGATCGCTCACTTTTGCCTCCTTTTTAGCTTTTGTAGTTATGTATTGAGGTGTTCTAGTTCCAGCAACAACATCCTCACCCTGAGCATTAATAAGGTATTCTCCATAAACATCATGTGATCCATCAGACGGATTTCTTGTGAATACGACTCCTGTTGCGCAATCATTTCCCATGTTTCCAAATACCATTGATTGAACATTAACTGCTGTACCCCACTCTGATGGAATTTGATTTAGTTTTCTATAAACTTTTGCTCTATTACTTTCCCATGATAAAAATACAGCATTAATAGCACCAAACAATTGTTTATAAACATCTTGAGGAAAGTCTTTTTTTGTTTTTTCTTTAACTAAGTCCTTGAAATCTTTTATTAAACCATCCCAGTCTTTTTCATCTAATTCAGTATCAAGTAATACTCCCTTAGTTAATTTATAATTTTCTATCAACTCCTCAAATAAATAGCTCTCAACGTCCATAACAACACTGCTATACATTTGAATAAATCTTCTATAGCTATCTTTTGCGAATCTCTCGTTTAACGTTTTATTGGCTAAAGATATTACAGTCTTGTCGTTAAGTCCGAGATTAAGAATTGTATCCATCATACCAGGCATTGATACTCTGGCTCCTGATCTTACAGACAAAAGAAGTGGATTTTTCAAATCTCCAAATTTTTTTGACACATCCTTTTCTATGACCTTCAGTTCTTTTTTAATTTGACTAATTATTTTCGAATTTAAACTCTTTTTATCATTATAAAATATGTCACAAGCTTTTGTTGAAATAGTAAAGCCAGGTGGCACTGGTAAACCCATTCTTCCCATCTCAGCTAGGTTAGCACCTTTACCGCCTAAAAAATTTTTAGGATTTTTAATTTTTTTTATATTTTTTGAATTAAAATTAAAAATAAGTTTAGTCATTATGTGCTTTTAACATTTGAAAATTAATATAATTTTGAAACGTTTTACATAACATATTAATAAGTTCCAAACGATTTTTTCTCAAGTTCTCATTTTCTTCATTAACTTTTACATTGTCGAAAAACTCAAAAACTTCTTTTTTAATTTCAGCCAAAATTGATAATGATTTTACATAGTCCTCATCATTATTTATAGATGAGTAATATTGCTTGATTTCATTAATTTTTTTATACAAATTTTTTTCAAAATCAGTTTTAAAGATACCAGGATCGGTCGTATCATTTATTTCGATTTCATTATTTTTCATTTCACTTTCTAGTATGTTTGAGGCTCTTTTGTAACTTGAATTAATATCTATACCAATTTGACTCTTAATTACCTTGTTTAGACATTTTGCTTTTTCAAAAGATGAAAATAATTTATTTAATGAAAATGATGATAAGGTAGCTTCGATTATATCATAACGTATTTCTTTTTCCTTAAGATAGTATCTAAATCTATCTTTTAAGAAATTATACAATTCTTTTTGTAAATCTTTATTGTCAAGATTGTATCCTTGGTCGTCGTAAAGTCGTGATGAGTAATTCATAAGATCATGTATTTTTAAATTCTTTTTATTTTCTATGCTGGTCCTTATTATACCTAGAGCAATTCTTCTTAATGCCAATGGATCTTTTGAACTTGTAGGCTTCTCGTTTATACCAAAAAAGCCCACTAATGTATCAATCTTGTCTGAAATCGATAATGCAACACTGAATGGTTTTTTTGGGACCATTGAATTGAGACCAATTGGTAAATATTGTTCAGAAATAGCTAGAGAAATATCTTTATCAAATCCTTGATATTCAGAAAAATATCCTCCCATGAGTCCTTGAAGTTCAGGAAATTCACCAACAAGATCGGAGGTAAGATCTGTTTTACAAATTGATACTGACAATTCCACTTTTTCTTTACTAATTAACAAGTCATCTGAAATCATTCCACCAATTTTTCTCATTCGCTGAACTTTGTCAAAATAAGATCCAAGACCTTTAAAAAAATTCATTGATTTTAATTCTGACACCTTTTTAACTAAATTTTGAGTTTTATCTTTATTCCAAAAAAATTCTGCATCACTTAATCTTGCATCAACCACTCTTTCATTGCCAATTTTAATAAGTCCTTTTTGGTCTTTTTTATTTGTTACAATTAAAAATTCATTCGTAATTTCATTTTTATCATTAAATGTTGGAAAATATTTCTGATGAGACTCCATTGTTAAGGTCAAAATCTCTTTAGGAACTGATAAAAATTTTTTGTCAAACTTACATAATAAAACATTTGGGCTATCTATTAAATTTACCACCTCATCCATTAATTTAGGATTTTCGCTAATTTTTAGCTTTTTTTTTCCTAGTATTTTTGAAAAAGATTTATTGATTATTTTTAATCTTTTATTCTGATTAATAATGACTGCATTATTTTCAAAAAATTTTTCATATTTCCTAAAATTTTCAAAGGATCTTTTTTTATCTTCAAAATCTTTATCTAAAAAAGTCTGGTTAGAGGAAACTAAATGATGAAATTTAAAACTTATAATTTTTTTATCATATATTGATAAGATTGACTTTAATGGTCTCCCCCAATTTAAATCAAATTCACCCCATTTCATTGACTTTTTCCATTCGTAATTATTTAAAATTTTTGGAATAAATTCAGTGAGTAAATCATGTGTTTTAAGTGAGGTTGCTACAGTTTTGTAAAAATAGAATTCATCCTTTTCAGTTTTCTTTTTAAATAAATCCTTTTTGTCGATTTTGTTTGATCTCAAAAAACCCATTAATGCTTGATCTGGAGCACTAGTTTTAGGGCCTCTTATCTCTTTAGATTTTATTTTGATTTGTTTATCTAGGCCCTCAAAAACTAAAACTAATCTATTTGGTGTTGAAAAAGAAAAATTTTTTTTTGATTTAATTGATTTTTCCTCAAATAAACTTTTAAAATTCTCAAAAATTGTTTCTCTTAAATTTTTCTGTAGTCCAGCGGGTATTTCCTCACTAAACAACTCTAAAAAAAATTCTGACATTTTATATTTGTGCCTCTACCCAAATTGCAGCAGCTTGTTTTGTGATTTCTCTTATTCGCCCTATATATTCTGCTCTTTGAGCAACACTAATAGCTCCACGGGCATCTAAAACATTAAATACGTGGCTTGCTTTCAAGCATTGATCATATGCAGGTAAAGATATTCTTTTTGCAACTAATGATTTTGCCTCACTTTCGTGCATATCAAATATCTTAAGTAAATTTTCTGTATTGGCGTGCTCAAAGTTATAAGCTGAGAACTCTTTTTCTGATTGATGAAAAACTTCTCTATATTTAATACCTTCATCATTCCAAACTAAATCATAAACATTTTTTTTCTGTTGGGTAAACATACAAATTCTTTCAAGACCATAAGTTATCTCCACTGAAACCGGTTTACATTCGAAACCTGCCATTTGTTGAAAATATGTAAACTGAGATATTTCCATTCCATCACACCATACTTCCCATCCTAAACCAGCAGCTCCTAAAGTCGGGCTTTCCCAGTCATCTTCAACAAATCTAATATCATGGTTTTTATGGTTAATTCCTATCACCGATAAACTATTTAAATAAAGTTTTTTAATATTTAGTGGAGAGGGTTTTATTATAACTTGAAATTGATAATAATGCTGAAGTCTATTTGGATTATCTCCATATCTACCATCTGTAGGTCTTCGTGAAGGTTGAACATAAGCTGCTTTCCACGGTTTAGGTCCAAGTGATCTTAAAGTAGTAGCTGGGTGAAATGTTCCAGCTCCAACTTCCATATCATAAGGTTGTAAAATTACACATCCATTTTTACTCCAAAACTTTTGTAAATTAATGATTGTGTCTTGGAAAGTTTGAAACTTTGGTTTTTTTTTGTTTTTTTTAGAGGCCATATTTTTGCCAAACTGATTTTTCCTCTAATATATTTGCTAATTGATCTACATGGTCATTTGAAGACGATAATTTTTTACTAAGCCAGCTTTTTGATTTTTCAAATTTTTTAATAACAACATCCTCTCCATATTTTTCTCTTAATATCTGATTTGCATTTCCTATCTCATCTATTAAACCAAGATCTTTAGCTTTTCTACCTGACCAAAATTCACCTGAAAATAATTCTACTTCAGATTTTTTTAGTTTTGATGACCTACTTTTTTCGACCACCTCTATGAAATCTTTATGTAAATCTAATTGAATATTTTTTAATCTTTCGATGTCTTCTTTTTTTTCATCTAGAAATGGGTCCAACGTACTTTTATTTTTCCCAGCAGTATGCACTCTTCTCTCAACGCCTATCTTTTTTATTAATTCTGTAAAACCAAAAGAAGAGTAGATTACTCCTATTGAGCCTATTATTGAACTTGAGTTTGCATAAATTTCATCACCAGCACACGCTATTAGATATCCACCTGATGCTGCTACATCTTCAGCAAAAACTATAACCTTTTTTTTATTTTTTTTTGCCTGTTGTCTAATTAAGCTATAAATTAAATGTGATTGGACAGGAGAACCTCCGGGCGAGTTTATTGTAATTGCTACACATAGTGCTTTTTTAACTGAAAAAGCTTTTGAAATAATCTCTTCTTGACCAGAAAAGTCTATACCTTGTTTAAATTTACCAACATTTCCAATTACACCACTTAGTTTTATGTGTGGAATAATTTTTTTCTTTTTAAAAAAAGATAGCATTTTTAATTTTTATAGAATTTTTTTGTGAATATAAAGACATCTTATAATTGAAGATTCAGGTGCGTCAATTGATAAGTATCAAAAGCAACCTATTATACTAATTTGCTTGATAAATGGGAAGTGTCATACAATTAAAAAATAAAATTAATAATTCGTATTTTCAGCTTAAAAATTCAGTTGAGGATAAATTGATGTTAGTTGAAGAGAAAATAAAGTCCAAATTAGAGAGTAATGTTGACTTAGTTCAGAAAATGACAAACTATCACCTTGATACGGGTGGAAAAAGATTAAGGGCCTTACTCACTTTAGGTTCAGCAAAATTATGTGGATATGCAAAAGGAACTAGAGATATAAATTTAGCTGCTTGTGTAGAACTTATTCATTCAGCAACTTTAATGCACGATGATGTAATAGATAATGGATCTATCAGAAGAGGAAAAAAAACATTAAATAAAGTTTGGGACAACCATTCTTCCGTTTTAGTTGGAGATTATTTGCTTAGTAGATGTTTTGAAATCATGGTAGATGATGGAAATATTGAAGTCCTAAAATTATTATCTTCAACTTCCTCTAAGATTGCTCAAGGTGAGGTTCTTCAGTTACAATATAAAGGTGAGGTAGATATGTTGGAGGAAACTTATTTAAGGATAATTTCTGCAAAAACTGCTGAATTATTTGCAGCGGCTACCAAAGTTGGTGCAATTTTGTCAGATACGACAACAAAGGAAAAAGAAGCTTTAGAATTTTATGGAAGGAATTTGGGTTTAACATTCCAAATAGCTGACGATACTTTAGATTATAATTCTGAGTTAAAATTATTCGGGAAAAAAATCGGAAAAGATTTTTATGAGGGAAAAATTACTCTTCCAATTATTTTGTTATTTCAAAAAGCAAATCTGAAAGAAAAAGAAACTCTTAAAGATATTTTTTTAAAAGACATTAGAAATGAAAGTGATTTTAATTATACATTATCTTTAATCAAACAATATGAAATTATTAAAGGATGTTATCAAAAGGCGAATCAT
>QCAD01000024.1 GCA_003282055.1 Pelagibacteraceae bacterium AG-339-N18
TGAGTTTTTCTTGTTGATCTTTTAATCTTAAAATCATTGAATTAAAATTTTTATTCAATTTTTCTAAATCCTTATCAGTTTTTGTTTCAGGAACTTTTATATTTAAATCACCTTCTCCAATTGCTGTTGAGGCTAAAATTAAATTATTTATAGATCTAAAAAATCTTGATGAAAATCTTATTGCTATAGTAATGGATATAAAAAGTAACAAAGTTACAATTATTAAATAAATAATAGCAAATGATATTTTTATACCCGTGCTTCTTTCTTCAACTGTATAATAAAAATTAATTGCTTCCTGAGACTCATTTAAATATTTGGATATATCCTTATCTAAATATTTGATAACATATAAAAATCTATTTTCAAACGATTGCAGTCTTATTATAGCTGCAGAAATATTTTCGGGGGCATTAATGATTTTTAAAGGCCTATCATCATCCAAAACCAATTTTAAGGCACCATCCAATGGTGGCACATATTTTTTATAGTCATCTATGTTTGTAAATAATAATTTTTTATTCTGATCAATTATATGTATTTCATCTATATCTCTTATTAGTTTCTGAGTTTTAAGAAATCTAGTATATTCTTTATTGTTATCATTAAGAAATTTCGCACTTTTATTCGTATCAAATGCAATCAAAATTACATCAGATTCAATTTTGTTTCTTACTTCTTGAACGTAACTTTTGGCTAGTTCATAAGAATTATTTACTACAGTAGTTACTTTTTTATCAAAATATTTTTCAAGAGCAAAAGAAAATAAAAAAAGCGAAAAAATTGAAATGAGTATTGAGGGTATTAAAGTAAAAAGAGAAAAATACGTAATATATCTTTTGTTAGATTTAAGACCATCTTTATCTATATCAGTTTTGATTGATTTTTTTATTTCAAGAAAAATAAAAATGAATAATAATAATAACAATAATATATTGGTTAACAAAAGAAACTGTAAATTATTTTGATTTAATTCAATAAAACTTCTATCTATGAATGTTAAAAATGTTAAAAAACCAATAAATAGTGTGATACTAGAAAGAATAATAATGAATATGTTTTTTTTCAAAAAATTAATCATAATTTAGAATTATAGTATTTAAAATAATGAACAACTATATTGTGATATTGGCTGCAGGCGAAAGTAAGAGATTTCATAAAAAAATTGCTAAGGAATTTTATATTTATAAAAATAAAGAAATAATAGATCACTCAATAGAAAAATCGCTAAATTCTAAGCTTTTTAAAAAAATAATTGTCGTATCTAATAACCCAAGCCGTCTTGAGAAAAAAAATTATCCAAAATTAGTTAAGATTATTAAGGGAGGCAAAGAAAGATCAGACTCCTCTTTAAATGCTTTAAAGTATATTAAAAAATTTAAACCAAATAATGTGCTTATACATGATGCTGCAAGGCCAAATTTTTCAATAAATTTATTAAAAAAATTAATTAGTAAATTAAAAAAAAATATAGCTGTTGTGCCTTATGTTTTTCCAGTTGACTCAATTAAATATAAGTCTCAAAATCAACTTTTTAATTTAAAAAGAGATAAAATACTACTAACTCAAACACCTCAAGCTTTTAAGTTTAAAGATTTGTATGCTTTATCGTTAAAAGAAAACAAAGTTACAACTGATGAGTCAACTTTATTTATAGAAAATGACTATAAAGTTTTTTTTATTAAAGGTGAAAATAAAAATAATAAAATAACATACTTTGATGATGTAAAAAGTTATAAAACTACGTATGGTATTGGTTTTGATATACACAGATTAATAAAAAACAAAAAGCTTTATCTTGGTGGAATAAATATACCATTCCACTCGGGTTTAAAAGGTCATTCTGATGGTGACGTAATTTTACATGCAATAATAGATGCAATCTTGGGTGCTATTCAAAAAAAAGATATTGGTACATATTTTCCAAGTAATAAAAATCAATATAAAAACATAAGATCTCCAAATATGCTGAGGCCAATTGTTCATAATTTATATAAGAATAATTTTTTAATAAATAATTTAGATATGAATTTAATTTGCGAAAATCCTAAAGTTTCAAAATATCGAAATAAAATAATTAATTCTGTTTCGAGTCTAATAAATTTAGATAAAAAAAAAATTAATCTAAAAGGTAAAACTGTGGAGAAGTTAGGCTTAATAGGTAAGGAAAAAGCTATCGCCTGTGAGGTTATAATTTCAATTTCAAAATATGATTAAAAAATTTAATGTGCTATTTGTGACTATGCTTGGTCTAGGAAAAATTAAAATAATTCCTGGAACATTAGGTTCTTTGGCTACAATAATAATACTCTATATATTGTTTCATACTTTAAGTATTTCTCCTTTTTTAATACTTGTAGGATTATGTATTATTTCAATTTATTCTTTTTTGGCTATTACCAGTTACATTGAAACTAACAAAAATAAGGATCCAAAAGAGATTATAATTGATGAATTCATAGGGCAATCAATTCCAATTTATTTATATGAAATATCTCATGGAACAGAAAAATCACCTGATGAAGCTATAATATTTTACGGTATTTGTTTCATTTTATTTAGATTTTTTGATATTAAAAAACCTTTTCCTGTTAACTTTATTGATAAAAATTACAAAAATAGTTTTGGTGTAATTATGGATGATGTTTGTGCTGGATTATATGTTGTTTTATCATTAATTTGTTTTATGGTTTTAAGTAGCTATTTTATTTAATGGAGTCTTTAGTAAAAAAATTAACAAAAAAAAGGATTAAAGTATCCTTTGCAGAGTCCTGTACTGGTGGCATGCTTGCAAGTTCTATTACATCTGTAAATGGAGCTTCTAAAGTATTCAATTTAGGGTTTATTACTTACTCAAATCAAGCAAAAATTAAAATTTTAAAGATAAATAAACAGATAATTAAAAAATACGGTGCCGTAAGTGCAGAATGTTGTAAGGCAATGGTTGTCAATTTATCAAAAATATCAAAGGCAAACATTAATATTTCTGTAACGGGTATCGCTGGACCAAAAGGCGGAACTGAAAAAAAACCTGTTGGATTAGTCTATATTGGACTAAAAAAGGGTAGAAAAATAACAATAAGTAAAAATATATTTAAATCTAGAAGTAGAAAGGCGATCCAAAAATCGACAGTCAAAAAAGCCATTAAAATTATAAATTCTGAAATTTAGAGACTTTCAGCTTTTTTTTGAAACGCGTCTGCTATTTTGTTAAGTCCGAATTCAAAAGATTTTGTCATAATCATATCTAAAAATTTATTTTTAATTTCAAAATCAACATCAAATTGAACTTCCGTAAAATTCTCTTTTTGTGTAAATTTCCAATTATTTTCTAAATGTTTTAAAGGTCCACCTATATTAGTCACATGAATTGAGTCATATTTCTTTTTATACCTTACATCGCTTTTATAAGTATCTACAAAGGGTTTTTTACCAATAGTAAGATCAGCAATGATTGCTATTTCATCTTTTTTATCATTTCTTTCATAAACTTTAGAGTCTATACAAAAAGGGATAAATTCTGGATACTTTTCTATGTCTAGAACAAAATCAATTAATTTTTGTTTTTCACGTGCTATCTGACGTGTGACAGAGGCTTTAGGCATTAATGAATATTAATTCTTTTTTGTTGTAATTTAGCAAAATCTTCATCAGCATGATATGATGATCTTGTTAATGGGGAAGAAGAAACCAATAAAAACCCTTTCGCTTTGGCTATGGTTCCAAGTTCATCAAATTCTTTTGGGGTATAATATCTATCTAAAGGAAAATGTTTTACTGAAGGTTGTAAATACTGACCTATAGTTAAAAAATCAACTTCTGCAGACTTTAAATCATCCATGACTTGCAAAATTTCATCTCTTTTTTCACCTAAACCCAACATAATTCCTGATTTTGTAAAAACTTTTTTATTAATTTTTTTTGCATTTTTTAAAAGTTCTAGAGAAGCAAAGTACCTCGATCCAGGTCTTACTTTTAAGTACAAACTAGGCACAGTTTCAATATTGTGATTAAAAACATCTGGATTAGCCTCTAATACTTTTTTGTAAGCATCACCTTTTCTTAGAAAATCTGGAGTTAAGACTTCTATAGTAGTATTTGGATTAGTTTTTCTTGTTTGATTTATAACTTCAAAAAAATGATTTGATCCTCCATCTTTTAAATCATCTCTATCGACAGAAGTTATTACTACATGTTTTAAATCAAGTTTTTTTACAGCTTGCGAAATTTTAATCGGTTCAAGTTCATCTAATTTTCCAGGTTTACCTGTTTTAACATCACAAAAACCACATGCTCTTGTACATGTATCTCCCATAATCATAAATGTTGCATGTCTTTTACTCCAACATTCAGTAATATTTGGACAATTTGCTTCTTGGCATACAGTAACTAAATTATTTTGATTGACGATAGTCTTGGTTAGAAAGAATTCTCTACTATTAGAAAGTTTAGACCTTATCCACAGAGGTTTTTTCTTAATTGGATTTACAGGATTCTTAACTTTTTCTGGGTGTCTAGGTTTAATTTTTTGTATCATTTTTTTTTATTATAAAAATTTGTTCATTTTTCTTACCATAAAGAAATCTCTCTCTAATCAAAGTTTCAATATAATCAAGATCAAGATTGTCACTTAGTAATGAATTCTTAAAATCCAAGTCATTAATCTGAATTTTTAGCGATAATTCCTTAATTCTTAAGTCATTAAGTATTTGTTTTTTTTCGAAGTATGAAATCAATCCCCTTTCACCTGATAAAAGATTAAAAAAAAAATATATAATCAAAAAAGAAGATGTTAATACAAGATAATTTTTTTTTAAACTATTAAACATTAGTGAATTTTATTCATTCTAGCCTTTTTTCCAAGTTCTTCTTCTATACGAATTAATTGGTTATATTTAGCTACACGCTCAGATCTCGCCAAAGATCCTGTTTTTATTTGATTTGAGTTAGTACCCACAGCTAAATCTGCGATAAAAGTGTCTTCACTATCACCTGATCGATGAGAAATAATTGTTTTAAATCCAATTATTTGTGCAAATTTTATTACCTCTAATGTTTCTGAAACTGTGCCTATTTGATTTAGTTTTATCAGGATGGCATTTGAAGATAAATTTAAAAATCCTTTTTTAAGCCTTTCAAGGTTAGTAACATAAAGGTCATCTCCTACAATTTGTATTTTGTTTTCTGACCTCATTAACTTATTCCATGAATTCCAGTCATTTTCAGCAAAAGGATCTTCTATAGATTTAATATCATATTTTTGAATTATTTTTTGGTATTCTAGAATTGATTTTTCCACTGAAACATAGGTCTTTGAATGAATGGAATATTTTTTTTTCTTAATTAACTCATTTGCTGCCACATCCAAGCAAATTGATACATCTTTACCATTTTTAAATCCTGACTTTTGAATGGCTTTTACAATTAGATCTAATGCTTGATTATTATTATTTATCATAGGGGCAAATCCCCCTTCATCTCCAACTGAGGTGGATAAACCTTTATTTTTGATAAGTTTATTCAAATTTTTAATTACAACAAAACATATTCTCATTGCTTCAGAAAAACTTTTTGCACGGTCTGGTCTAATCATAAATTCCTGTATTCTCAATCCATTATTTGCATGTGCTCCTCCATTAATTATATTCATTAAAGGAAATGGTAATCTAAAATTTTTTTTCACAAAAAAAGTTTGATATAATGGTAAGTTTTTAACTTTTGCAGAAAGTTTTTTTACTGCCATTGATACAGCTAGAATTGAATTAGCTCCAAATTTTATTTTCTGTTTGGTGCCATCCAAATTTATCATTAAAGTATCTATTTTTTCTTGATTATGAATAATCTGACCTTTTAATTTTTTTGAAATTTTTTTATTAATCAAATTGACTGCATTTAAAACACTTTTTCCCAAATATTTTTTGTTATTTTCATCTCTTTTTTCAAAAGCCTCGTAAGTTCCTGTGGATGCTCCAGAAGGACATATAGCTTTAGCACTTTTATTTTTAGTAAAAACTTCAGCTTCAACTGTTGGATTACCTCTGCTATCATAAACCTGCCGGGCTTTTACTTTTATAATTTTACTCACTTATTTTTAATTAAATTGTCTATATCAGTTAATTGTTTTATTAAATTTTCCAGTTTATTTAGTGGAATCATGTTAGGACCGTCCGATGGTGCATTATCAGGATCTTGGTGAGTTTCTATAAAAACTCCTGCAACACCTACAGCAACTGCAGCTCTTGCTAAATACTCTATAAATTCTCTTTGACCTCCACTTTTTTCACCAAGGCCTCCTGGCTTTTGAACTGAATGTGTGGCATCAAAAATTACTGGGTAACCATTCTTAGCCATTATTGGTATAGATCTCATATCTGAAACTAAAGTATTGTAACCGAAGCTAGCACCTCTTTCAGTTACCAAAATATTTTTATTACCAGAGTCTGAAATTTTTTTTGTTACATTAATCATGTCCCATGGAGCTAAAAACTGACCTTTTTTTACATTAATAATTTTTTTAGTTTTTGCTGCAGCAACTAATAGATCTGTTTGACGACATAGAAAAGCAGGGATTTGTAAAATATCTACGTGGTCCGCAACAATTGAACACTGATCAATATTATGAATATCGGTTAGTATTGGAACACTAAGTTCTTTTTTTATTTTATCAAAAATAGGGAGTGATGCGTCAAGGCCAGCACCTCTTTCACCTTTGAGGCTTGTTCTATTGGCTTTATCAAAAGACGTCTTATAAATAAATCCAACATCAAATTTTTTTGTAATCTCTTTTATTTTACCTGCCATATCCATTGCATGTTGTTCGGTTTCGAGCTGGCAGGGACCTGATATAATACAGATTTTATTATCGTTAGAGATTTCTAAATTGTTGCAGTTTACCTTAATACTACTCATTTGTGATTTTTTGATGCCTTGATAAAAGATGAGAATAAAGGATGAGGAGCCAAAGGTCTAGATTTAAATTCAGGATGAAATTGAACACCAATAAACCATGGATGATCTTTTAGCTCAATTATTTCTGGTAATTTATTATCTGGTGACATTCCTGAAAAAATTAATCCTTTCTTTTCAAATTGATCTTTAAGTTTATTGTTAACTTCATATCTATGTCTATGTCTTTCTTTAATAGAACTTGATTTATAGATTCTATTTATGGCGGAATTATTTCTTAATTTAGCTTCGTATAAGCCTAATCTCATTGTTCCGCCTAAGTCTTTATTTGTTCCTTTTATTATTTTTCCATTTTTATCCCATTCATTGATTAGACCAATAACTGGATAGCATTTTTTTTCTAATTCGGTTGATCCTGCTTTTTTAATCTTTAATCTATTTCTTGCAAATTCTACAATAGCCATCTGCATTCCAAAACAAATACCAAAGAATGGCATCTTATTTTCTCTAGCAAATTTAATAGCAGAAATTTTTCCCTCTGTTCCTCGCTTACCAAAACCACCGGGTATCAATAATCCAGATACATTATTTAGTCTTGTTTTGATTTCACTATTTTTTAAGTTGTCAGACTCTATTCTTAATATATTAACTTTTACACTGTTATCGATTCCACCATGAACCAATGCCTCATCTAAAGATTTATAAGCATCTTTTAAATTTACATATTTTCCAATTATAGCAATATTTACTGATTTTTTTGTATTTAAAACAATATTAGTTATTTTTTTCCATGGACTTAGATTGGGTCTTTTTTTTGGTTTAAGTTTAAAGAATTTTAAAACTTGTCTATCCAGTTTTTGATTATAAAAACTAATTGGTGCTTCATATATGGTTCTGACGTCTACTGTTTCAATAACATTATCAATTGGAACATTACAAAATAGTGATATTTTTTTTCTCTGGTCTAATGGTATAGATTGTTGAGATCTACAGATAATAATATCAGGTTGGACACCTATGCTTCTTAATTCTTTGACTGAGTGCTGAGTTGGTTTTGTCTTAATCTCATCTGATGATTTTAAAAATGGTACAAATGTTAAATGAATGAATAATGTTTTTGATTTACCATGTTCATTTGAAAATTGTCTTATAGCTTCGACAAATGGCAAGCTTTCAATATCTCCGACTGTTCCACCAATTTCACATATTACAAAATCTTCATTTGTAATATCTTTTTTTATAAATTCTTTAATTCGATTTGTAATATGAGGTATAACTTGAACTGTTTTTCCAAGATAACCCCCCTTTCTTTCTTTTTTAATAACATCACTATAAATACGACCAGTTGTTATATTGTCTGATTGTTTAGAAGATATATTTGTAAATCTTTCATAATGACCTAGATCTAGATCAGTTTCAGCACCATCATCAGTAACGAAAACCTCACCATGTTGAAATGGGCTCATTGTCCCAGGATCTACATTTAAATATGGATCCATTTTTCTTAACCTAACTTTGTACCCTTGAGATTTTAATAAATAAGCTAGTGATGCAGATGAAAGACCTTTTCCCAATGATGAGACCACGCCGCCAGTGACAAATATATATCGCGCCATGGAAGTATCTTATAGCTAATAAAAAAGTAAATGAAAAGTATTAATTATTATTTTCTGGAATAGTTGGTGTATCTTCCTCAACTTGATCTAAAACTGAGCTGGATGGTGTCAAATCACCTCTAGAAACGATAGTCAAAGCTAAACTACATATGATAAATAAAGTTGCAATAATACCAGTTGCTTTTGTCATAAAATTTCCTGCTGACTTTGAAAACATCATATTTTCTTGAGAAACTCCAATTCCAAGAGCTCCACCCTCAGATTTTTGCATTAAAACTAATAAAACTAAAATTAAAGCTAGAATAATATTAATCACTAACAATATATTTTCCATTGAGGTTAATTATATGTTTTTTTAATTATATCAATGAATTTTTTGGGATCTTGAGAGGCTCCTCCTATTAGAAATCCATCGATATTTTTTATTAATTTTAATTCATTTATGTTTTTTGGATT
The DNA here is from genome assembly GCA_003282055.1 of Pelagibacteraceae bacterium AG-339-N18. The sequence goes on from QCAD01000024.1 coordinate 8,979, forward strand.
TACCGAACCACCGTATAAAACTTTGATATTTCTAACTTTTTTTTTTATAAAATTGACAGTACTAAACAGGTCATCTGGTTTGGGTATTACGCCTGTCCCAATTGACCACACAGGTTCATAAGCAATTACAATACTTTTTCTTTTGTTAACTTTTTGTAAACCTAGAGCAATTTGTTTTGATAAGATTTTTTTGGTAATTTTTTTTCTTTTTTGACCTAAGGTCTCACCAATACAAAAAATAACTTTTAAACCTGATTTAGTTGCAGATTTGATCTTGGCATTAATTAATTTATCTGTCTCACCAGATTCACGGTTCTCTGAATGACCTAGAATAACATACTTGGCGCCAACATTTTTTAACATCGTAGGATTTATGGAGCCTGTTGAAGCACCATACGTAGAGCTTTCATGGCAGTTTTGAGCGCCAACTTGAATTTCTGAATTTATCATCTTTTTAGACATAGGACGAATTAATGTGCTTGGTGGACAATAAATAATTTTAGTATTATTAGACTTTTTAAAAATTTTTAAAAATTTGATTACTTTATTAAGTGAATTTAATGTGCTTAATCCACCGAACATTTTCCAATTCGCAATAAAATACATATATTTATTTGTCATCTAGTAAAATTTAATCTATAGAATTGCCTTTTATAGATCAATAAATTTATATGTAATGATTAGTAGTTTTAGAAATTTTGCCAAAACAAAGATTGCTGGGATATTTGTTTTTATAATGATTATTCCTTTTGTATTTTGGGGTATGGGAAGTATGTTCAGCAGTGGAAATACAAATACAATTGTTAAAATTAATGATGCTAATATTTCTACAGAGGAATTTATTGATTACTTAAATAGTTCTGGAGTTCCTCAAAATACAATAAGAGAAAACTTAAATAATAATATTATTGAAGAATTTTTATCTGGATTGGTTTCGACTAAAATTTTAGATTTAGAAATTGAGGAATACGAATTAATTATTTCAAAAGAATCATTACTTAAACTTATAAAAAAAAATCAGAATTTCTTAGATGATCAGGGAAATTTTCAAAGAATTAAATATGAAAAATTTTTACTTGAAAATAATCAATCAGCACCTCAGTTTGAATTAAGTCTAAAAAATCGTGAATTACAAAAAAAATTATTCAGTTTTGTAGGTGCTGGGACTGTTTCTCCAAAATTTTTAGTAAAAAAACTTTATAAGGATGAAAATAGAAAATTAGAAATTGATTACATAAATTTGGATAAGTTTTATAAAAAAAAAGATAGTTTTACAGATAACGATATAAAAAAGTTTTTAGAGGAAAATAAAGATACTTTAAAAGTAGAATATATTGATTTTAATTATTCAATAATAAATCCAAAAAATTTGATTGGTGTAGATGAAATTAATCAAGCATTCTTTGATAAAATTGATCAAATAGAAATCGATATTTCAAATGAACTACCTTTTGAAACTATTGTTACAAACTTTAACTTAAAATCTAAACAAATAAAAGATTTTAGATTTACTTATGATAAGAGCGATATAGAAAAAAAAATATTTGAGGCAAGAAATAATAAGTTTGATATCATTGAATTAAAAGATGATTATATACTTTACAAAATAATAAAATCTGACCAACGTCCTCCCAACATGGATGATCTAGTTTTAAGAGAGGAGATCTTGGGACTAATGTATGAAAAAAATAAGTATGAATATAATAAAGATTTAATAAAAAATATTGATGAAAAAAATTTTAATAATGAAAATTTTGTCTTAATGGGAAGTAATAAAATTAAAAATTTATTGTTAAATTCTATCAAAGATAATAAAAAATTTGATATTAAAGCTGTAGAACTTCTTTATTCATTACCTATAAATTCTTTTACTCTTATAAATGATGAGATGAGCAATATTTACTTAGCTAAAATAAAGAATTTTCAAAATGAAACAATGACGAATAATGATAAAATGAGTGAATATACGAGTAAACAAAATTCAAACTTAAAAAATAATATGTTAAAATCTTATGATCTTTATCTTAATAGTAGATATAATGTAACGTTAAATCAAAAAACAATCGAACGAGTTAAAAATTTTTTTCAATGAACATAAATCGAAGCTTCAAAGATTTTAAGTTTCGACATAGAAGCAATAAAAATCAAATCATATACACTTCAAAAAAAATCAGAGAAGATGAAGAGATTTTAAATTTAATAGATAATTTTTTAAATGAAAAAAATAGCTTCATATTTGAGTCAGTAGAGAAAGGCAAGATTAAAGGAAGATATACTATATTTGGTAAAAATCCTGATAAGATATGGGAATTTAAAAATAAAGATTCTTATTTAATTCAAAATCAAAAAAAAATTAAACTCAAAGATAAACCTGAAAATTTAATTGAAAAAATAATTGAGGAATTTAAATTTGAAACTCCTGAAAGTTTACCAAAAATTTGTTCTTTAATTTCAGGATATTTCTCTTATGATTCTATAAGATATATAGAGAAAATTCCTAACAATTGTAAGGATGATCTAAATATACCTGATGTAAGACTTCTACGACCAAGAACACTTATAATTCACGATAATTTAAAAAAAGAGATATTCTATATTAGAAACATCTATAAAGATGAAAAAATTAGAGATTATCAAAAAAGATATGATGAAGTAAAGTCGGATCTTTTTAGATTACTAATTCAATCATCAATTAAGAATATAAAT
>QCAD01000025.1 GCA_003282055.1 Pelagibacteraceae bacterium AG-339-N18
TTTTTTGTAATTTATTCTCGATGTTTTCATAGCCTCTATCTAAATGATAGATTCGATGAATTCTTGATTCACCGTTTGAAACCATTGCTCCCAAAACAAGTGCTACAGATGCTCTTAAATCACTAGACATCAGCTCCGCGCCTATAAATTTTGTTTTCCCCTGAATAATAGCTTTATTTTTTATCACATCTATTTTTGCACCTAGTCTACGCAGTTCGGCAACATGCATAAATCTGTTTTCAAAAATATTTTCTGTAATTGAACTTTGGCCATTTGCTTTACACATTAAAACCATTAATTGTGATTGCATATCTGTTGAAACACCCGGGTACTCTTTGGTTTTAATATTCTTAATTGGTTTTATATTTTCAGGTCCTTTAATCAAAATTCTTTTTTCAGTAATTTGAATCTTTGCACCAAACCTTTTTAGTAGATTTAATTCAGTTGTAATTATTTTTGGGTCAAAATTAACTATTTCCAAATTTCCTTTTGAAATCGTAGCTGCAATACAAAAGGTTCCTGCCTCAATTCTATCAGGCATAACTGAATAATTGATTTTATTCAACGAGTTCACTCCAGTAATCTTGCACTTTCTTCCATACCAAATTATTTTCGCTCCTGCTGAATTTAAAAAGTTTGTTAGATCTTTGATTTCAGGTTCAATCGCACAATTTTTTAAAATTGTAGTGCCTTTTGCTAGGCACGCAGCAATTATTGAATTTTCTGTAGCACCAACACTAATTTTTGGGAATTTAATAACTTTTCCTTTTAGTTTGCCTTTAGATTTAGCAATAATATATCCATCTTTTAAAATATATTTCATACCTAGTTTTTTTAAGGAGTCTAAGTGATAATTGATTGGTCTTGCTCCAATTAAACATCCGCCAGGTAAAGATATTTTTGCTTGATAATATTTTGAAATTAAAGGCCCTAATACTAAAATTGAACCTCTCATTGTTTTAACAAGAGAATAACCAGCAAATGTTTTTATTTTTTTTTTATTATGTATTTTTGCAGTTCTTTTATCTTTTGATAAAATAATTTTTGAGCCAAGAGATTTTAACAAACCTAACATTGTGTCTATGTCCTTAACTTTTGGTAAATTCCTAATTTCTACCGGATGGTCAAATAATAGAGTTGCCGCTAAAATTGGAAGTGAGGAGTTTTTTGATCCAGAAATTTTTACCTTGCCCCTTACCTTACAAGGACCATTAATAGAGAACTTATCCATAAATTATTTTTTAATTTTAGCAACTTGAATAGTTGTTTGACCCTGATATTTGCCTTTCTTAGACTTATACGTAGTTTCTGGCTGACTGTCCGATTTAAAAAACAAAAATTGAGCTATACCTTCATTAGAATAGATTTTTGCTGGGTTAGGTGTAGTATTGCTAAGTTCAATTACAATGTTTCCCTCAAACTCATTCTCTATTGGTGTTACGTTACAAATTATTCCAGTTCTTGCATAAGTACTTTTTCCAACGCAAATACATAAAACGTCTTTTGGTATTCTAAAATATTCAACTGTTTTTGCTAAAACAAATGAATTAGGTGGAATGATGCAATAAGATCCTTTTCTTTCTATAAAATTATCATCGGAAAAGTTTTTTGGATCGACTAAAGAACTATTTACATTTGTAAATATTCTGTATTCATCTGAAATTCTAACATCATAACCCATACTACTTAATCCATAAGATATTTTTCCTTCTGAAATTTGATGATCTAAAAATGGCTCAATCATATTATGCTCTTTACACATTTTTTTTATCCACGTATCAGGCTGGATAGACATTATTTATTCTTCTTCTTATTTCTTTTTTGAAAAAGCTTTCTTTTTTTTAAATTTTTTCTCAGAGCTAAACTTAGGCGCTCATTTTTGTCTTTTGTTATCATTCTTTGTTTGGGTTTGTGAGGAAGTCTAAAGTAATTGGTTTAGATGCATCTAAAGTTTTTTCATTATTTTCATTTTTTTTACCACCTTCTTTTGCTAAACGTTTTGCTTTTTTTTCAGCAAGTTTTTTCTCTCTTTTGGCTTGCTTCTCCATAAGTTTAGCGCTCTTAGTTGATTTATAATCGTAATGAATGCCCATAAAATATCCTTATTAGATATAAATCATAATTAACAAAAAATTAAGGCAATAATTTGAAAAAAATGCTTTATTGTTAATAAAACACAATTTGTAATTATCGCTCCTGTAGTTAAATGGCATAACAAGTCCTTGGTAAGGATTAGTTCCCTGGTCAGTACAGGGTGGGAGCACCATTATTTATTATAAAATAATTTTCTTAGAAAAATTGAAATTAATACTAAACTAAAAAATGCCAAAATTGGGATATATATACTTTGAGAAAAAATAATATCACTTAATTTTGGAACTTTTGAATTTTCTTCAATAATTTTTTCTAAACCATCTCCAACTGAAACTGCTAAAAAAATTTGAGGAATAATTCCAATAAACGTTGCGAAGAAAAAATTAGAAATCTTTACGTTAAAAAGAGTTGGCAATAGACAGCTTAGTTGCCAGGGAACTCCTCCAATAAATCGATAAATTAATAAATAATTAAATTCTGAATTTTTAAATTTAATTTCAAGTTTTTTAAATCTGCTTAAAAATTTATCTTTAATAATGTCTTTCAAAAAATAATTTCCAAAGACATAAAGAAAAGTTGCACCTATGCTCAAACCTAAAACTACAACAATAGTTCCAACCCATTTTCCTAAGATGAAGCCACCAATAAGAGCAATTGGTGATCCAAATCCTAAGAAAGGAAATACCCATAATATAGTCAAAAGTAGAAAAATTGAAGATATCAAAAGTAAGTTGGAATTTTTTAGTTCTAGAAAATATAATCTATTTTCTTTTATGAACTCGTATGATGTTATTTCCTGTAGACTAAATTTTGAGAAAAAAAAAATTAAAAATATGGTTACTAAAACACAGTAAGATAAACCAATAAATAATTTAATTTTTTTAGTTTTTTCCATTATAAACTATCGTAATTTAAAATCTTATATTTGCTATTTATATATTTAATTACTATAAAGATCGAAATTTTAATAAATTAAAGTCACTTTATGAAAAGAACATACCAGCCATCTAAAATTAAAAGAGCTAGAAAACATGGTTTTAGATCTAAAATGAAAACAAAGGGTGGAAAAAAACTTTTAGCAAGAAGAAGAGCTAGAGGCAGAAAATCATTAACTGTGTCAGGTTAATCGATGAAAAGCAAACTGCTTGCTCTTTCAAAAAATGAAGAATTCAGATCTTTACTGAAAAGTAAAAAAGCAGCAAATAAATATGTAACGATTTTTTTTGGGCGTCTTAATAATAAAAATAAAAATAATTTAAATATATCGTTTGTAACAAAAAAAAAAATCGGAAATGCTGTAATGCGAAATAAAGTAAAAAGAAGACTTAGAAATATAATGAATGATGCATATAAAAAAATATCAATAAATTTAGATTATTCATATCTTGTTATTGCTAAGTCAACTATGCTAAATAATGAGTTTAAAAAGATAAAAGAAACTTTGTTTCTTGAATTTGAAAAAATAAAATAATGAATTTTGCAACATATACATTAATCAAATTAATTACATTTTATAAATATCTGGTTAGTCCTTTAATTGGTCATTCATGTAGATATCTACCAACTTGTTCAGAATATAGTATTGAAGCACTCAAAACGTTTGGTTTTTTTAAGGGTCTTTTATTGAGCTTTAAAAGAATTTTGTCATGTCATCCTTGGAATAACGGAGGATTTGATCCAGTAAAAAAAAATATTAAGGTTAAAAAATAATGGACTCAAAAAATACGATTGCTGCTATAGCATTGTCATCAGCTGTAATAGTTTTATATTCATTATTCTTTGTTCCAGAGAAGCCAGTGATAAATCAAAATTCAGTTGAAAAAAAAAAAATTGAGCAAAGCACAGACACTCCTTCTTTAGATCAAAAAGAAAATTTAGTAAAAGTTTCTAGAGAAGATGCTCTAAATGAAAATGAGAGAGTAGGCTTTGAAAATGAGAACATTATAGGTTCCATATCTTTAAAGGGAGCTGCAATAGATGACTTAACATTTAAGAATTATAATCTTGAACTTGGAGGAGATAAAAAAATAACTTTACTAGGTCCTAGAAATATTGAGGAGGGTTACTTGATCGAGAGTGGTTTTGTCACTTCAGATAAAAATATTGATATACCTAATTCAGAAACAATTTGGTCAATAAAAGGAAGTAAAAAATTGACTGAGAGTTCGCCTATAAGTTTATCTTGGACCAACGATCAAGGTATTACTTTTAAAAAAGAAATTTTTTTGGATGATAAATACTTATTTTCGATAAAGCAAAGTGTCATTAACTCAACAAATAACAAATATGAATTTTATTCCTATGGTCAAATAATAAGAAATGAGATTCCTGATATTATTGATTTTTTAATACTTCACGAGGGACTTATCGCAACTCTAGATGAAGAATTAATTGAACAGGATTATGATGATATTCAGGAAAAAAAGTTTACTAGAACTGCTCAAAAAGGTTGGTTAGGAATAAGTGACAAATACTGGATATCATCTTTGATACCCCCAAAAAACAAAGAATTTAAAACTACGTTTGACTATAAAGATAAATTCAGAGCTAATTTTATTGCAACAGAGCCTCTTGAGTTAAATGCGAATAGTTCAATAGAGGAAAAATTACAGGTAATAGTTGCAGCCAAAAGAGTGGACGTGATTGATGGCTACGCAAAATCTCTTTCAATAGATAAATTTGATTTAGTAATTGATTGGGGTTTTTTATATTTCATAACTAAACCTCTATTTTTTGGTATCGATTATTTTTTTAAACTACTGGGTAATTATGGTTTAGCAATTATAGCTATTACAATTTGCATTCGACTGGTTTTTTTTCCTTTAGCAAACTTTTCTTTTAGAAGTATGGCAAAGATGAAGGCGCTTACTCCAGAAATGACAAGATTAAAAGAGCTTCATAAAAACGATAAGATGAAATTACAACAGGAAATGATGGCTCTTTACAAAAAAGAACAGGTAAATCCGATGTCTGGGTGTCTCCCTATTCTGATACAAATACCGGTCTTTTTTGCTTTATATAAAGTTTTATTCGTAACAATAGAGATGAGACATATGCCATTTTATGGCTGGATTCATGATTTGAGTGAAAGAGACCCTACAAGTATATTTAATTTATTTGGACTGCTTCCTTACGATGTTCCTTCATTTTTAATGATTGGCGCGTGGCCTGTTGCAATGGGAGTGTCTATGTGGGTGCAACAAAAATTAAATCCTGCTCCAACAGATCCAATGCAAGCAAAAATATTTATGTTTTTTCCACTTTTTTTAACTGTGATACTTGCACCATTCCCAAGTGGACTAGTAATTTATTGGACAGTTAATAACATTTTGACTATGGCCCAACAGTTATTCATCATGAAAAGAACAACAGTTAAAACTGTTACTTAAAATTTTGAATTACTTCAAAACATTTGATAAATGGATTTAAAAAAGATACTTCCCAAAAATGGACCTCCAATAAATGAGGTATCCAAATACATAGAAAAATATAAAAACGACTTAATTGTTATCAAATACGGAGGAAATGTTTTTATAGACAGAAATATTTTTGATAACTTTATTGCAGATATAAAAATACTGAATAATTTAGGTATCTCAATTGCTGTTGTGCACGGTGGAGGTCCAAGAATTAAAAGAGAATTAGATAAATCAAATATTCAATCGAAGTTTATTAGAGGTTTGAGGGTAACTGATAAGAATATAATAAGTATTGTCGAAAATGTATTAATTGATTTTAATAATGATATTGTTAATTCTTTAAAGAAACATGGAACTAATGCTGTCTCAATGCACACAAAAAAAAATAATATTATCACAGTAATCCCTGAGGCCAAAGAACTTGGTTATGTAGGAACACCAAAAGAAATAAATACTAACATTATAGAGGAAGTAATTAATATGAACCAGGTTCCTATAATTTCACCTTTAGGCTTAGATATTAATAATAAAACATATAATATTAATGGTGACACAGCCGCTGGTGCAATTGCTAAATCATTGAAATCTAGAAGACTTCTTTTAATGACAAATGTTAAAGGAGTTTTAAATAAAGAAAAAAAACTAATTGAGGAAATTACCTCATCAAAAATTTTAAAGATGATTCAAGACAATACTATTACTGAAGGTATGATACCTAAAATAAATACTTGTCTGGACGCAGTTAATAATGGAGTTACTGCAGTTGGAATTATTGATGGAAGAAAAAAACACTCTGTATTATTCGAAATTTTTTCTGACAAGGGTTCTGGCACTTTAATAAGAAAATGAAAAATTTTGCAAAAATGAAGTATCTTTTGTTAGACCTTGATGGAGTTTGTTACGGAAAACATAACAACTATTCGCTTGAAAAAGTATTTGGTCAAGTATCTAAAAGAATGACAAAGTTTATATCTGAAAGATTAAAAATAAGTTTGGAAGCAGCAAAAAAGTTACAAACTAATTATTTTTATAAATATAATACAAGCTTAAATGGATTAATGATACATCATGATATACCACCTGAAAAATTCCTAAAATATGTCCATACAATAGATCTTTCATTCATGAAAGAGGATAAAATTATGAGGAATGAACTTGAAAATTTAGATATGAAAAAATTTATTTTTACAAATGGTAGTGCTGAGCATGCTAAAAATATTTTAACACATTTGGGTATTTATGACCTTTTTGGCAGAGATAAAATTTTTGATATTAAAGACGCGGGATATGTTCCTAAACCCGAGGCAAAAACTTTTGATTTGATGGTCCAGAAATTTGGAATAAATCCGAAAGAAACCATCTATATAGAGGATATAGCAAAAAACTTAAGCATTGGTCATGAACGAGGATGTGCAACTGTTTGGTTAGTTAATGATGAGCATTTTGGCAAAATGGATTCTGATAAAGATTATATCTCTCACAAAATTGAAAATCTGTCTTTATTTCTTAAGGAAATAAGGTTATTAAAAAGTCAATAAATTATGTCTTTAGAAAAAATTATAAATGATGCATGGGAAATTAAAGATCAAGTAAATCAAAATTCAGATAAATCATTAAAAGATGCTATTAATCAAGTTATAAGTGATTTAGACAGTGGTAAATCTCGTGTGGCTGAAAAAGTAAATGGTAAATGGATTACTCATCAACATTTAAAGAAAGCAATTATGCTAAGTTTTCGAATTTATCCGATGGAGAATTTAAATGGTCCATATAGCAGTTGGTATGACAAATCACATTTGTTAAAAGGCAAAACTGCGGGATGGTCAAAAAAAGATCATGAGATAGCAGGTTTCCGGATGGTTCCTAATTCACCTGTAAGGAAAGGATCTTTCGTTGGTAAAAATGCTGTTTTAATGCCATGCTATGTAAATATAGGTGCGTACATTGATGAAGGAACGATGATTGACACTTTTGCAAGAGCAGGTAGCTGTTGTCAGATTGGAAAGAATTGCCACATATCAGCTGGTTCTGGGGTCGGAGGCGTTTTAGAGCCTGCTCAAGCATTGCCAACTATAATTGAAGATAATGTTTTTTTAGGAGCAATGTCTGAGGTAGTTGAAGGTGTAATTGTAAGTGAAGGCTCCGTTTTAAGTATGGGAATGTATATTGGTCAATCTACAAAAATAGTTGATAGAAAAACTGGTGAAATCAGTTATGGCAAAATACCGCCATATTCAGTTGTGGTCCCAGGCTCATTACCGAATAAAAATAATTCATCTGCACCATCTTTGTATTGTGCAGTAATAATTAAACAGGTAGATGAAAAAACAAGATCTAAAACATCTATAAACGACCTCTTAAGAGATTGATAATGAAAACTTTAAATGAGTTGAAATTAGCTAAAGAGCTAATCAAATTTCCTTCTATCACTCCTATTGATGCTGGAGTGATGAAATTTTTAGAAAAAAAATTAAAAAAACTAGGTTTTAAAACAAAAATATTAAAATTCGAGGAAAAAGGGTCTCTACCTGTTAAAAATTTATATGCAAGATTTGGAACGAAGGAACCAAATTTATGTTACGCAGGTCACTTAGATGTTGTGCCTCCAGGAAACATGAATGATTGGACAATAAACCCTTTTAAACCATCTGTAAAAAAAGGTTATTTAATCGGAAGAGGTGCTAATGATATGAAAAGTTCAATCGCAGCCTTTGTTTCTGCTACAAGTATTTTTTTATTAAAAAATAAAAATTTTAATGGATCAATTAGTTTATTGATTACAGGTGATGAAGAAGGTGATGCAATAAATGGTACAAAAAAAGTTGTAGAATATTTAAAAAAAAAAAGAGAGAGAATTAATTTCTGCCTAGTCGGTGAACCAACAAATCCGAATAGATTAGGAGAAATGATAAAAATTGGTCGAAGAGGAAGCTTAACTGGCAAATTAACTATATTTGGTCTTCAAGGACATGTTGCATATCCTCATAGGGCAAATAATCCTTCAACTATAATTGTAAAAATTTTAAAACAATTGAAAGATATTAAATTTGATAAAGGAACAAAAGATTTCCAACCTACAAACCTGGAGGTAACAAAAATAAAGATTGATAATAATGCAGATAACGTTATCCCGGCCACAGCCGAAGCGACATTTAATATTAGATTTAATAACAGATATTCTTCAAAATCTTTAATGAAAAAGCTGAATAAAATTATTGTTAAAATTAATACAAAAAATAAGTCAAAATTTAAAATTGATTATAAAGTTTCTGGTGAAGCTTTTTTGACTAAACCAAATAAAACAACATTTATGGTTCAGAATATCATAAAAAAAGTTACCAAAATAAAACCTAAATTATCTACTGCCGGTGGGACATCAGACTTAAGATTTATTAAAAAAATTGCTCCTGGTTTAGAGTTTGGTTTAGTGGGTAAGACTATGCATAAGGTAGATGAGGCTGTATCTCTTAAAGATTTAAAAAACTTAACAAACATTTATGAAAAAATTTTACAAAATTACTTTAAATGAAAACTGCAATTATAAATTCAGACTCTTATGAGAAACATGACACAGGAGGCGGTCATCCTGAACAACCTAAAAGAGTAATTGCTATAAAAGAAAAGTTAAAAAAGAGAAAGGATTTAATCTGGGACAAGCCAGGTAAAGTGCCTGAAGATATATTATCCATGACACATTCAAAAGACTATATTAAGCATTTAAAAAGCTCTTTTCCTCAAAAAGGTTTAAAGTTTTTAGATGGTGATACAGTTGTATCACCAGAAAGTAAGAAAGCAGTTTTTGATGCTGCAGGTTCAACAATAAGAGCAATTGATGGAATTGAAAATAAGCAATTTCATAATGCTTTTTGTTTGGCAAGGCCACCCGGACATCACGCTGAAAAGAATAAGGCTATGGGTTTCTGCTGTATTTCAAACGCAGGTGTAGCTACGAACTATTTAATTAGTAAATATAAATATAAAAAAGTTGCATGTGTAGACTTTGATGTACACTGGGGTAATGGGAATTACGATGTTATGCGTGATAACAAAAATTCATTATATATCTCAACTCATCAATATCCTTTCTATCCTGGAGGAGGAACCGAAAAAGATAAAGGTGACTTTAATAATTCACTAAATATACCTTTGCCAGCAGGCACAAATTCAGAACAATATTTTAATGCCTTCGATAGAGTTTTAGAGAGATTAATTAAATATAAACCTGAATTTTTAATATTTTCAGCCGGATTTGATGCTCATCAAGATGATCCTTTAGCTCAGTTTCAATTATGCTCAAAAGATTTCTATGAGATAACTAAAAGAACTTTAGCTGCTACCAACCAATTTACTAGTGGAAAAGTTATATCTATACTTGAGGGTGGCTATGACTTAAACGCTTTAGCTGAAAGTGCTAATGAACATGTCAACGCTTTGATCGAATATAGTTGATTAAAATTTAATCATTGAAAATCATCTAAATGAAATTATACAAAATCAAAAAATCTAAAATTGATAATAAAGGGAGAGGTCTTTATGCAACGCGTGATATTAAAGAAGGTACTAAAATAATAAACTATAATGGTAAAATTATTACAAATAAACAAGTTGATAATTCTGATAAGTTTGACAATAAAAAACCTATTTATTTATTTACATTGAATAAAAAGTATACGTTAGATGGGGATTTTTCTTGGAACACTGCTGGTTTAATTAATCACTCATGTGACAATAACTGTGATTATGAGGGCAAAGGTCTTAAAGTCTGGGTTACAGCAATAAAGGATATTAAGAAAGGGGAAGAATTCACATGTGATTATGGTTTCGGTTATGATGAGGACTATAAACAATTTCCTTGCAAGTGCAAATCTAGAAATTGTTGTGGTTATATTGTTAGAGCAGAGTCTAGATGGAGAATTAATAAAAGATACTCTATGGCTAATAAAAAAAAACTAGTAAATAATTCTTGACAAATATAAACCCTCTGGAGGTGCGGGGGGAGCACATAATATTCTTTTTTTCGATTTTATAATATTATCAAATTTTTTTAATGACCATCTTTTTTCCCCAAGATATTTTAGACATCCAACTATCGATCGAACTTGTTTTTGCAAAAATGATTGTGATCTAAATTCTATGATAATCTTATTTTTTGAAGAAATAATTTTAACTAACTTCATTGTTTTAATTGGACTTTTAGCTCTACAGGTTGATGCCCTAAATGTTGAAAAATCTATTGTCCCTTCAAGTTTTTTTGCACCTTTTCTCATTGTATCGATGTCAAGTTTTTTCATAATATGCCAACCTCTATTTTTTTCTAAAACTGGTCTACTAAAACGATTAAGAATTATATATCTGTATATTCTCATCTTTGCAGAAAATCTTGCATGAAATTTGTAGTTTTTTTTTCTAATTTTTAAAACCACAATCTTTTTGTCATTCAGAAAATAATTTATTGATTTTAAAAATTTATCTAAATTAATTATTTTTTTTTTACAATCAAAATGAGCAGATTGTTCAATTGCATGTACACCTGTATCAGTTCTACCAGATCCAAATAATACTATTTTTTCTTTTAAAATTTTTGAAATCTTATATTGAATAATTCCCTGAATAGTTTTACCTTTTTTTTGTACTTGCCATCCTCTAAAATTTGTACCTACGTATTCTATCAATATTTGGTATCTAAACATCAGATAT
>QCAD01000026.1 GCA_003282055.1 Pelagibacteraceae bacterium AG-339-N18
TAAGATCTAAAACTATTAATGAAGAGATGAAAATTGCTGCTGCAAAAGCAATTGCAGATTTAGCTAAAGAGGAAGTACCTGATGAAGTGGTTGCTGCAATGGGAGGTGAGAGACCACATTATGGAAAAGATTATATTATTCCTTCAACATTTGATCCTAGGCTTATTAGTGTAATTCCAGCCGCAGTAGCTAAAGCAGCAATTGATACTGGTGTTGCTAGAATAAATATAGAAGATTTTGATAATTACAAAGATCAGCTAAGACAAAGATTAGATCCAACAGTTACAATCATGCAGGGTATCAATAGCTATATTAAGAAAAAACCAAAAAAAGTAATTTTTGCAGACGGTGAAGATGAAAATATGCTTAAAGCGGCAATAGCCTTTAAAAACTCTAATTTAGGAATACCGATCTTGGTTGGAAAAGAGGATTTAATTAAAAACCAAATCAAAAAAATAGGTTACAGTGAAAATTTTGATATAGAAATTATTAATTCAAAGGATGAAAAAAAGAGAGAAAAGTATGTAAAATATCTTTTTGGAAAACTTCAAAGAAACAAAGGGATGCTGGAGCGTGATTGTGATCGTCTGGTAAGAAACGATAGAGTTGTATGGGCATCTTGTATGGTCGCATGTAAGGATGCTGATGCAATGGTTACTGGAAATACTAGAAGATATTCCTCATCATTAGAGAAAATTACTCAAGTAGTAGATCCAAGAGCTGGGGAAATTATGTTTGGCTTAAATCTCATTGTAAATAGAGGTAAAACTATTTTTATATGTGATACCTCTGTAATTGAATACCCTGATGCAAATCAATTGGCAGAAATGGCAAAATCAGCTGCTAGAGTTGTTAGATTATTTGGATTTGATCCGAAGGTCGCATTTTTATCACATTCTACTTTTGGAGAACCTGCTACTGATAGAACTAAAAGGTTAAGTGATGCAGTTGATATATTAAAAAAAGATAAAGTTGATTTTAAATTTGATGGTGAAATGCAGCCAGATGTAGCTTTAGAAGAATTATATAAAGAACTTTACCCATTCTCAGAAATTGTGGGTAATTCTAATGTCTTAGTAATGCCTAGCCAACATAGTGCAGCTATTTCATACAAAATGATAAAATCAATGAGTAGAGCGAAAGTTATAGGGCCACTGTTAATTGGTTTAGGCCTTCCAATAGAAATCGCTCCATTGAGAACATCAACCTCAGAAATTATTAATTTAGCTTCAATAGCTGCATATTCTGCAGATGTAATTGACTATAAAAATTAATTAATTTTTTTGAATTCTTAAATCCTCTACAAGCAAAATACTTGCTATAACATTTTCTACATCTAATATTTCTTTAGCTTCCTGCACAACTAAGGATTTTTCATCTGACGTTAAAGCTATTCCATAAATATAAATTTTTTTTTTATATGTGTCTATTTGGTAATTAGTTGCCTTTATATGTTTATTTATAATTAGAGCAGTTCTTAACTGTGAAGTAATTAAAAGATCTTTTGCAGATTGTTGAAAATTAAATTTTTCTTTAATTTTGACATCATTCCTAACTGACCTGACACCCTCGATCTCCCAGGCAAGTTTTGTAATTTTAAGTTTTTCCTCCGGATTATCAACTTTACCAGTTAAAAAAATTCTTCCATCTAGAACTTTTGATTTAATTGATAAAAAATATTTTTTATCTAAAAGTAAAATTTTTGCTGATAAATTTTTTTGCATTATTGAGTCATCAATCTGAGTGCCTACAGATCTAGGGTCTAATGCAACTGAAACTCCCGTTCCAAAAATTCCTTTTGAAGAAACTCCCACACAGCCTGATAAAAACAAACTTAAAAGTATTATTGTAAATATTTTATACTTCATTTTTTATTTTTAAACAGTAGTTGTAAATCTCTTTTTTCGAAATTTCATTATTTTGGGAAATTAAGTTTGTTATTTCTTTTATACTTAATTTATTAATCATGCTTTTAATATTAATCTTATCTGATTCACTTAATAAAAGTGAGCTTTTTTTGACCTTTTTTCTTTCAGATATAACAATTGTCAATTCTCCTTTGAGATTTTCATCAAAATCTTTTAAATCATTAACTTTAAACCTTAAGTATTCTTCATAAAATTTTGTCATCTCTCTACATATTAAGATTTCCCTCTCAGAAAAGATTTCTTTTATAATTCTAATAGCTTTATTAAATTTTTTTGAAGAAATGAAAAAAATAATTGAGGCATCTAATTTTGACAGAGATTTAAGATCATTCTGAATGTCTTTAAGTTTTGATGGAAAAAAACCATAAAAAAAATACTTTTCAGAAAATCCACTAATTGACATTGCGGTACTAACCGCGGAAGCGCCGGGTAAAGGAATTACATTTATTTTTTCTTTTACGCACTCCTTAACTAAAATAGATCCAGGATCTGATATCCCAGGTGTTCCAGCATCAGATATTAAAGACACTATTTGGTTTTTTTTTAAACAATCAATTATTTTATGTAAGTTTTTTTTTTCATTAAATTTATGATTTGATAGTAATTTTGATTTTATCTTAAATTTTTCTAACAGTTTAGCTGATACACGTGTGTCCTCACATAATATGAGATCTGAAAATTTTAAAATTTCTATTGCTCTCAAGGTAATATCTCCTAAATTTCCAATAGGAGTGGGTATTAAATAAAGCCCTTTTTTAATTTCTTTATTGTCGGATAGAGAAATTATAGCCATAATTATACAATACTAAAATTATATTAATCATTAAATGAATAATTTTTTTAAAATTCTATTTTTCGTGCTTTTAGTATTGAAAACAACTATTTCATTTTCAGATGATGCTAAAATAAAGATTGGGGTTCTAGCACCTTTATCTGGGGATAATAAAGACTTAGGAAAACAAATTATTAATTCAATAAGGATGGCTCTTATTGATATTGACGACAACAGAATAGAAATTTATCCAAGAGATACAAAATCAAATCCGAATATTACTTTACGCTCAGCTTTAGAATTAGAAAAAATGGGTATCAATTTAGTTATAGGTCCTATTTTTCATGAAAATTTAATTTATCTTAATGAAGTCGAAAATATTACTTTTCTATCCTTAACAAATAAAAATTTAAATTTACCAAAAAATATAATTAGTGCAGGAATAAATTCTACTTCACAATTAAAAACTATAAAAAAATTTTTGGAATTAAATGAGATAAAAAAAACGATACTTTTAATACCCGATCTCAGTTATGATTTAGAAATAAAAAAAGGGATTAAAAACTCAAGAATCAAATTTTTTAGGGAATATAATTATAATATTGAACCAACAAAATTGACAAAACAGATTGAAGAAATCACAAACTACGACGCAAGAAAGCAAAATTTATTAGATGAGATACTAAGGGTTGAAAATTCAGATGATGTTAACAAAGAAAAAAAAATCGAAAACCTAAAAAAAAAATATACTTTAGGAAGTTTAAAATTTGACTCAATAATTATAGCAGATTTTGATGAAAGTTTAAAAAGTGTTATTACATCACTTTTGTATACCGATGTATCTCCCAAAGATAAATTTATTATTACATTAAATCAGTGGTTCGATAAAAGCTTGATGAAGGAAACAAATTCTCAACCGATTTATTACCCATCGATCAATAAAAAAAATTTAGATAAATTTAATTTAAAATTTAAGAAAAAATTTAACTATAAACCAAATCACTTATCTCTTCTAACTTATGATTTAATTGGTCTTATTTATTATCTATCGTTAAAAAATGAACCAGCTGAGATATATAAGTCATTTAAAACAAAAAATTCTTTTAAAGGGAAAATAGGAATATTTGAAATAAAAGATAATAAAATTAATCATCAATTAAACTTTTATGAAGTCAACAATGGGAAACTTAAAGAAATTTTTTAATCTTTTTAAAAGCAATAGATCTGTGATCAATTTTATATTTACTTGATGGTTTCATCTCTCCAAAAGTTTTTTTTTTATTTTCTGGAATAAATATTGGATCGTATCCAAAGCCATTTTTCCCCTTAGGACATATTGAGATAAATCCTTCAATTTTCCCTGACACAATAGCTATAATTTTATCTAAGTGGCATATTGAAAGTGCGCAAACGAATCTTGCCCGTATTTTTTTTTTTTTCCAATTTTTATCCTTTCTATCAAGTTCTTTATAAACTCTTTTAATTGCCATTTTAAAGTCTCCTTTAGTCCCTGCCCATCTTGCAGAAAAAATTCCAGGTTTTTTGTTGAGACAATCTATCTCTAACCCAGAGTCATCAGCCATACAAATCAATTTAGTTTTTTTTGAAAAATATTTTGATTTTAATATTGAGTTTTCTTTAAAAGATTTTCCATTTTCAACTGGGCTTTTAAGTTTGAATTTATATGTAGAGTAAGTTTTAATTGATTTAGGTAATAAATTGCTGATTTCTCTCAATTTTCCTTTATTATTTGTTCCAATTAATATTTTAGTAATTTTTTTTTTTAACATCTAGAAATTTTAAATTTTCCTACCATATAAGGTGTTATGGACAAAGAACAAAATCAAAAATCTCAAGAGGAACAAGTTCCATCAAAAGATGAGGAGAGGATCGATCAAACTAAAGTACAAGAAAATAATAAGGATGAAAAAGAAGAAGCAAATGAAAAATCACCAGAGGATAAAATTAAAGAGCTTGAAGACAAACTAGCCAGAACATTTGCTGAAATGGAAAATCAGCGTAGAAGATTTGAAAAAGAGAAAGAAGACGCATTTGAGTATGGAGGATTTGCTTTTGCAAAAGAGGCTCTTAGCTTAATTGACAATTTAGAGAGATCAAAAAGTATTTTAGAAAATGATGAAAAATTAAAAGAAACTGAAGCGCTAAAAAAAACTTTAGAACATTTTGATATAATCCATAAAGATTTAATATCGATTTTTAACAAAAACAATATAAAGCCAATAGAAAGTTTAAATAAAAAACTTGATCCGAACTTCCATCAAGCAATGATGGAAATAGAAGATAGCGCTAAAGAACCTGGTACTATTATTCAAGAAATCCAAAAAGGTTTTACAATAAAAGATAGACTATTAAGACCCTCTCTAGTTGGAGTATCAAAGAAAAAACAGGAAAAAACTCCTGAAATTGAGGAAAATAAAGAAAATTCTGATAACAAATAATGATTAGAACAGCTTGTAGAATTAAAATTAACACATATATGACACATAAATCATGAGCAAAATTATTGGAATAGATTTAGGAACGACAAACTCTTGTGTGGCTATTATGGAAGGTAGTCAGGCTAAGGTATTAGAGAATGCTGAGGGTGCAAGAACTACACCTTCTGTTGTAGCGTTCACCGATGAAAAAGAAAAATTAATTGGACAACCAGCTAAAAGGCAAGCAGTAACTAACCCTGAAAATACTATATTTGCTGTGAAGAGACTTATTGGAAGAAGCTTTGAAGACCCTACAGTTAAAAAAGATATAGAAGCCGCTCCATTTAAAATTGTAAATTCAGAAAAAGGTGATGCATGGATTGAATCAAAGGGAGAAAAATATTCTCCATCACAAATTTCAGCTTTTATTTTACAAAAAATGAAAGAAACTGCTGAGAAATATCTAGGTCAGGCAGTGACAAAAGCAGTTATTACAGTTCCAGCTTATTTTAATGATGCTCAAAGACAGGCAACAAAAGATGCAGGAAAGATTGCAGGTCTTGAAGTCTTAAGAATTATTAACGAACCAACTGCTGCATCACTAGCTTATGGTCTTGACAAAAAACAAAATAAAAAAATTGCTGTATATGATTTGGGTGGTGGAACGTTTGATGTTTCTATATTGGAGCTTGGGGACGGTGTTTTTGAGGTTAAATCAACTAACGGGGATACATTTCTTGGTGGAGAGGATTTTGATAATTGTATAGTTGAATATTTAATAACAGAATTTAAAAAAGATAATGGAATTGACCTTAAGTCTGACAAGCTTGCACTTCAACGACTAAAAGAGTCAGCTGAAAAAGCAAAAATTGAATTATCTTCAGCTGAACAAACAGATATTAATCTGCCATTTATCACAGCTGATAAAACTGGGCCAAAACACATAAACCTAAAACTTACCAGAGCTAAACTTGAGGCTTTGGTTGAAGATTTGATAGCAAAAACAATTCCACCATGCAAAACAGCTTTAAAAGATGCTGGGATGTCAGCGAATGAAATAGATGAAGTCGTTATGGTTGGTGGAATGACTAGGATGCCTAAAGTTTTAGAAGAAGTAAAAAACTTTTTTGGTAAAGAGCCAAATAAAAGCGTAAATCCTGACGAGGTCGTAGCAATGGGTGCTGCAATCCAGGCAGGGGTCCTTCAAGGAGATGTAAAAGATGTACTATTATTAGACGTAACACCATTGTCGCTTGGAATTGAGACACTTGGTGGTGTTTCAACAAAGCTGATTGAAAAAAATACTACAATACCAACTAAAAAAAGTCAGGTATTTTCAACTGCTGAAGACAATCAACCTGCTGTATCTATTCGTGTATTACAAGGTGAAAGAGAGATGGCAGCTGATAATAAAATTCTTGGAAACTTTGAGTTAGTAGGTATAGCTCCAGCTCCTAGAGGTGTGCCACAGATTGAAGTAACATTTGACATTGATGCGAATGGTATTGTTAATGTTTCAGCAAAAGACAAGGGTACTGGTAAAGAGCAAAAAATACAAATCCAAGCATCAGGTGGTTTAAGTGATGAAGATATAGAAAAAATGGTAAAAGATGCTGAAGCCAATAAAGAAGCTGATAAAAAGAAAAGAGAGTCTGTAGATGTGAGAAATCAAGCAGATACTTTAATTCACTCAACAGATAAAAATCTTAAAGAACACGGTTCTAAAGTATCTGTAACTGACAAAAAAGCTATTGAAGATGCTTCCAGTCAATTAAAAGAAGCTCTTAAAGGTGAAAACACTGATGATATCAAGAAAAAAACTGAGGCACTAGTTCAAGCTTCAATGAAACTTGGAGAAGCAATTTATAAGTCACAACAAAATACAAAACCAGACTCTAATAAAGATGATGGTAAAGATGATAAAGGAAAAAAAGAGGATAATGTTGTTGATGCTGATTTTGAAGAAGTAAAAGACGAGAATAAAGAGAAAAGCGCTTAACATAAATTTATCTTTCCGAGGTATTTAAATGGCGAAAAGAGATTATTATGATGTCCTCGGTGTTAATAAAAGTGCGTCACCAGAAGAATTAAAATCTGCTTATAGAAAACTTGCTGTAAAATATCATCCAGATAAAAATCCTAACGATAAAGTTGCAGAAGACAAGTTTAAAGAAGCTAGTGAAGCCTACGGTATTCTTTCAGATAAATCTAAAAAAGAAAATTATGACAATTTCGGTCATGCTGCTTTTGAAAATGGAGGTGGTGGCCAAAGAGGTTTTGGAGGATTTAGTGGCGCAGATTTTTCTGATATTTTTGAGGATTTTTTTAGTGATTTTGGAGGTGGCAGAAGGAGCTCTAGAAACAGAGGCTCTAGCAACAGAGGATCGGACTTAAGATATGATTTATCGATAACTTTGGAAGAAGCTTTTTTAGGTAAAAAACAAAATATTCAATTTTCTACTTCGGAAAAATGCAACACCTGCAAAGGTAATGGATCTAAGCCAGGGTCAAGTCCTGATAGATGTACATATTGTGGTGGCAATGGAAGAGTGAGAACTAATCAAGGTTTTTTTACTGTTCAACAGACATGTCCCCAATGTGCTGGGAGTGGAGAAGAAATAAATAATCCTTGTTCAGACTGTAGTGGACAAGGAAACACTCAAACCAGTAAAAAAGATATCCGTGACAATACCCAAAGGAGTAGATGATGGTACCAGAATTAGACTTGCTGGAAAGGGTGAGGCTGGGACCAGAGGTGGTGCGAGTGGAGATTTGTATCTATTCATAAACATTAAATCCCATGAATTATTTAAAAGATCAGATGTTAATTTATTTTTTGAGTTTCCAATCTCTATTGCTGATGCTGCATTAGGCACAACAATAGAAATACCCACAATAGATGGAAAAAAAGCAAAAATAAAAATTCCAGATGGAACACAGGATGGGAAGCAATTTAGATTAAAAGGTAAAGGAATGCCTTTTATGCGCAAGGGTGATTTTGGTGATTTATATGTGCAAATTAAAACTGAAGTACCAGTGTCTCTTAATAGAGAGCAAAGATCTTTATTAGAAAAATTTAGAGAAATAGAAAATGAAAAATCTAATCCAAGTATTAAAAAATTTTTTCAAAAAGCCAAAGACTTTTGGAAAAATTAACATATAGTTTTAAATCAGAAAAAATATTTAAGTTGAATTAATTAATACCTAGTTTAAAAAATAATTATGATAATTTGGATAGCATCTTATCCTAAGAGTGGAAATACTTGGGTCAGATCTTTTATAACTGCCTATTATTTTTGCGAAAATGGAATTTTTGATATTGATAAATTAAATTTAATACAAGATTATCCAAATAAACAGTTTTTTAAAGAAACTGTAAAAAAGGGTGAAATTCACAAACATTGGAACTCTTCCCAAAAAGACATTTGTAATGAAAAAAAAGTAAAATTTTTAAAAACTCATAATTCTTTAATTACTGCTTTCGGAAACAACTTCACAAAACCAGAATATTCATTAGGTGTAATACATGTTATAAGGGACCCAAGAAACATCATCACCTCATTAAAAAATCACCACGATTTTGAAACCTATGAAAAAGCACTAGCATTTATGCAAGATGAAAATAAAGTATTAGAAGACTACCCGCATTTAAAGAATTATGCAAAAACAAACATAATTAATTCTTGGAGAATAAATTATCAATCTTGGATGAGTAACAAAAATTTTCGAAGGCTAACAATAAGATATGAAGATATGATCGAAAATCCACAACAAACTTTTGAGAAATTAGTGGTTTTTATCAATACTTTAATGAGATTTAAAGATGAAATAGATCGAAAAAAGCTCAACAATGCTTTAGAAACAACAAATTTTAAAAGTCTTCAAGATATTGAAAATCAAGGAAAGTTTAGTGAAAATGTTTATTCTCTTAAAGATAATAGAAAAATAAAATTTTTTTATCAAGGACCAAAAAATGATTGGAAAAAAAATTTAGATAAGTCAATGATTAAGAAAATGAATGAATTTTACGTTAAAGATTTAAAATTTTTTAAATATGAAATCTAGAAAAATAAAATTAACAATAACAGGATGTCTAGGCAGGATGGGGCAACAACTAATTAAATCTGCTAAGAAAGACAGGAGATTTAAAATAAATAGTATTACTGAAAATATGATCCAAAAAAAAAAAATTTTAGGTATTTTTCCAAAATTAAATAATGCAGAAACATTTAAAAAAAGTGATGTAATTATTGATTTTAGTATTCCGAAGTGTACTCTTGAAGTTCTTCAGATTGCAGTAAAACAAAGTAAGAGAGTGGTAATAGGTACAACCGGTTTCTCACAGAAAGAGGAAAATATAATAAAAAAAATTTCAAAAAAAATTCCAATACTTAAAGCCGGTAATATGAGTCTTGGAATTAATCTTTTAATGTATTTGACAGAAATCACATCAAATTCTCTAAATAATAACTATTTAAGCAAAGTATTTGAGGCACACCATAAATTTAAAAAAGATCACCCATCTGGTACAGCTTTAATGCTAGGTCAAGGAATAGCAACTGGCAAAGATAAAAATTTTTATAAAATGATAGGTAAAAAATATTTAAATAAAAAAAATTTCCCTTATGGGAACAAAATTAATTTTAATTCAGTCAGAAGAGGAAATATAATTGGTGAACATGAAGTTTTGTTTTCTAGCGGCAAGGAAATAATCAAGTTAAATCATAAAGCATTTGACAGAGCACTTTATTCAGAAGGTGCTCTTACAGCAGCAAGTTGGTTGATGAGGCAAAAATCTGGATTATATTCTATGAGAGACTTGATGAACTTCAAACAATGATGAATGACGTTCAAAGAGCAAAAATAGTATTTAAAATACTCAACAAAACATATCCTAAAATCAAAGTTCCTCTAAAAAGTAGAAATGTATTTACACTATTGATTTCTGTTCTTCTTTCGGCTCAATGTACAGATGTTAATGTAAATAATGTTACCAAAAATATTTATCCAAAATACTATAAACCTAAACATTTCGTAAAATTAGGACGAAAAAAAATTGAAATACTTATAAAAAAAATTGGTATTTTTAGGGTCAAAGCAAAAAGCATATACAACCTATCAAAAATTATAGTTAAAGATTACAACAGCAGTGTTCCTAAAACTTTTGAAGAACTAGAAAAACTTCCTGGTGTTGGTCATAAAACAGCTAGTGTAGTAATGTCTCAAGGTTTTGGTCATCCAGCTTTTCCTATTGATACTCACATTCATAGGCTTGCTCAAAGATGGGGGTTAACAAGTGGGAAAAATGTAGTTCAGACTGAATATGATCTAAAGAGATTGTTTCCAAAAAAACATTGGAACAAATTACATCTACAAATAATTTATTATGGTAGAGAATTTTGTAAAGCTAGAGATTGTTATGGATTAAGTTGTAAAATTTGTACTACTTGCTATCCTAAAAGAAAAAAACCATTTATTGCAAAAAAACCATAATGAAACTTTTAGGAATTGGAAATGCTATTGTTGATGTACTTTGTAAAGTAACAGATGAATTTTTAATAAAAAACTCACTCAAAAAAAGCACGATGAAATTAGTTCATGAGGCGGAATTTAAAAAATTACTTTCATCATTAAAAATAGAAGGAACTGTTTCGGGTGGATCAGTTGCTAATTC
>QCAD01000027.1 GCA_003282055.1 Pelagibacteraceae bacterium AG-339-N18
GGTATGCTTTATGGAAATTTAGAAGAAGTTTACAGTTTAATTTCATCATGGGATAAAGATAAGATAATTAATGCTTATCTAGATGCTCCTCAAAAAGGTTTTAATACTCAATTGATGGGAAAAGATCTTCTTTACTGGGCGTCAGCTTTATTGGAAATTTCAAGAAAAGGATTGGACAGTAGAGATATACTAAATAAAAGCAGAAAAAACGAAACTTTGTTTTTAAATCACTTAAAAAAAGTTATTGATAATAGAACAACAAATGCGGATCATATGATTAGTAAATTTTCTAAAAATGAAGATTTAAAAGATTTATATGACAAATAAAATTGTTGCTATACAAGGAAACCACCCGTCTAAACTTAATCCAAAAACGGATACTAGTGTTTTTTTAGCTCACGAAATTCAAAAAAAGAATTATAGAATTTTTTATTATGATCCAAAAGATGTATCAATTATAGGCTTAGAAGTCATAGCAGAAGGTTTTTTTATAAATTTTAATTATAATAATAGAATATTTTACAAAATCATAAAAAAACAGAGATTAAATCTTGTTAAATGTAAGTATATCTTGATAAGACAAGATCCACCATTCAATCTAGAATATATTTCAACAACTTATATGCTTGAAACCATTAAACATAAAGTAAAAATAATTAATAACCCAACTTCGATAAGAAACATTTCTGAAAAACTTTATTCTGTCAAATATCAGAAGTTTATGCCTAATACAATTTTCTCTCAAAATATTCACGAAATTAAAAAATTTTTTAAAAAAAATAAGTTTGTAATTTTAAAACCTATCCATAGTTTTAGTGGGAATGATATTCATTTACTTAAAAAATTTAAATTAAAGTTTATTCAAAGATTTATAAAAAAACATGATTATATAATGTGTCAAAAATATTTGCCATCAATAAGTAAAGGAGATAAAAGAGTATTTTTAATTAATGGAAAAATATGTGGTGCTATATCTAGAATACCTAAAAAAGGTTCCTTCTTAAGCAATATGAGTAAAGGCGCTATAGCAAAAATTACTCAACTAACCAAATTAGAGAAGAGAATATCAAAAAAAATTGCGAAAGATTTAAAAAATGAAAAAATTTATTTTGCTGGAATCGATTTTATCGATCAAAGATTGAATGGAGATATAAATGTTACTTCTCCTACTGGATTAAAGACTTTATTCGATATTTCAAAAATTAATCTTGCCAAGACTTTTTGGAAAGATTTAAAAGCGTGAAAGAATTAACAAATCAACAAAAAGGGTCCTTGCTTGCTTTTATAGCTGTAATTTTTATTACACCAGATTCTTTATTTATTAGACTATCTAATATTGATACTTGGGGTCTTGTTTTTTACAGAGGAATAATCCCATTCATAACTGTTTTTATAGGAATGTTGTTAATTTATAAATTAAATTTTTTTAAAATACTTTTTACAAGTGGTTATCACGGTATCATTTATATAATTACTTTCAGTATTACTAATATTACTTTTGTAGTTTCAATTCAAAATACAAATGTAGCTAACACACTTGTAATGATAGCTACTGCACCCATGCTATCAGCTATATTAGGCACATTTTTTTTAAAAGAGCTTCCTGATAGAAAGACATGGATTTCAATAATTATTACTTTTGCTGCTATTATTTATATTTTTTACGACTCAATTAAACTCGGCAACTTTTACGGAGATATTCTAGGATTTATAACTGCTATTGGTCTTGCTGTTGGTGCTATTACGATAAGATCTGCAAAATCAAAAAATTTGGTTCCGGCAGCAGTAGTGGGGAAATTATTTGTGGCTACTTTCGCCTTATTATTTATAGAAAGTTTTGTCCTAGTAAAAAAAGACCTTATTATTGTGCCTTTAATGTGTGTTCTATGTGTTGCTATACCATTTGTTTTAGTAACAATTGCCCCAAGATTTATACCCGCTGCTGAGGTAAATCTTTTCTTTTTATTGGAGACAATTATAGGTCCAATTTGGGTTTGGTTAATTTTAAATGAAAAACCAAGTGCTGAAACTCTCCAAGGTGGAGCCATAATAATAGCAACTATTGCTATCCACTCATTTTTGAAGCTAAGAAAATCTTAATTACTGTCAAAATTAAGTCTTGATTTACTTATAGACGGCGGATAATTAGCACGTTTTTATGTATAAAGTTTTAAAGAATTCTTGGGCATTATTTTTGGGTATGAGTTTTATAATGATGGCTTATGGTTTTCAAGGATCCTTACTTGGAGTAAGAGCGGTTCAGGAAGAATTCAGTTTGACAGCAACTGGTTTTTTGATGTCAGGTTATTTTATCGGATATTTTATAGGTGCAGCTACAATTCCTAATATTATTTCAAGAGTTGGTCATGTAAGAGTTTTTGCAGCATTTGCATCTTTGGCATCTTTAATTATCTTAATTCATTCAATTTTTATACATCCTTTAGTTTGGTTCCTTTTAAGACTGATGACTGGAATAAGCATGGTTTGTATGTACACAGTTGCAGAAAGTTGGCTTAATGATAGATCAAGCAATAAGAATAGAGGAAGTGTTTTATCGATTTATATGGTCATCCTTTATGGATCTATCGGTATCGGAATGTTTTTATTAAATTTTAGTACTCCAAAAAATTTCCAACCTTTTATATTGGTTTCTGTAATTACCTCAGCGGCATTGATACCTATTTTATTGACTAAAAAAAAACCACCAACTTTTAAAAAAATTAACGCTATGACCTTTAATGAACTTTATATGGCATCTCCGTTTGGAATAGTAAGTTCTTTTTTTTATGGAACAATCCAATCAGCTTTATTTACTTTACTAGCAGTTTATGCAACTTCAATGAATTTTACTATTTTTGAGATCTCAGTTGTTACATTTTTATTAGCGATTTCTGGTGCAGTTGCACAATTTCCTGTTGGTAAAGTTTCTGATTATTATGATAGAAGAAAAGTAATAATTGTCTCTTCTTTTGGTGCTGCAATTTTTTCAATTCTCACCATATTAGTTACTGGACAAATGTATTTACCTGATGGTTTAGCATCAAGTAAAACATGGTTTTATATTTTTTTTGTTTTATTTTCCTTTTGTAGTTTACCAATGTTCTCTTTAATACTTGCTCACACAAACGATTACATTACAAAGGATAAATTTGTTGCTGCGGGTGCAGGACTTCAATTCACATTTGGTTTGGGAGCTATAAGTGGTCCTTTTTTATGTTCTTTATTTATGGACTTAGTTGGCTCAAATGGTTTTTTTATTTTTTTATTTTTCTTTCATTCTTTAATAGGAGTTTTTGGAGTTTATAGAATGAAAATTAGACCAACTATAGATAATCCAGACTCTCAGTTTGTCGCAATGCCCCAAACAATAACACCAGCAGGCATTGAACTAAACCCAACAACTGAACCAATAGAAGAACCAAGTACAGATTAAAATATTATGTATTAATTAAGTTTATCTATATGTTTGGACATTTTGAGTAAAACTTGTTTTTTATTCAATTTATCCGTTCTTATCAGAATCGCATCTTTCACTCTAATCAATGGGCTGTATTTCCTTTTTTTATCTATCAAAGTTCTTTTACTGAGAGATTTTCTAACATTTTTCAAAGAAACTTTTTTTTTAATATCTAGCCATCTTCTGTAACTTGCTACTTTAATATTGCACTTAAAATAGAATGCTAAATCGTATTTAGGAGTTTTTGCTAATATTTTACTTGCGATGTCCCTGCCCTCTACACAAATTTTTTTATTTTTTCTTATTAATTTTTTTTGAAAGGTGTTTATTATTTTTCTAATATTTTTGTTTTTTGCTAAAATTGCTACATGATTACTAATTTGTTCTGAGTGTAAATTTAAATTAACTATCCTTTTATACGAAATTTTACTAAATTTTTTCATTAAAAAACTAATATTATTTTTTGGTTTGTTTTTAATGATTACTTTACTTGCGTATCTATATAATAATCCTGAATTTATAAGTATTAATTTGTATTTTTTAGAAACAAGTTTTGCCGCAGTACTTTTTCCACTTGCAGACTCTCCATCGCAAGCTATTATTAATTTTTTAAATTTTTTCACATAACTTTAATAATATTTACATTTATTTAATGCAAAAAAATTATTAATTTTAATGATTTTAATTAATATTAATCACTTGTAGGTTGAAACTCAAAACAAAAACTAATTTATATATTTTAAAAGTTGATTATTGAAAGAACGCTAAATATTTGTTTTGATACTTATTATAAAAATATGCCAAAAAAAAACATTAAAGAAAAAAAATTGAAAAAAAAATCTGGTATAGTGAAAATCCACACTCTCGCACCAGGGTCTTTTCTCAGCAAAGCCTTTTCAACTTACAAAAAAAATAAGGAAATAAATAAAATTAAATCTATCAAACTAGAAAAACTAAAAGAAAAAAATCAAATTCTCAAAGAAAGAAAGGAACTTAAAGTATGGGAAGAAAAACTCATAAAAGAAAATAATAAATTAAAACTTGGTGAAGAAGAGCTTAAATTTAAAGAGAAAGAAATTAAAATTAAAGAGGATGCACAGAAATTAGAAGCTATAAGACTGGTTAAAAAAGATGAAGAATTAATATTGATAAGTAAAGAACTAAGATCTAAAGAAAAAGATCTTAAATTGAAAGAAGAAACTCAGAATAGAAAAGATATTGATTTAAAGGTGAGGGAGGAAGAGCAAAGAAATTTTGAGTTGAGAGAGAAAAGAAGAAAAGAAAGAGCTCTAAAAATGATCAAAGAAGAGGAGGAAAAACAAAAAGAATTGGAATATGTAAAAATTAGAGAATGGGAAGAGAAATTTGATAGAGAACAAAAAGCAAAAGAACATAAAGCAAATTTAAGAGAAGAAAAATTAAGGCAACGAGAATTAGAAAAATTACAATCATTCGAAAAAAAAGAAAGTCCCGTTGATAATAACTTTTCTAAAGGATTAGATACATTCAAAATAGATGTAACAAAAGAAAACTAATTTTTCTGTTTAGGAAAATAATCTTTTAAATCACCATCTCTATAAACATCTGCAGTGCAACAATGTACGCCTCCCCCAAAAGCATATGCGTCTCTTAAATCAACAGGAATGACCTCCATGCCTAATTTATCAAGTTGATCCGCTTGATAAATCTCACTTTTTTCTACACAAACTGTTTTTGGATCTAATACTAAAACATTCATTGATAGCCATACTGATGAATAACAAAGAGGTGGTGGTTCATTATGTGCAGGCTGTGCGCTATCTATTATATCCCATCCATTATACTCAAATATTTTTCTTTGTTCTTTAGGAAGTCTTCTTTGAGGGTTATTTATAATTAATCCTTCTCTAATTGGTGTAAAAGTTGCATCAATGTGAATTGGATAAGGATCTCCAGGAAAATTGACTGCATGGACTCTATGATTTTTGAAATGTCTTTTAAGCCAATCAATGCCTTTTAAATTCGTTGTGAAGCCGTGTTGTACAATTAAATCTTTACCAAATCTAAGAACATCTGCTGCATCAAATAACGGCTCCTCCTCAGTTGTTACAAAAAATTTTTCCTCTGTCCATTTAAGTCTTTTTTGTACCCCAATCTTATCTGACAAATAATCTTTACGGTAATCAATATCAGTCAATCTTGGTTTTGGAGCAGTTTCGTGACGCATATTCTTATCTTGTTCAAAATATTTTTGAATTAGTGGTCTGTAATTCAAATATTCAAACCATCTACATCTATAACTCATTGTAGCTTCAAGTATTTCATTACCGACAGTAAGTATTATATCTCTAGCTGGCATACATCCAAACATGCTATCAACCTCCCAATCTGGGGTAGAAATTTTTTGATTATGATTTATAGGTATAGGTCTATCAACTTTAATTCCTCTTTTTTCTAACATTGATGCAAAATTATTTAATAACTCATTAGCTTTATCAATAGTATCTTTTGTGCGAGGTCCATGAGAGCCTTTCATTTCTGACTCCTCTGGGACTTTAGCATCTAAAGCTGGTTCTGGAGCTGGAATACAGCTACCGTCTGCTTTTCCGACAATTACATGTTTTAAAGGATCCCATTCATTCCAACTATTAACGATTACTTTTTCTTTGCTCATTTTTAATGATTAATTTAAAGCTATGAACCTTTTATTCCATCGCATTACCAAACTGTAATATATCAATGAAATAAAAAGAAAGAAGCCTCCTATAATAGTAAAGGAATCAGGCACTTCATTAATCCCTAGAATTGGTAACCATACCCAAAAAATTCCTCCAATTACCTCTGTTAAAGATAGTAAAGTTAATTCTGCTGCTGGAATAGCTTTAGAACCTATGGAATATAGAATTAATCCTATACAAACTAGTACTCCATGAAGTGAAAATAATGCTCCATTGTAACTAGTTGAAAAAAATACTTGGTCTGAACTTAAAAGGACTATTGATGCAAAAACAAAACAAAAAAAGCCCGAAAAAGCGACTGTTGTAAACTTTGGTGTTTCTGTTCTCCATCTTAACGTAACAGAAAAAACTGAAAATCCAATTGAGGACAGCATCCCAAAGATAAAACCAATTACAGAATTAGATCCAGAACTTCCAAAAGCCATAATTATAATTCCAACTGTTGCTATAAATATGGAAATCCAAACATTTAGTGAGATTTTTTCTTTAAGAAATAAAAAGGCTAATAGTGCAGTAAAGAAAGGCATTGCTGCAAGACAAAGTAAAGTTATCGCTGCTGAGGTATTAGTAATTGAATAAATAAAACTTATCATTGCAATTCCTAATCCTGTTCCTCCAATGATACCCGAATAGCCCATTTTGAGATAATTTTTATAAAATTTCAATCCCTCCTCAAAATACAAATAAAGATTTAATAAAATAAAGATTGTTAATCCTCTTCCAAATATATATTGCCATGGTACTTGATTAGGACTATCCATATATCTTACTACTAGAGGTCCAAAAGACCACAAAATTCCTGCAAATAAAACTACAGGAACTGCAATTTTTGGATTTTTTAATTCAAGCATTATCAAAGATTATTCTAAAAATTGACAACTACAACAAAAATGAGAAAATTAAATTTAAGTTTTGTTTGATAAGTTTGATTAAAAATAATCCATAATTAGGCATTTTAAATTTTTCTTTTCCATTTGAAGTTGTGTTAAAGATATTTTTTAAATGATCACTTGATTGGTTTTTATTTATTATATAATTAAATTTTAAATGGATTTAGAGATACTTAACATTGCTGCTAACACAGATAATAATAGAAATATTAAGAACCGAACTCATTTCTCAAAGTTGAAAAATTCTTTGTGCGGAGATGAAATGCAAATTGAACTTATTATTAAAAATAAGAAAATTTTAGACTTTGGGTATCAAGGAAAGTCCTGTGTATACTGCCAAGCTTCAGCAAGTTTACTATCAAAAATTTCAATAAATAATCAAAAGGAAAAAATTAATAATTTATGTGATGTAGTTGAATTTTATTTTGATGATAACGTAAAAATTTCTGATAAAAAATGGACTCCATTGAAAAAATTAATCAAAAATAAAAATATTAATAAAAAAGATTGTATATTGTTACCTTTCAAAACATTAAAAAAGTTAGTATCAACTTGAGTTATGGGTAATCTCAAACAATCTTTTTTAGCTGGTTTATTTTCAATAATTACAATTGGGA
This sequence comes from Pelagibacteraceae bacterium AG-339-N18, assembly GCA_003282055.1. The sequence goes on from QCAD01000027.1 coordinate 7,682, forward strand.
TTCTAACTTTTCTAACTTATAAAACAGAATTTGGAATATTTTTACTAGCTTCATTCGGTTCATCAATGGTTTTAATTTATGGATATCCTGAAAGTCCCTTTGCTCAACCAAAAAATGTTTTTTTTGGCCATTTGGTCACTGCTGTAGTAGGTTTATTTTTTTTATATTTTATTCCATTACCAATTTTTTTAACCATCCCATTCGCTGTAGGCTTTGGAGTTGGATTAATGATCTTATTAAATATAACTCACCCACCTGCAGGCGGTAACCCGATAATTGTAATTATAGGTAGCGTCTCTTTGGATTATTTAATAAGCCCTGTAATATTAGGGTCTATAATAATTATTATTTTTGCGATTGTTGTTAATAGATTTATATTAAGAAAATCTTACCCAAGTCAAAAATAATTAATTGCTAGATATCTTAAAATGATGTTAGATCATATTTATAAAACTAAATATAGAGAGAGGAATAAATGAAGATATTATGTATATTATACGATGATCCAAAAGGTGGGATGCCAAAATCATATGCACTTTCAGAACTACCAAAGATAGATAAATATCCAGATGGGATGACTTTACCATCACCTAAAGGAAGAGATTATACACCAGGGCAGTTACTAGGGTGTGTATCAGGTGAGCTTGGGTTAAGAAAGTTTCTAGAAAGTAATGGTCATGAATTAGTGGTGACTAACAGTAAAGATGGGGATGGATGTGAAGCTGATAAGCATATTGTTGATGCTGACATTGTTATTTCTCAACCTTTCTTTCCATATTATTTAACAAAAGAGAGAATTGCTAAAGCTAAAAATCTTAAGATGGCAGTCACAGCAGGAATTGGTTCTGACCACGTTGATTTACAAGCTGCAATGGATAATAAAATTGACGTAGTAGAAGTAACTTATTGTAATTCTAGATCAGTTGCTGAACACATTGTTATGATGATTGTTTCTATGGTAAGAGATTATCATAATCAACATAGAATTGTTAATGAAGGTGGCTGGAATATTGCTGACGCAGTTCAAAGATCGTATGATGTTGAAGGTATGCACATTGGAACAGTTGCTGCAGGTCGTATTGGTTTGGATGCATTGAGAAAAATGAAACCTTTTGATACTCACCTACATTATTTTGATAGACATAGACTTCCTGATGCGGTTGAAAAAGAACTTAATCTTACATTTCATGAGTCTGTTGAATCAATGGTTAAAGTTTGTGATGTAGTAACAATTAATTGTCCACTTCATCCAGAAACAGAGAACCTGTTTGACGATGCAATGATAAGTAAGATGAAAAAAGGGGCTTATATTGTAAACACTGCAAGAGGTAAAATTTGTAATCGTGATGCAATAGCAAAAGCATTAAAGAGTGGTCAATTAAGTGGTTATGCTGGAGATGTATGGTTTCCTCAGCCAGCGCCTAATGATCATGTATGGAGAAGCATGCCTAACCAAGGTATGACACCTCATACTTCAGGAACATCTTTAACGGCACAAGCAAGATATGCTGATGGGGTTAGGGAGATATTAGAATGTTTCTTTGAAGGTAAAGAAATTAGAAATCAATATCTAATTGTAAAAGATGGCCAATTAGCTGGTATGGGCGCTCACTCATACAGTAAAGGTTCAGCTACTGGCGGATCAGAAGAAGCAGCAAAATACAAAAAAAAATAATTCTTTATAAAATTATCAAAGGTAGTCACTCAAAAAGGGCTACCTTTATAAACTGGACTTATCATAACAAAATTGTTTATGATATTTAATGAAATATTTTTTTATAATCCTCTTTTTTCTAACTAATATAAACCTTTCTCATTCTGCCCAAAGAGATAGGGCATATTTTGCTGGAGGATGTTTTTGGTGTGTCGAAGAGTCATTTGAAAAATTACAAGGTGTAGAAGAAGTTATTTCTGGTTATTCTGGTGGTATCACTGAAAACCCGACCTATAAAGAAGTAACATATGGAAAGACTGGTCACTTTGAAGTTGTAGAAATAATTTATGATAAAAAACTTATTTCTTATCAAGAATTGTTGAAAAATTTTTGGATTAATATTGACCCGTTTGATGCCTACGGCCAGTTTTGTGATAAAGGATATAGTTATAGATCTGTTGCATTTTATCAAAATGACGAGGAAAAAAGTTTAATTAAAAAAGATATAAAGGCGTTAGAAAATAAATTTAACAAAAAAGTCGTTACTTACATAAGAAATTTTGAAAAATTTTATAAAGCAGAAGAATACCATCAAGATTTTTATAAGGTTAAATTACAAAGATACCTTAGTTATAAAAAAGCTTGTGGAAGAGAAGAAGTTTTAAAAAGAATTTGGAGTAAATAAATCTTTATGAAGAATAATATGAATTGGAATTTTGATAACTCTTATTCAAGATTATCTAATGTATTTAAAGAGCATACCAACCCCGTTGCAGTAAAAAAACCAAAGTTGGTTTTGATAAATGAAGATTTAGCTAAAGAGTTAAACCTAGATTTTACCAAAATTGATAATGATGAGTTATCAGCTCTATTTACTGGGAATATTCTTCCAGAGGGGAGTAATTCAATTGCTCAAGCCTATGCAGGCCACCAATTTGGACATTTTACAATGTTAGGAGATGGAAGAGCAGTCTTAATAGGGGAACATGTGACGAATAACAATAAGAGATATGACATTCAATTTAAAGGTTCTGGAAAAACTGCGTTTTCAAGGAACGGTGATGGAAGAGCTGCACTAGGTCCAATGTTAAGAGAATATATTATCAGTGAAGCAATGCATAATCTCGATATTCCTTCAACAA
>QCAD01000028.1 GCA_003282055.1 Pelagibacteraceae bacterium AG-339-N18
AAAGGTAGAATTAAACTAGATGATGAGTCTCTAAAATTTAAGGATAAAGAATATGAGTATTGGACCAAAACAACTGCAGTAGGGAATTATTCTATAAAATTGAGAAAAAAAATTGGAAGTGATACAATAGAAGAAGTCTGGAATGGTGACAAAGAAAAAGAGAAATTAAAAACTGAATATTTTGGTGTAGGTGACTTAGAGGTAAGTTACAATGATAAACTTTTAGGTTATTCTTTGGATTTAAAAGGTTCTGAATATTATACGATATATGTAAGAGATATTTCTTCTGGAAAATTACTTACTGAAAAAATAGAGGAAACAAGTGGGAACATTACTTTTAGTTTAGATGATAAATATATTCTTTATTCAAAACTAGATAAATTTCACCGGCCTAGAAAAATCTTTAGACACAAGATTGGATCTTCAGTAAAGGACGACAAACTCATTTTTGAGGAAAAAAGTGACGCGTTTACTGTGGGAATAAGTTTAAGCTCAGATGAAAAATATTTTTTTATTACAACTTCAGATCATAATACATCAGAACAATATTATTTTAGAGTTGAAGACGAGAATCCAAAGCCAAAATTAATAAAAAAGAGAAAAAAAGGTATTATTTATTCAATCAATTCTTGGGACAACTACTTTTATTGTCATACTAATGAAGACGCAGAAGATTTCAAAATTGAGAGATGCAATGATTTATCAAGTCAAAAATGGGAAATTTATATAGCTGCTAAAGACGAAGTTTTAATTGGAGGATTAATATTTTTAGATAATTGGATTATCAGAAGTGAAAAGTCTAATGCGTTAAGAAAGTTATTTGTGAGGAATAAGCAGACAGGGATTGAAGAGGAATTAAAATTCACAAGTGAGACTGTAGTTGTGCCTGGAGTTTCATTAAAGCAAAAAGATAAGCATACAGACTTAGTTTACTTATCATACTCATCTCCTAAAACACCTGGTAAGACTTACTTATATAATTTAAGAACAAAAGAAAAAAAATTAGTTAAAGAACAAGAGATTCCATCGGGTCATAATCCAAATGACTATATAGTCGAAAGATTAGAGTGCCCTTCCCATGATGGAAGATTAGTTCCTGTTACAATCACTAGACATAAAAAAACAAAAATTGACGGATCAGCAAATTTACTTTTATATGGGTACGGATCATATGGAAGTTCAATGACGCCAGATTTTTCCTCAACTAGATTAAGTTTAATTGATAGAAATATTATTTGGGTAACTGCACATATTAGAGGGGGAATGGAGAGAGGGATGAAATGGTGGAAAGAGGGAAAACTACTGAATAAAAAAAATACTTTTGAAGACTATATTTATGCTGCAAAATTTTTAATTGATAAAAAGTACTCATCTCAAGGAAAAATTATTGGCATGGGTGGGTCGGCTGGTGGTTTACTAATGGGAGCTGTTGTAAATCAAGCTCCAGAACTATTTTTGGGGATTATCATGGCTGTACCATTTGTAGACTCTTTAACAACTAATCTTGATCACTCTTTACCATTAACTGTTGGAGAGTTTGATGAATTTGGAAATGCAAAAGATATTAAAGAACATTTTGATTATATATATTCATACGCACCTTATAATAATATTAAGAAAATGGATTATCCTCATATATTAATTACCACTAGCCTTAGTGATAATAGAGTATTATTTGACGAACCAGCAAAATTTACTGCTAAGTTAAGAGATTTAAAAACTGATAACAATTTACTGTTATTAAAAACTGAAATGAACGCCGGTCATGGTGGCAAGTCTGGAAGAGATGGTGCTATCGAGGAGATTGCTTTTGACTACGCGTTTGCTTTAAAAATTTCAAAAAAAATTTAATTTTGCTATCTTGAAAAAATTAAATTAATCCCCACATAAGTATTGTTGGCTGCCTAATGGGGCCAGTATAAATAAACTTGCTTAACAAAGGAGGATATTATGACAAGTAAGGATTTATCTATATTTAACTCACTGAGACCTTTTTCAATTGGTTTTGACGACATGTTTGATCAATTCGAAAACATGCTTGGTAACGGTTCTTTGACTATGCAGTCAAATTACCCACCATACAATATCAGGAAAACTGGAAAAGATAATTACGAAATTGAACTAGCGTTAGCCGGTTTTAATAAAAAAGATGTTGAAGTTGAGTTTGAGGATAATTTATTAACTGTTAGAACTAAACAAGTTGATAAATCTCAAGATAACAATTCTGATGGAGAGATAATCCATAAAGGTATTTCTCAAAGACAGTTTGCTCGATCATTTACTATTGCAGATGATGTAAAAGTGAATGGAGCCGAGCTTAAAGATGGTCTTTTGACAATATCTTGTGAAAGGATTGTTCCAGAGCATAAAAAGAAAAAACTTATCGAAATTAAATAAGTTTACCTTGCTTGCGGAGATTATTTCTCCGCAAGTGATCAAAAACAACCGTTAGATACAAATCCAATCACAACTAGTTTTGAATTAATTTCAAATCTTCTCTCACACGGAATACCATATTTTTTGGTATTATATATTATAACTAAATTCCCTTTTTCATTTTTAAAATCTTCATCTGGGTCTCCCAAACTATTGGTTAATTCTTGAGAGGACTTCCCAATAAATTTACTTAATTTCTTATTTTCTTTTTCAACAATAGCGTCAGTTTTTTGTTTTATAGTCTGACATCCAGATAATAAAATGATTATAAATAGGCTTGTTAAAAATAAAATTAAACTTCTCATCATTTTATAATTACTCTCAAATTATGGCATAAATATAAACTTCTGAGTTGAAAATTGTTGATAAAAACTAGTTTTGAAAGGCAAGAGGAAAGAGAATCGAATATTTATTACTAATAAGGAGGATAAATGCTTGATAAATATTTTAATTACAAAAAACATAAAACTAATTTTAAAACAGAAGTAATTGCTGGAACGACTACGTTTTTAACCATGGCATACATCATGTTTTTAAACCCATTTATATTGTCTGGAGAATTTGCTGGACCCGAAAAAGGTTTTTTTGATTTTGGAGCTGTGTATACAGCAACAATTTTAGCAACTGCATTGGCTTGCTTTATTATGGCTTTTTATGGAAAAACGTGGCCAATAGGACTTGCTCCTGGAATGGGTATAAATGCGTTTGTTGCTTTTGGTGTTTGTGCTGGTATGGGATATACACCACAAGAAGCTCTGGGCGCAGTTTTAGTAGCAGGTGTATTATTTTTAATTATCTCTTTAACACCAATCAGAGCTTGGTTAATTAATTCTATACCCAAAAGTTTGAAGTTAGGAATAGGCGCAGGAATAGGTTTATTTTTAGCAATAATTGGTCTTCAAATAATGGAAGTTGTAGTTGATAATCCAGTTACACTAGTTCAACTTGGTAACTTAAGTGATCCTTTGGTGTTGTTAGGTTGTGCGACTTTTATTGCAATAATTGTTTTAGACAAAATGAATGTCAAAGGAAATATTATTATAGGCATTCTAGTATTTAGTATTATTGCTTGGGCTACAGGTTTAGCTAAATTTAATGGTATTGCAAGTTCACCACCACCAATGACATATCTATTTGAGTTTGATTTATCAGCAGCGATGACGGCTGGTATGTCAACAGTAATATTCACTTTATTATTTATAGATTTTTTTGATACCGCAGGAACCTTAACTTCGGTAGCCAATGTTGCAGGTAAAGTAGGAAAGGATGGTAAGGTTCAGGATATCAACAAAGCAATGCTGTCTGACAGTGTAAGCACGGTTGCTGGTGCTGTAATGGGAACTACAACAGTCACAAGTTATGTTGAGTCTGGAGCGGGTGTTAAAGCGGGTGGTAAAACTGGAATGACATCTCTTGTCATTGGTATACTTTTTCTTGCTTGTATATTTTTTGCACCATTAGCTACTAGCTTGCCAAAACAAATTGATGGTGCGGCTTTGCTTTTTGTGTCAGTTCTTTTTATTAGAAATATAACCGATATTGAATGGAATGATATTTCAGAATCTGCTCCAGCAATTCTTGCTATGATTTCAATGCCTCTGACATATAGTATAAGCAATGGTATTGCTTTAGCATTTGTCTCTTATGCATTAATCAAGATATTTACTGGTAAATTTTCTACTACATCGCCAGCTATTTGGGTTATTGCAATTTTAAGTGTAGTAAGTTTCGCTGTAGCATAAATAAATATTAATAGGGCTAGTTAACTAGCCCTGTTTACTTTTTTTGATAATCTCTTTTATAGATATTTCCTCATAATGTTCAGTTGGTTGAACAATCCAAGGATCTGAGTTGAGCTTAATAGGACAAAAATCTGGTTCAAAAGTTGAGGATTTTTTTTTCCATAAACAGGCTGTCTTAATTTCTTTTATAAAATTTTTTGTTGGTCCGTAACTCTTCAACCATTCTATACTCTTATTTAAAGTTAAGCCTGTATCTGATAAATCATCAATTAAGAGTACTCTTTTAAAATCTTTATCATTTGCTAGTGAGCTTATTTCCCTTGCAAACATTAGTTGACCTTGTTGGTCCTCAATGCCTTTTCCTGAATAACTTTGGATAACAATATATGCTATAGGAAGTTTTAATATTCTCGAAAGTATGTCAATAATTGGTGCAGCACCCCTCATTATTCCAACTAAGACAGTGGGATGGTAATTATTGTGGATTTCGATGGCTAATTTTTCAACAATTTTTGTATATTCTTCAAATGATATAATTAATTTATCTGCCATAAATTTTTTTATCATATAAAAAAAATTAAAAAAGATTAAAAAAGAACCTATGAAAGTATTTGATTGTTTCATGTATTTCAACGAGGACGTTGTTTTAGATCTAAGGCTTAATATGCTTGATAAATACGTTGACTACTTTGTAATCGTTGAAAGTAGCTTCACACATAAAGGTGATAAGAGAGAGCTTCAATTTGATAATAAAAAGTTTGAGAAATTTAAAGATAAAATTATTTATTTAGTATACGAAAAAAGACCTAATAATATTAAAGAAATTTTGAATGATGAGCATGAAGACGATAAATCAAGAAAATATATATTTAATTCAATCTTAAGAGAAAATGGACAAAGAAACTTTATACTCAATGGATTAGAAGATGCAAATGAAGATGACTTGATTTTAATTTCAGATGTAGATGAGATACCAAATTTGGAAAGATTGGAAATTGGTAACATTAATCAAAAAATAATAATGTTTAAACAGGAAATGTTTTATTATAAATTTAATCTTAAATTACCCAACTTTAATTGGACTGGGACTAAAGCTTGCAAGAAAAAATATTTAAAATCTCCTCAATGGTTGAGAAACATTAAAGATAGAAAATATTCTTTATATAGATTTGATGTTTTATTTTCTGAAACAAAGTTTATAGACCTCAAAATAATAGAAAATGGAGGATGGCATTTTACAAACCTAAAAAGTGCTGAAGAAATAGAACATAAACTAAGATCATATCTGCATCACAGGGAGTTCGATGTGAACCCTATTTCTATAAATGAAATCAATAATATAATTAAAAATAAAATAGCTATTTATGATCTAACTTTAGATAAAAGGACCCAAAAAATAGGTCATGGTAAAAAACTTGAAAAGTATCCACTAGACAGATTGCCAAAATTTTTGCAAGATAATTTACATAATTATCAAGAATGGATAGACTAATATGAAAAAAGGATACTGGGTAAGTTTGTACTTTAAAATAGATAACCAAGAGAATATTAAGAAATATTCCAAGCTAGCAACACCAATTATTAAAAGTTATGGTGGTGTACCCCTTGTAAGAGGTGGAAAACATGAAACTTTTAATGGAGATGATTTCTGTAGAACCGTTGTGTGGGAATTTCCAAGTTATGCTAAAGCATTAGAGTGTCATGCTTCTAAAGAATATCAAGATAGTTGGTCATTGGCTGAAAAAACAACAAAAAGACATATGCAGGTTATTGAAGGATTTAGTATTGAATAGGCTCAGGGTCTATGCTTCTCCATAAATACCAAGTCGCAACTGAACAATAAGGAGTAAATCTTTTTTTTAATAACTTTACAAATTTTTCTGGGGGTAAATATTTTTTTTTGTAATTTTTAGAAATCGCTCTTAATAAACCAATATCTTGAATAGGCCAAATGTTGGACCTATTGTAAGTAAATAATAGGATCATTTCAGCAGACCATCTACCTATCTGTCTTAAATTTGATAGATAGTCTATAGCCTCTTCATCAGTCATTTTTGAAATTAATTTAGGATTAAAAGTTTTTTCAATAGTTTGTTTGGCTAAACTTTTAATGCCCAAAACCTTTTGTCGACTGAGCCCACAGCTCTTTAGTTGAGAAAAGGTCAGATTTGATACAGTTTTTGCATTAATCTTATTTTTACATTTTTTTTTAAATTTAAAGAAGACAGAGTTTGCTGCAGCAACACTAATTTGTTGTCCAATTATGCTTTTACACAATGAGTAGAAAATATCACGTCTTGTCGTTAGAATAGTTTCAGATGGGCTTTGATAACTTTTAATTAATTTTGAGAGAATTTTATCATTTTTTGATAAGTACTTTTTTGCTTTACTCCAGTATTTAGGAACGCTAGTCATTAATTGGCCTAGAAGTAATAATCTTTTTTTTATAAATTTCTCGTCTAAAAATGATAAGTGTTGAAACAATTACTAATAAAGCACCTATCAATGTTTTAAACGTTGGTACTTCATTCCAAATAAAATACCCAAATATTATAGCGAAAACTAAAGCTAAATATTTAAGAGGAGTTACTAAAGAAACTTCTGAAAATTTATATGATTGACTTAACCATAAATTTGCAACGCCTCCAAAAATACCTATCAAAGATAAAAGTATAAAATGATTTAAAGTAGGCATAATCCAGCCCTGGGGGATGGTTAAAAAACTTAACAATGTAATAGCTAGGGAAAAATAAAAAGAAATTAACCAAACAGGTTCGGTTGTTGACAATTGTCTAATAGTAATTGCTACATAAGAAAGACCTAAACAAAATATAATTGGAAAAACATAATAAATGTTTAATTCAGTAATCCCAGGTTCTGTAATTACGAGAATTCCAACAAAGCCTATAATGACTGCTAACCACCTGAAAATACCAACTTTCTCATTTAGTAAAAATATAGACAATATAGTTGTAAATATTGGAGCAGCAAAAGATATACTCACAACTGTTGCTAATGGCAACTGTCTTAAGGCAATAAATATTGCAATTAATGCTATCAGTCCAGAGCCACACCTTAATGCATGCAATCCTGGTCGTTGAGTTTTATAAAAATTATGAAATCTTTCTTTCGGGATTATAAAAAAATAAAAAATAATTCCAAAAAAGCCTCTGAAAAACAAAACTTGACCGATGGGATAATCTACAGACCATTTTACAATTAAATCCATTAGTGAAAATGCACAAATGGACATAAACATGTACAAAAATCCCAATTGATTTTTACTAAGCATATGAATAATTTGTAGATTAAATTAAATCTTATTCAATGGAAATAGCAGTTTTAGCACTTGGATGTTTTTGGGGGCCTGAAATTAAATTCAGTAAAATAGATGGTATAATCAAAACAGAAGTTGGTTACTGTGGTGGTGATAGCTCTGTTACGACATATAAAGAAGTTTGTACTGGAAACACAAATCATGCTGAGGTAGTAAAGCTAGATTTTGATGAGAAAACTATTACATATGAAAAAATTTTAAAAATTTTTTTTCAAATTCATGACCCTACAACTTTAAATTCTCAGGGACCAGATTTTGGAACTCAATATAGAAGTGAAATATTCTGTCTAAATGATAATCAAATAATGATTGCTGAGAAAGTGCTTAATGAAGCGAATGAACGGTTGTCTGGAAAAGTTGTAACAAAAATATCTTTATTAAAAAATTACTGTCCAGCAGAAGAATATCATCAAAAATATTTGGAAAAACGATAACATGTCTTTAGTCGAAACTGATTGGTTGGAAGAAAACCTTGCTAAAGTGAAAATTATTGATTGTTCTTGGCATATGCCACAAACACAGAGAGATGGATATAAAGAATATGAGTCCCTTCATATACCAAATGCAATTTTTTTTGATTTAGATAAAAATTCAAGAAAAGATACTACTTTACCTCATATGTTAGTTGATCAAATAAGTTGGGATGCAATTGTTTCTAATATGGGAATTCAAAAAAACGATGAGATAGTCATTTATGATAATTCTGATGTCATAAGCTCATGTCGTGGTTGGTTTAATTTTATTTACTATGGGCATAATCCAAAATTAATAAATGTTTTAAATGGTGGTTTAAGTAAATGGGTTAAGGAAAAAAAAAGAGTTACGGATAAAATTTCAAATATTAGTGAGTCAAATTATAAAAGTATAGAGAGAAAAGACCTTGTTAAGAGTAAACAGGCTATTGATCAAAATATAGAAGAAAAAATTTTTACATTGATTGATGCGCGAAGTAGAGAAAGATTTGAGGGGAAAGTCCCTGAACCTAGGAAAGGTCTTAGAGGTGGAAGTATTAAAAACTCTTTTTGTATACCATTTAATTATTGCCTGAATCACAATAAAACTTTTAAAAATAAAGATGAACTTCAAAAAGTTTTCAAGACAAGTTTAAAAAGTTTAGAACAAAAAAATATTGTTTTTTCATGTGGTTCTGGTGTTACAGCGTGTGTTTTGGCACTAGCTTATTCTTTAATTAATGATAAATATCTTCCTTGTATTTATGATGGCTCTTGGGCTGAATACGGAATAATTTAAATTTTTTATGAAAAGATCTACGAAAACTATTTCAGTAATACTTATATTTTTTTTAATTATTACAATTGTAATTGTTGGGAGATCAATGATTGGAAATCATTTTAAAAAGAAATTTAGCAAAACACCCCCGCCAGGAATAATTGTAACTGAAGTTATTGAAAAAGAATTTTCTGAACAAATAGAAACCTACGGTACAGCAATTTCAAAAAAATCAAAAAATTTTAAGATTAAAAAAGATGATCTTTTTGAAGATCTAAAATTAAAGAACTTTGTAAAAGAAGGAGATGTTTTAATTAAATTAAAAAGTGGAGACATATTAGCCCCATTTAGCGGCGTACTAGGTTACACAGGTTTAACAGAGGATATTCTTGTTTCAAGTAACATATTTATTATCACACTTGATGATAACTCGACAATTTACTCAGATATTAAAATACCAGAAAGTTATTCTTCTTCTATAAAAAAAGGTCTTCCAGTCGAAGTTACATTATCTAGTTTTAAAAATAAAACTTTTTTAGGTGAGATAGATTTTGTTTCAAGCAGAATAAATGCAGATACTAGAAGTTTATTATCAAGAATTAAAGTGAAAAATCAAAATTTAGAATTAATCTCAGGTTCACTTTTAGAGGTTATAGTTAAATTTAATTTAAGAAATTCCTTAAGTGTGCCTGATACAAGTGTGATGATAGAAGGTGATAAATCATATGTTTACAAAATTAATGAGGAGAATATTGCAAATAAAACTGAGGTAGAAACTGGCCTAAGAAGTGATAGCAACATTGAAATAATTTCAGGCTTAGCTGATGGAGATATTATTGTAGCTGAAGGTTTAAAAAAGGTAAGACCTCGTGGAAAAATAAAACCAATAAATAAATAATGTTTATTACAGAATTAAGTATTAAAAGACCAACAGTATCTTGGGTAATGTCCTTGATATTGATTATATTTGGTTTATTTGTTTTTTGGAAATTACCAGTTAGGGAGTTGCCCAACGGGATTCAACCCCCTGTTGTTCAAGTTCAAGTAGACTACAAATCTGCAGCAGCTTCGATAGTAGATCAAGAAGTAACCCAAGTTGTTGAGGATGTTATCGGTGGAGCTGAGGGTATTAAAAATATTGACTCGAAGTCTGAAAATGGAAGAAGCACAATCAATGTTGAGTTTGATACAAGTATTAATCTAGATAATGCTGCCAATGACATCAGAGAGAGAGTTGCAAGAGTTGTAGATAACTTGCCAACCGAGTCAGATCCGCCACAAATACTTAAGAGAGCTGCGGGCTTCACAACAACTATGTGGCTATCATTGTCCTCATCCTCCTGGAGTGATCTTGAATTAGGAGATTACGCAGAAAGATATCTTGTGGACCAATTTTCAAGTGTAAAAAATGTTGGAAGAATAAGAGTGGGTGGATTAAGAGAATTGAGTATTAGAGTATGGATTGATCCCATTAAACTTGCAGCTAATGATTTAACAATTAAAGAAGTTGAATTTGCAATACGTGGTGAAAATATAAGTTTGCCTGCAGGAACGTTAGAGGCAAATAATATTGATTTAACAATT
>QCAD01000029.1 GCA_003282055.1 Pelagibacteraceae bacterium AG-339-N18
TAGATTTTTTAAGGGTCTTGCCAGGAGTAAAGATTAAAATTGAGATACCAGTTAATTTTATTAATCATGATAAATCCCCAGGATTAAAAAAAGGTGGTGTGCTAAATATTGTTCGTAGAAAAGTTGAATTAAAATGTCCTAGTGAAAAAATTCCAGAAAATTTGGTACTAGATCTAGATGGTATTGACATAGGAGAAAGTTTTAAAATTTCGTCAGTAAAATTAGATCCTGAAGTTATACCAACAATTCAAGGAAGAGATTTTGTTATTGCAACACTTGCTGCACCTACAGTGATGAAGGAACCTGAAAAACCAGTTGAGGCTGAGACAGCAGAAGGTGAAGAAGGAGCTGAAGGAAATGCTGCGGCGGCTGCAGATGGAGATAAAGCTACACCTGAGGCGGCTAAAGGTGATAAAAAAGAAGGTGACGAAAAAAAACCAGCTGACAAGAAGCCCTCTGAAGAAAAAAAATAATTAACTGGAATTGAAAATTTAATCTTGAATTTATGCTATTACTTGTAGGTTTGGGCAACCCAACACCCGACAGTCAAAATAATCGACATAATGTTGGATTTAAAATTATCGACTCAATTAACAAAAAATTCAGTCTTTCAAAACAGAAACCAAAATTTAAGGGTCTTTTAACTACCGGCAACATTGGTAATAAAAAAGTGTATGCAATCAAACCACTTACTTTTATGAATAATTCAGGAATTTGTATAAGAGAATTAATTGAATATTTTAAAATTGATGCGCAAGATGTGATAGTTTTTCATGACGACCTTGATATTGAATTTGGTAAAATAAAAGCTAAATTCGGTGGATCAAGTGCTGGTCATAATGGAATTGCTTCAATTGATAAGTTTATAGGCAAAGACTATTCAAGAGTAAGGATTGGAATAGGAAAACCTAAAGGCAATATAGAAGTTGCGGACTATGTATTGCAAAATTTTGATGAAGATGAGTCGTTGGGTATAGAGAAGATCTCCAGTCATATTGCTGAAGAAATTTCATTTTTAGTTGATAAAAAACTAGATTTGTTTTCTAGCACAGTTAATAACAAATAATGAGTTTTAAATGCGGAATTGTGGGCTTACCAAACGTTGGTAAATCTACCCTCTTTAATGCTCTAACTAATTCTAATAAAGCACAGGCTGCAAATTTTCCTTTTTGTACTATAGATCCTAACATAGGCGTTGTTAGTGTTCCTGATAAGAGATTAGATAATTTAGGAAAAATTTCAAGTTCCAAAAAAATTATTCATACTACAATTTCTTTTGTTGATATCGCCGGTTTAGTCAAAGGAGCATCAAAAGGTGAAGGTTTAGGTAATAAATTTCTATCACATGTTAGAGAAGTCGATGCTATAATTCACATGATTAGATGTTTTGATTCTGATGATATTCAAAATGTAAATCCCAATGTCGATCCAGTTAGAGATTTAGAAATTATTGAAACGGAAATAATGTTAGCAGATTTGGAGTCCATTCAAAAAAGATTAGAAAAAAATAATAAAAAAAATGTAGATGAAGATCAAATTAAAATTTTAAAAACTGCATTAGAATTAATTAATAATGATAAGGACCTTTTAAGTCTTAAATCTCAATTTGATAAAAAACAGCTTAATTTAAGTGGACTATTATCTTTAAAACCTAAAATATTTGTTTGTAATGTAGATGAAAAGAGTATTCAAAACGGGAACAATTATACTAAAGCATTTATCAATAAATTTGGATACGAAAATACTTTAACTATATCTGCTGATATTGAAAATCAAATAAATGAGCTAGAAGAAAATGAGAGAAAAAACTATATGGAAATGATTGGGTTAAAAGAGACAGGTTTAGATTTATTAATCCAGAAAGGTTATAAAATTTTAGAACTTGAAACATTTTTTACTTCAGGCCCAGAGGAAACACGGGCATGGACCATACAGAAAAACTGTGTCGCACCAAAAGCTGCAGGTGAAATTCATACTGATTTTGAAAAAGGCTTTATTAGAGCTGAAACAATCTCATATGATGATTTTATTGCTAATGATGGCTGGGTAAACTCCAGAACAAATGGTAAAATGAGACTAGAGGGTAAAGATTATATAGTTAAAGATGGTGATATTTTAAACTTCCGTTTTAACACGTGACCAAATTCTTTTCATGCTAAAATAAACTAAAGTAGTCAAAATGACTAAATATACAATTGCTTTAAAACCCATTCTATGGCGAGTCTCAAGATGAGGCTCTGCGGTCCACATTAAGAATGTAGATACATCTTTTGCCATTTGTTCAACACTAGCGTTAGTACCGTCAGAATATTCTACTAAGCCATCAGAAAGCTGATTAGACATTTTTATTTTATTTCCATACATATACTTGTTGTAATAAACACCATCGTCTAAACTTACCCCAACTGGTGGATCTTCATATCCTTGAAGAAGTGAGTAAATATAATCAACTCCACCACCTCTAGCTTTCACTAAAACAGTCATATCAGGAGGATAAGCCCCACCATTAGCAGCTTGAGCGGCTTTTTCATTTTCATATGGCATAACTAGTTTATCCGACAGCCTTCCTGGTCTCATAAACATTTCACCATCCGCGTTTGGTCCATCTTTTACTTCAAACGATGCTGCAATGGCTTTTGCTTGTTCTAATGAAAATTCAGGTCCACCTTTCTCAACTAAATTTCTGTAGCTTAAATATTTCATTGAGTGACAAGAAGAGCATACCTCTTGATACACTTGGTATCCTCTTTGAAGCGCACCTCGATCAAATTTACCAAATGGACCTTTAAAACTCCAATCAGTTTTTAGATACTCCACCTTTTCAGCAGCGATAGAGCCAAATTGAAATGCAATAAATGAAATTATTAAGAATAATATTCTAAAAAATTTTTTCACCCTTTAAAACTGTCCTTATTTTTTACCGTAGCAAGATTTGGGGATCCACCTAATATAGGCTCCGTGATGCTTAAAGGAACAGGTGTGGTCCTTTCCTTAAAGCCTAAAATTGGGAGTACCACTAAAAAGTGTAAAAAATAGTATGCAGTTGCTATTCGTGCAATCAGTAGATAAAGACCCTCCGCAGGCATGGCTCCAACATATCCTAAAATTAAAACATCAGCTACTAAGATCCAATAAAACTGTTTATACAATGGCCTAAAGACCGCAGATCTAATTTTTGATGTATCCAACCAGGGCAATGCAGCTAATATCAAAATAGCTGACAACATCGCAATAACTCCTAAAAGTTTATCTGGAACTGATCTTAAGATTGCATAAAAAGGTAACAAATACCATTCTGGAACTATATGTGCTGGTGTTACAAGAGGATTTGCTTCAATGTAGTTATCAGCATGACCTAAAATGTTTGGTGTATAAAAAACAAAAAAAGCAAAAACAATCATGAACATTAATAATGCAAAACCATCCTTAATTACTATGTAAGGATGAAATGGCACTGTATCTTTTGATGGTTTTTTAATATCGATTCCAATTGGATTATTATTTCCAGGCACATGAAGAGCCCAAATGTGTAGAACAACTAAACCTAAAATTAAAAATGGTATTAGGTAGTGTAGGGTAAAAAATCTTGTTAAAGTTGGATTATCTACTGAATATCCTCCCCATAACCATGTTACTATTCCTTCACCCACAAAAGGAATTGCGCTAAATAAATTAGTAATGACTGTTGCGCCCCAAAAACTCATTTGGCCCCATGGAAGAACATAACCTAAAAAGGCAGCTGCCATCATAAGAAGATAAATGATTATACCAATTATCCAAATAATTTCTCTTGGAGATTTATAAGATCCATAAAATAAAGATCTAAAAATATGAATATAAACTGCTAAAAAAAACATTGAAGCTCCATTAGCGTGTATATATCGAATTAACCATCCATAATTTACATCCCTCATGATATGCTCAACACTTCCAAACGCCATATCAGCATGAGCAATGTAATGCATTGCTAGAACTAATCCTGTTACTATTTGAGTAATTAAACAAAAAGTAAGAATTCCACCAAACGTCCACCAATAATTTAAATTTTTTGGTGTTGGATAATCGGTTAAATGGTTTGCTAATGTTAGAAGTGGTAATCTATCGTTAAACCATTTTCCAGCTTTTGATTTTGGTACGTATTCGTGTTCACTCATAAAAATTATCCAATCTTAATTGTGTTAGCATCAACAAATTTATACTCTGGTATCTCCATGTTTGTAGGAGCAGGACCTTTTCTAATTCTTCCTGAAATATCATAATGAGAGCCATGACATGGGCAGAACCAACCGTTGTAATCACCTTTTTGATCCAAAGGTACACATCCTAAATGAGTGCATACTCCAAGCATTACCAACCACTCAGGATTTTTCGCTCGGTCTTCATCTTTTTCAGGATGTTTCAACTCATCTACATCGACAGATTTTGCCTCAGCTATTTCCTCTTGCGTTCGTCTTCGAATAAACACTGGTTTACCTCTCCACAATACTGTTATAGTTTTTCCAGGATCTACTGAACTTACATCAACCTCAGTGCTTGCCAATGCTTTTACTGACGCGTCTGGGTTCATTTGATCTATCATTGGCCAAATTACTGCACAAGCTCCAACAGCACCAACAGCATAAGTGGCTGTAAATAAAAAATCTCTTCTATTAGTTTTTTTTTCTGACATTTAAATTATTGTGCTAAAATCAATCATTAATACTTAATATATGGTTTCATATAATATAAAATACTAAATTTACTACTGTTAGAATGACACAGAATTCAATGAGTGATGGGCCAAAAATTGCGTTATTTGAGCCAGATATTCCTCAAAATACTGCCGCTATCATGAGAACCTGTGCCTGTTTAGGGGCGAAATTGGAAATAATAGAACCTTGTGGATTTTTATTAAATGATAAAAGGTTTAAAAGGGTTGTAATGGACTATATGGATGAAAAAAAAATTAGGTATTATGAAAATTCAGATCAATTTTTTGATGAAAAAAAGAGTCAAAGAATTATACTCATGACTACAAAAGCCTCTAGTTCATACACAAAATTCAAATTTAAAAAAAACGATACAATTTTATTTGGAAGAGAAAGCGCAGGAGTACCTCAATATGTCCACAAAATGATAAACAATAGATTAAAGATTCCAATGAAAAATAATAAGCGCTCTCTAAACATCTCTTCTTCTGTTGCCATAATACTGGCCGAGTGCTTAAAACAAAACAAATTGATTTAAATGGATTTAGAAATAAAACAAAAATTAACAAGTAATTGGTTCAAATCATTGCAGGAGATGTTTTGCAAAAACATCAGTGATTTTGAAAAAAACAAGATTAGTTTTAAGTCGACCACATGGAGGAAAAATTTAAAAAAAGATGAAGGTGGTGGTGAATACAGAATTTTAAAGAATGGAAAAATTTTTGACAAAGTGGGTGTTAATTTTTCGAAAGTTTACGGAAAATTTCCTAAAGAGTTTCAAAAAAATATACCTGGTGCTAAAAAAGACCCAAGATTCTGGGCATCAGGAATATCTGTTGTTATGCATTTGAAAAACCCTCTAATTCCTGCAATGCATTTTAACACTAGATATATTTGTACCACTTTTGATTGGTTTGGTGGGGGTATTGATATCACACCATCTAAAAAAGATAATAAAGAAAGAGATGAATTTCATAAAATACTTAGAGATATGTGTAATCGACATGACAAAAAATATTATAAAAAATATAAAAAGTGGTGTGATGAATATTTTTATTTGCCTCATAGAAAAGAACCGCGTGGAATAGGTGGTATTTTTTTTGATTATAAAAAAGATAATTTCGAAAAAAATTTTAAATTTGTCAGAGATGTTGGCGTGACATTTGGGTCTATTTTTCAAAAAATCATAAGTAAGAAGATTAAAAAAAAATGGACTTCTCAAGATAAAGAAAATCAATATATTAAAAGAGGAAGATATGCAGAATTCAACTTGCTGTACGATAGGGGTACAAAATTTGGATTACAAACGGACGGTAATGTTGAAGGTATATTAATGTCATTACCTCCTTATGCAAAATGGAAATAAAATGGATAAAGAACCAATCACCTTTAATGGATTAAATAAATTAAAAGAAGAATTAATTTTTCTTAAAGAAAAAAAAAGACCTGAAATAGTTACAGCAATTGCTGAAGCAAGGTCTCACGGAGATTTAAAAGAAAATGCTGAGTACCACGCTGCAAAAGAGGAGCAGTCTCACAATGAAGGAAGAATAGCTGAAATAAATGATATTATAGCAAGAGCAAATGTAATTGATGTTACTAAAATAAATAATGATGGCAAAGTAATTTTTGGTGCCACCGTTTTTCTAGAAAATTTAGATACTGGTGAAAAGATAGATTATAAAATAGTTGGAAAAGATGAGGCAGACTTAAAAAAAAAATTGTTATTTTTTCAATCACCAATAGGCAAAGGTCTTATTGGGAAAAAAAAAAATGATTTTGTGGAAATAAACACGCCTGCTGGAGTAAAACACTTTGAAATAAAAGACGTCAAATATCTTTAACCTTTTATAATATTATCTATTTGTTTATCTGAAATTTTAAAATTATTCATTATCCACTCCTCTTCAATTAATTTAAGGATACTACCTAATTGCCTTCCCTCTGGTATTTTATATCTAGTCATTAGTAAATCTGCACCAATAGGTAAGCTAGGCTTAGTCTTGCTTTTATATAATTCTAGTAAATTTGATAATTTCTTATCTGTTTTCTTTGTTTTTACAATTTTAAAATTTAAAATATCTAATACTGCTTGCTTACCATTATAATATAAAACTTTATTTAAATTAACTTCGTTCAATGTTTTTGAGCCTTTTTTTTTATTATAAAAATTACTAATTACGTTGGCCCTTTTTTGTTCTTTTTTTGAAATATTATATTTATATAAAAAATATTCTAAATTATCTGTTTCATCTATTATCATTAAAAATAAAATAAATATTATATCTAATTCAACAAATAATTTTTTATTAACTTTAATTGTATCAATGACTCCTTTTAAGTTTTTTAGTTCTGGAAAAATCAGCAATATTAAATCAATGCAGAATCTATCTTTAGATAGCTTTTCTAATTGGTTTAATTTTAATATTTTTTTTAATTCATCTAACAATCTTTCTTTAGATATTAAAGAAATACCATTAATATTTGTTTTTATTATCTTTGTTATTTCTTCTTTGTGGGGTTGTTTGGAATAATTCAAAAAGAATCTTAAATATCTTAATATCCTCAAATAATCTTCTTTAATTCTTTTTTCAGCATCGCCTATAAAGCTAACCTGCCCTATTCCAATATCTTTTTTTCCATTAAAGGGATCGAATAGATTTCCATCTAAATCAGAATATATAGAATTAATCGTAAAATCTCTCCTCGACGCATCTTTTTTCCAATCATTAGAAAATTTTACTTTAGCATGTCTACCATCTGTAAAAATGTCTTCTCTTAGAGATGTAATCTCAAACTTGTGGCCATCTATTATTGCTGTAATCGTTCCATGTTCAATCCCTGACTCATAAAAATTAATATTATTTTTTTTTAAGATTTTGGAAACTTCAAAA
Organism: Pelagibacteraceae bacterium AG-339-N18; assembly: GCA_003282055.1. Next base: position 7,583 of record QCAD01000029.1, read on the forward strand.
GGATTTAAATTCGTTGATAAATCTATGTCGTCTACTTCCTCATTATTTAATATTTTTCTCAACCAACCTCCAACATACCTAATCTCACTTTCAGATGAATAAGAATTAATAGCATCAAAAATTTTTTTAACTGGCGTTATTGATTTAAGTTTTTTGATATCATTTTTGAAAGTGTTAAGATTTTTTGAGTTCGAGAAAATTTTTTTAAAAAAGTTTATCATATTTGGCTGGGGCGCTAGGATTCGAACCTAGGATGCAGGTACCAAAAACCCGTGCCTTACCGCTTGGCTACGCCCCAATCTAATTTCGTATAACACAAAAAAAAGAATTTATATAGTTTTTGCAACTTTAAACCAGCAATTTTTATATTTTCTACTAAATTTTTTTTTAACATAATCGCATAACTTTTTTGATTTGAAATATGCGACAATTGCTGAACCTGATCCAGTCATTCTTACAAAACTATTATTTGAGGATTTTTCCAAAAAATATTTAATTTTTTTCAACTTTGGAAACTTAGATAGTGAAATTGGCTCGAGAGAATTATCGAGTTTTTTTAAGTAATCAAAATTGATCATTTTCTTAGAGAGTTCATTAAATTTGGGTTTTGAGAATTTTTTAACCCCTGAATATATCTCTTTTGTTGAACACCCAAAACTAGGTTTAACAATCAGGGCATAAAATTTTTTACAATTCCTAAACTCTTTAGTATGGTTATTAGATTTTAAAACTGTAAAAGTAGAATTGAGACCCAAAGCTACATCTGAACCTATTGATTTACAAATTAGAATTAACTGTCTTTTACTGGGATTTATAAACTTTTTCTTAATCAAATATTTCAATATATTTGCGGCATTCATTGATCCACCTCCCAACCCAGATTTTGATGGTATGTGTTTTTTTACTTTTATTTCAAATCTATGACCTGTAAGTAGCTTTTCTTTCTCTAAAATTTTTAATAGCTCTGAAATCGTATTTTTTTTGTAAATATTTTTTGAATATTTGCCATTGAATGAAATTATATGTTTTTTAGATTTGATTTTTTTAATCAAAATAACATCATGTAACGAAACAAAACCTACAATACTCTCAATTTGATGTAGTCCAGAAGTTTTTCCAGTAACATTAAGAGCTAAATTAATTTTAGCATGTGATTTTATACTGCAATAGTTCATTTTAGAGTCCTTTAATCATTTTTGAATTTATTCTTTGTAATAATTCTTCATCTACATCTTCCATTTTAAATACACTTTTCCAAAAATATCTTGCTTGAATTTTTCTTCCTAACTTCCAAAGAATATCTCCATAGTGATCATTTACAATTGCATCATCTGGCATTAACTCGACGGCCCTTTTTAAATATGTCTCTGCTCTTAAATAGTTATCAGTTAAATAATAAGCCCAACCAATTGAATCTATTATGTAAGGATCATTTTCTTTTAAAGAATATGCTTTCTCTAACATTTCCATTGCCTCTTTAATTTTATGATCTCTTTCTAACCAAGAGTATGCCAAGTAATTAAGAACATATGCATCATCAGGATCAATTTCTAAAGATAAAAGCATATCTCTATCTGCTTCTTCGTAATTCCCCATTCGTTCGTTGCTTGCACCTCTTCTATAGAATAAATCTGATTTAATTTCTAAATCATCACCAACTATTCCTAAGACAATTGTGTAATATTTTACCGCTTGCTCATATTCTTTTGCATTTCTATAGAAATTAGCGATATCAAATAAAATTTTTTCGTTTGGTTTTTTAAT
>QCAD01000030.1 GCA_003282055.1 Pelagibacteraceae bacterium AG-339-N18
AGAGGGTGTTAAATTCCAGCCAGACCAATGACTGGGTCTAGGCACATTATCTTTGTTATTATATTTTTTTTTATAATTCTCTAAAGAATCTAAAAGTTCATCTCTTGTTTGGAGAATGCTACTTTGTTTTGAGGCCCAGGCACCTATTCTGCTATCATATGCTCTAGAGTTATAGTACTCATCAGCAATTTGATCATCTACTTGTTTCAGTGTTCCAACTATTCTTATTTGTCTTAGTAGACTTTTCCAATGAAAGCACATTGTAGCATTTGGGTTTTCTTTGATTTCATTTCCTTTCTGACTATTTAAATTTGTGTAAAAAACAAATCCCTTTTCACTATGACCTTTGAGTAAAACCATTCTTACTGAGGGAATACCCTCTTTATTTGCAGTACCAAGTGCTAAAGCATTTGGATCGTTGATTTCTTTTTTTTTAGCCTCATCAAACCATTTTTTAAATAGTTCAAACGGGTTATCTATATCTAAAAAGCATTTATTAAGCCCTAGTGAGTTTTTTTGATTCATAATTTAAACAAAATAATCTATACAATATAAATAATGTCATTTAATACTTTTGGAAAGACTTTTCGTTTCACAACTTGGGGAGAATCCCATGGTCCAGCTATAGGGTGTATTATCGATGGTTGTCCTCCATTAATACCATTAAAAGAGGCAGATATTCAAAAAGAATTAAACAAAAGAAAACCTGGGCAATCTAAATTTACTACTCAAAGGAAGGAAAGTGATAAGGTTCAAATTCTTTCAGGAGTTTTTGAGGGAAAAACGACAGGAACTCCAATATCATTAATAATTTACAATGAAGATGTGCGTTCAAAGGATTATAATGATATCAAAAATAAATTTAGACCAGGTCATGCTGATTTCACATATTTTAAGAAATATGGAATAAGAGACTACAGAGGTGGTGGTAGATCATCTGCTAGAGAAACAGCTGCAAGAGTTGCAGCAGGTGCTGTAGCAAGGAAAGTATTAGAGAATAAATTAGGAAAAAAATTTAAGATCTCAGGTGCTGTGACTCAGCTTGGCATACTAGGTTGCGATACGAAAAAATGGGATGATAAAATAATTTACAAAAATCCATTTTTTTGCCCAGATAAGTCAATGCTAAAAATTTGGGAAAAATATTTGCTGAGTATTAGAAAAGCTGGGTCATCATGTGGAGCAATAATAGAAGTGAGGGCGAATGGTGTTCCTGCTGGATTAGGTGCACCTATTTACTCAAAATTAGACTCGGACATAGCTTCAGCAATGATGAGTATAAATGCGGTAAAAGGAGTAAATATTGGTTCAGGTATTAACTCAGCACAATTATCAGGAGAGGAAAATTCAGACGAAATTTCTCAAAATAAAAAAAATACCAAATTCAAGTCTAATAATGCTGGTGGTATCCTTGGGGGTATTTCGTCTGGCCAAGAAATAATTGTATCTTTCGCAGTTAAACCAACTTCATCAATTTTAAAAAGTAGAAAAACAATTAATAAATTTGGAAAAAATACAAGTATTTCCGTTAAGGGAAGACATGATCCATGCGTAGGTATTAGAGCTGTGCCAGTAGGTGAAGCAATGTTATCTTGTGTTTTATTAGACCATTATCTTCTAAATAAAGCCCAGTGTGGCTAATTAATTTAATTTTGTTTTTGTAAAACTATATTTGAGTTTAGTAAATCTAAAACTTTGTCTTCAATTGAAATAGAGTCAAGTTGTGCAATTTCATACATTTTATCAGGTGTATCTTGGTCAATAAAAATGTCTGGCAATGTCAATGATCTAAATTTAAGATTTGAATCCAACAAACCTTTTTTTGTTAAGAAGTCTACAACATGTGAACCAAAACCACCTATTGAACCTTCTTCAATTGTCATTATTGCCTCGTGAGTAGTAGCTAATTGCCAAATTAAACTTTCATCTAAGGGTTTTGCAAATCTCGCATCAACAACAGTAATATTTACTCCTTTTTTGATTAAATTTTCTGCAGCTTTCAAAGTCTCATTTAATCTTGCCCCAAAATTTAAAATAGCTAATTTTTTCCCCTCTCTAATAATTTTTGATTTTCCTATCTCAATTTTTTCATTTATAGAGGGTAAGCTGGAACCTACTCCTACACCTCTTGGATATCTAAATGCAGAAGGTCTATCATTGATATCCGTTGATGTATTAATCATTTTTACAAGTTCAGATTCATCGCTGGCTGCCATAACAACAAAATTAGGTAGAGTTGTTAGATATGTTGTATCAAAACTTCCTGCGTGAGTTGGACCATCAGCTCCAACTAGCCCAGCTCTATCTATTGCAAATCTGACAGGTAAACTCTGAATTGCAACATCATGGACTACTTGATCGTAAGCTCTTTGGAGAAATGTTGAATAAATAGCGGCATATGGTTTAAAATTTTCGGTAGCCAAACCTGCCGCAAATGTAACAGCGTGCTGCTCTGCAATCCCAACATCAAAAGTCCTCTTAGGGAATTCTTTACGAAATGTACTTAAACCTGTCCCATCAGGCATTGCAGCCGTTATAGCTACAATTTTACTGTCTTTTTTTGCGTGCTGAATCAAGGTTTTTGCAAATACACTAGTGTATGAAGGTAATTTACTTACGCTTTTGAATTGTTTTCCAGTCTTGATATTAAATTTAGATACCCCGTGATAATTGTCTTTTGCCTCTTCAGCAAAAGTATAACCTTTGCCTTTTTTTGTTTTGATATGTATTAAAATTGGTCCTTCGTGTTTTGAATCCCTCGCGTTTTTCAAAATAGGTATTAAAGTATTTAAATCATGTCCGTCTATAGGTCCAATATAATAAAAACCAAGGGAACTAAACAAAGTTCCACCTGTTACAGCTGATCTAAGTAAATCTTCAGCTTTCCCAGCTTTAGCACTAAATCTTTTTGAAAATGCTGAAGTAATTAATTTTATAGTCTCTCTTAGACTAAAATAAATCTTTCCTGAAAAAATTTTTGCTAAGTAAGTACTCATAGCTCCCACGGGTCGAGCAATTGACATATCGTTATCATTCAAAATCACAATCATCTTAGTTTTTGATGCACCAGCATTATTCATAGCTTCATAAGCCATGCCCGCGCTAACAGCTCCATCGCCAATAACTGCAACTACATTGTCTGATTTATTAGAAAGTTTATTAGCTTCAGCAATTCCCAAAGCTGCTGAAATTGAAGTTGAGCTATGCGCAGCACCAAAAGGATCATACTCGCTCTCTGATCTTTTTGTAAAACCAGAAATACCATTACTTTGTCTTAAGGTTCTGATCCTATCTTTTCTACCAGTTAAAATTTTATGTGGATAACATTGATGGCCTACGTCCCAAATTAATTTATCATTAGGTGTGTTAAAAATATAGTGAAGAGCTACGCTTAACTCCACAACTCCAAGACTAGCTCCTAGGTGTCCACCAGTAACTGAAACTGCGTCAATCATTTCCTCTCTTAGTTCATCAGCGACTATTTGTAATTTTGATTCAGATATTTTTTTCAAGTCTGAGGGAAAATTTATCTTGTCTAAAAATTGGTATTTATTGTTCATTTGTTTCTATTTAAAATATAATCAAGCGTTTCAGATAAATCTTTTGATTTAGGTTCATATTTTTTTAATTTGTTATTTATTTTAAAAATTAATTTTTTCGCGTATTTAATAGTATTTTTATATCCTAGTAAACTAATAAGCGTTGCTTTTCCCTTTTTTTTATCTTTGCCTGTTTTTTTTCCTGCAAACATTAAACTTCCCTTATAATCAATCAAATCATCAGCGACTTGAAATAATAATCCTATATCAGAGCCAATATCCTCAAATTTTCTTATATCTTTTTTATTTTTTTTTTTAACTATTAAGGGTGCAACACAACAAAAACTAAAAAGTTTTCCAGTTTTTTTTATTTCCATTTCTACAATCTTTTTTTGAGAAACTTTTTTATATTCATAGTTTAAATCTAAATATTGACCACCTGCTATTCCAAGATGTCCAGCGCTTTCAGAAATTTTATTGATTAAATCAACTTTAATTTTTTCATCAAAATTTAAATTATTATGACTTAAAATTTCAAAGGCCATTGTTAAAAGCGAATTTCCAGCTAAAACTGCTGTAGCCTCTCCAAATTTAATATGAGCTGATGGTTTACCTCTTCTTATAGAATCATCATCCATGCAAGGTAAATCGTCATGAATTAGAGAGTAGGCATGAATACACTCAACTGCAGCACCTAGAATAATTAATGATTTATAATTTAAGTTAAAGAGTGAACCAATATCAACTAAAATTTTTGATCTAATTTTTTTACCTCCAGAAAATAAACCATATTTCATCGCGACAATTAAATCTGTTTTTTTTTGTTTTGCTATAAATCTTTTTAAAAAAAAATTTGTATCTTTGGCAATTCTATCTAACTTTTTTTTCATTTTTTTTTTGTGTTATTTTTGATATTTTTTGTTTTGTCATTTCGTTAATTTCTCTTGTGTTAGTTTGGAATTTTTTTGTAATTAAATTATTGAGTTTAACTAAATCATGATATTTTTCTAAAGAATTATGAAAATCTTTTTGATTCTCTAATTCCTCAATCATTCTATTTGCCTCTTGAGTTAGTTCTTCAAGAGAAAAGGTGTTATAATCATTTTGTAAATTTTTATCTTTCATATAATACTCTGAATTAATACATGAAAATTAATCTTGCAAATATTAAAAAAGCAAAAAATCTCTTAAATAGAAGAGAGTGCGTTGCTATACCTACTGAAACAGTTTACGGAATAGCAGGAAATGCCTACTCTGATATAGCATGTAGAAAAATATTCAAACTAAAGAGTAGACCAAAGAGCAACCCTCTGATCGTTCACTATTATGATTTGAAAAGATTAAAAAATGATTGTCATTTAAATATTGATTTTCTTAAATTATATAAAAAATTTTGTCCTGGACCTTTAACATTTATTCTTAACTTGAAAAAAAAATCAAAAATTTCAAAAATTGCAACAAATAAAAAGAGTACACTTGCAGTAAGATTTCCAAAACACCCTGTAACGAGAGCTTTGTTAGAAAGACTTCAATTTCCTATTGCTGCACCAAGTGCTAATATTTCCTCAAGAGTTAGCGCTGTAACCTCCACTGAAGTAAAAGATGACTTTGGTGAAAAAATTAAGTATGTGCTTGAAGGTGGAAAGTCGTCAATTGGAGTAGAGTCAACAATAATTGATTTAAGAAAAAAACCAGAAATTTTAAGATTAGGTGGATTAGAAATTAAGAGCATTAAAAAAATATTAAAAAAAAAGATGTTTATTAATATTAATCCTTCTAAAATATCTGCCCCTGGGCAATTGCAAGTTCATTACTCACCAGGTATTCCGATCAGACTTGATGTAAAAAAAATTAAAAAAAATGAAGCTTATTTATTAATTAAGAAAAAAAAAATAAATAAATCAAACTATTATTTTTTGTCGAAGACAGGTGATTTAAAAGAAGCTGCAAAAAATCTTTACTCAACTTTAAGAAAAATAAAAAAAAATAATTATACATCTATAGCGGTAAGCAAAATCCCAAATAAAGGATTTGGTAGAACTATCAATGATAGATTATTAAGGGCTTCAAAATTTTAATGTTCATTCCTCTTGAAATAATTGAATTATCAAAAACTTATGGCTTAAAAAAAGCTGTTAGAGATATTTCTTTTAAACTAAATAAAAATGAAATAATTGGAATTCTTGGTCCTAATGGATGTGGTAAGACCACAACTATTGGTATGATACTAGGTTTGCTCAAACCCTGTGCAGGGAAAATATTAATAAATGGTTTAGAGATTGAGAAACAAAGAGTAAATTTATTAAACGAATTGAATTTTATTTCTCCTTACATTGAGTTACCTAAAAAACTTACTGTAAAACAAAATCTTGAAGTTTATGGAAGACTATATGACGTAAAAAAACTTAAAATAAAAATTGACTATCTTTGTGAAAAATTAAGACTTAACGAATTTATAAACAAAGTCACTGGTGAACTTTCCTCTGGTCAAAAAAATCGTGTTAGTCTTGCTAAATCAATTATTAATGACCCCTCTGTTTTACTTCTTGACGAGCCAACTGCCTCTCTTGATCCAGAGACAGGTGATTTTGTAAGGAGTTTTTTAGAGGAATACCAAAAAGAAAATAAAACCTCTATTCTGCTTGCCTCACATAACATGTCAGAAGTTGAGAGACTATGTTCCTCTGTACTGATGATGAAAAATGGTTCAATAATTGATCAAGGAACTCCAAACGAATTAATTAAAAAACATGGAAGAAAAAATATGGAGGAAGTTTTTTTGAAACTTACAAGAGACTTAGTATGAATTTAAATAAGATGTATGGTCTTTTTCTAAGACATTTTTATCTAATCAGGAGTTCCTTACCAAGAATTTTAGATTTGATTTATTGGCCAACAATACAAATAATTTTATGGGGGTTTATTTCTAAATTTTTTTCAATTTATAGTGATTACTATAGTAATACACTCGGAATAATTCTAACTTGTGCGATTCTTTACGATATTCTTTTTAGATCAAGTATTAGTTTTAACATGCTTTTTTTGGAAGAAATCTGGAGTCGAAATTTTACAAATTTATTCATTGCACCTTTGAAGTTGAGAGAAATTATAGTTTCGTTAATTTTTACTGCTTTAATAAGAACGTTGATTGGATTAGTCCCTGCAATAATTTTAACATCACCACTGTTTGGAGTTTCAATTTTAAAATTAGGTTTTCCTTTATTAATATTATTTTTAAGTTTATATATTTTTGGAATAACACTTGGCTTATTTGTAAGCTCTGGTCTCATGAGATTTGGACCATCTTTTGAAAATATAGCATGGTCATCTTTATTCTTACTTGCTCCGTTAGGATGTATTTATTATCCTATAGAAATTTTACCTAATTTTTTCCAAATAATTGCCAAAGGACTACCATTGGTTTACATATTTGATGAAACAAGAAATATTCTATTAAACGGCTTGGTAAATTATGAAAATATAAAACAGGCTTATTTATTAAATCTAATTTATCTAATTTTTGGAATAGGCCTATTTTATTTTTCTTTTTTAAGAGCTAGAGTAAAAGGGACACTAATAAATATGGGGGAATAATTTGGTGCGCCTGCTAGGATTCGAACCCAGAACCTCCTGATCCGAAGTCAGGCGCTCTATCCAGTTGAGCTACAAGCGCATATAATATTAATATAACATTTTATGGAAAAAAAAATAAATTTGATTGTAAATGAGGCTGAAAAAAAGCTTCGTGTTGATATTTTTATTAAAAAAAGAGAGGAAATCATAAGTAGGAGTAGAATTAAAAGTTTAATTTTAGATAAGAAATTAAAGATTAATAATAAAGTTATAATTGATCCCTCAAAGAAGATTTCTTTTAACGATAAAATCAGTTTAACTATTCCTGAACTTAAAAAAACCTCCTTAAAACCTTATAAATACAAACTAGATATTGTTTATGAGGATGAAGACTTGATGGTTATAAATAAACCCTCTGGAATAGTTATGCATCCTGGACCTGGAAATCTTGACAACACAATTGTTAATGCTTTAATTAATCTTGGAAAAAAATCCTTATCAAATATTAGTGGTGAACTAAGACCAGGTATAGTTCATAGAATAGACAAAAATACCTCAGGATTAGTTGTCATTGCTAAAAACAATCAAACTCACGAACATCTCTCAATACAATTTAGTAAGCATACTATTAAAAGATTATATCAATTATTAATTTGGGGAAAAATAAGGCCGTCCAATGGTAGAATAGAAACTTTAATCAAAAGAAGTTCAAAAAATAGACAAATGATGGAAGTGAGTAAAATTAAAGGAAAAAAATCAATAACAAATTACAAAACTATTGAAGTTTTTGAAAACAAAAATACCCCGACTTTAAGTTTGATTGAATGTAAATTAGAAACTGGTCGAACTCATCAAATCAGAGTCCATATGAATTATATTGGGAATAGTGTTGTTGGTGACGACAAATATAAAAAAAAGTTTAAAAAGATCAAAGATATTAATCCTTTATTAGAAAAAAATCTTATGAGGTTAAATAGGCAATTTCTTCACGCAAAAACTATTGGATTTATTCATCCAAAAAAAAATAGAGAAATGATTTTTAAGTCAGTTTTACCACAAGAACTTGAAAAAATTCTCAAAAGACTAAGAAATACAAGTAAATAAAACATTGAAATATTCTCAATTTAAATTAGATAAACTGCTATGAGCACGGCTATAAAGAGTAATTTTCCTATTTTAAGTAATGAGGGAGGCTTATCTGCATATCTTGAACAAATTAAGAAATTTCCAATGCTTGATGCAGAAGAGGAATATATGCTCGCTAAAAATTGGAAAACAACAGGTAATATTAAATCAGCAGAAAAACTTGTAACTAGCCACTTAAGATTGGTAGCGAAAATTGCGATGGGTTACAAAGGTTACGGCCTACCCGTAAATGAAATGATCTCAGAGGGAAATATTGGTCTTATGCAAGCTGTAAAAAAATTTGAGCCCGAAAAAGGTTTTAGATTAGCCACTTATGCAATGTGGTGGATTAAAGCTTCAATCCAAGAATACATTTTGAAATCATGGAGTTTAGTGAAAATCGGTACTACTACTGCACAAAAAAAATTATTTTTTAATCTTAAAAAATTAAAAAATCAAATTGCACCTCAATCTGAGGGTGACTTAAGAAATGAGCATGTAAACGAAATTGCAAGAAAACTAGATGTGAGTAAAGAGGAAGTTGTTTCAATGAATCGTAGGCTATCAGGAAAAGAATTTTCTCTTAATGCTCAAATAGGTGAAGATGGTGATGAATGGCAAGATTGGTTGGTAGATAAAGAATTGGACCATGATCTTAAATTTGCACACAAAGAAGAAATGGAGCAAAGAAAGGATTTGTTGAAAAGTTCAATTAAAGTTCTAAATGATCGTGAAAAAGAAATTTTGTATTCAAGAAGGTTAAACGATGATCCGACTACACTGGAGGA
>QCAD01000031.1 GCA_003282055.1 Pelagibacteraceae bacterium AG-339-N18
AATGACGGTCCTGCCTTAAAAAAACTTGATCAAGAGTTAAAAAAAAAAGATCTTTCACCTAATGAACTTGGTAAAGGAAGAAATGTTTGGTATTGCATTGGTATGTCAATAGCAAGGGATACGGCTCGCTCTGTCGCTCTACATGATTGTGATATAAAAACTTATGATAGACGAATGTTGGCAAAACTTTTTTATCCAGTTGTAAACCCACTTTTTAACTTTGAGTTTTGCAAAGGCTATTACCCAAGGGTAGCTAATGGCAAAATGAATGGCCGTGTCGCAAGATTACTTGTTTTTCCTTTATTGACAGCTTTGGAAAAAACTATTGGTAAAAGTGACTATTTAGAATTTATGAAATCATTTAAATATCCTTTGGCTGGCGAGTTTTCGTTTAGAAGAAATGTTTTGCCTGAACTTAGAATATCATCTGATTGGGGCATAGAAGTAGGAATTTTATCTGAGATGCAAAGAAGTTTTTCTCCACAAAATATTTGTCAGGTTGATTTAGCTGACACCTATGATCACAAACATCAGGTTTTATCTATTGATGATGAAACAAAAGGTTTATCAAGAATGTCTATAGATATTATAAAAACATTCATAAAGAAATTAGCCACTCAGGGTAATTCATTTAGTAGGGAAAAGTTTAGGTCCTTAAAAGCAACTTACTATAGATCTGCTCTTGATTTGATAGATATCTACAGAAGTGATGCTGATATGAATGGTCTTCAATTTGATTCTCATACCGAGGAGAAAGCTGTCGAGTTATTCGCAGTAAATATCATGAAAGCTGGAGAAGCTTTTATTCTTAATCCAATGGATACGCCATTTATACCAACTTGGAGCAGAGTGAAAAGTGCTATTCCAAATTTTTTAAAAAAATTAGAAGAAGTAGTAAATGAAGATAACAAAAAATATAGTTAATGTTATCAACATCTGGTCAGAAAAGAATAGAAAAAAAATTAAGAAATATATATAATTTCTTATACTCAAATAAAGAAATTAAACTCTATACCAAGGTAATAACTCAAGTAATTAATAGATTTAACAAAAAAAATAAAAAAAAGAATAAGTTAATTTCTGAAAAAACTTCAATTGTAATATGCTATGGGGATAGTGTTTTTAGCAGTAAACAAAAATACTTAATAAAAGTTTTTCAAAATTTTTACCGAAAAAAACTCCAAAATTATTTTAATACCGTTCATTTTTTGCCATTTTATCCATCAAGTAGTGATAGTGGTTTTGCTGTGAAAGATCATTATAAAATTGATAGTAAAATTGGCAAGTGGTCGGATATTTCAAATTTTGCAAAAAAAAATGATATAATGGCTGATATAGTAATTAATCATTCTTCTGCTAGAGGTTTATGGTTTAGAAACTTTTTAAGAGAAAAAAAACCTGGTAAGGACTATTTTTTATTAGTTAATTCAAAATTTAATACGTCTAAAGTTATAAGACCTAGAGATCATGAATTACTTAAAAAGATAAATATCTTTAAAAAAACTGAATACCTATGGAGAACTTTTAGTCCTGATCAACTAGATTTAAATTTTAAAAATCCTGCAGTTTTATTACGATTTATTAAAATAATGACAAATCTTCTAAATCATGGAGTAACAATATTTAGGTTAGATGCAATTGCCTATCTTTGGAAAGAAAGTGGAACTAAGTGTATCAATTTAAAACAAACCCATGAAATAATAAAACTTTTCAGGCTCGTTTGTAGTTTTTTAAATGTAAAATCAATCTTAGTAACTGAAACAAATTTACCAGAAAAAGAAAACTTAAGTTATTTTGGAAAAAAAGATGAAGCTAATTGGATTTATAATTTCTCCTTAGCTCCTTTATTAATTCACGCCTTTTTATTTGAAAATAGCCGCTATTTAACAAAATGGAGTAAAAAATTACCTTCAACAAAACCAGGCAATAATTATCTTAACTTTATTGCTTCACATGATGGAATAGGAATGAGACCAGCTGAAGGAATTCTTAACAAAAAAACTATAAAAAATTTACTTACTAGATTAAAAAAGAATGGTTCAAAATTTTCTTATAGAAAAATTAAAAATAAATCTAAAAAAGTCTATGAAGCAAATATTACAGTTTTTAATGCTTTAAAAAGATCAGATTTTGATATTGAGAGTAAATTTTACTTTGAAAGGTACATTTCAGCTCACGCAATAATGATTTCATTTGAGGGTGTTCCAGCTATATATTTTAATTCTTTATTTGGAACGTCTAATGATGAAGCTAAATATATAATAACTGGAAATAATAGAGATGTAAATCGATACCGATGGAATGAGAATGTTATTTTAAATCATCTTAAAAACTCAAAATCTAAACAAAGTATTTTTTATAAAAATATAACAAATCTTTTAAGTATTAAAATGAAGCAAAAAGCTTTTCATCCAAATGCTTCAAGAAAAACTTTCAACATGGGTTCTAAAATATTTTGTTTTCAAAGAACAAGTATTGATAAAAAACAAATAATAATATGTATAACAAATTTATCCTCAAAAACTCACAACCTGATATTAAATAAAAAATTTAGAAGTTGGAAAAATTTGATTGATCAAAAAATCAATATTTTACCAAATAAAAAATTAAAGCTTGAACCGTTTCAAACCATTTGGCTATCTAATTAATTAATGCTTTCTTTAAAAATTTTTGATCAAGTTTGCAGTCTAAATAACCTCTTTTAATAACATTTAAATATCTTTCTGCAGGGAATCTAAAAGGTGTTTTTTTTACCATTGTGTACGTCATTACTTTTTTTCCATCGTAGAAAAAATAAAACTTTTTATAAAGTATGGGAAAATCCTCATAAACATCCAATTTTTTTTCATCACTTCTAGATATTTCAAATAATCCACCAGGTACAATAGAATCTTTATTTGGCTCAATATCTGCAGCTCGATATTGACTTCTAAAGGTTAACCGAAAATTTTTTAAATTGATCTTTTTTATAAAAATACTATCTTTACATCTTTTTTTCATTTGAAAATGATGAAGATTACTACCGTATGCAAAGTACAGCATTTATCGTTCTACAATTTCAATATTTTTTTCTTTTACAAATTTTAAAACTTGAGAAATACAAGTGTCAATTTTAGATTGATTTTCCGATCGTAAAACTATTGAAACGCCTAATTTACCTGCATGGAAGAACGGGTAACTTCCTATCTCTACATCACCATTTTGATCTTGAACTTTTGTTAATGAATTTGCAATTTCACTTTCGACTGTTTTTAAACTTATAGTATGACTTAAAACAGGTTCACCTCCCACTATCTTATTCTTTAAACTTCCAAGCATAGATTTTAAAATCGAGGGAACCCCTGGAAGACAGAAAACATTTTCAACACTAAAACCTGGCGCTCCACTAGTAGGATTCAAAATGAGTTTTGCATTTTCTGGCATCTTTACCATTTTTTGTCTGCCCTCATTAAATTCTCCTGGCTTGTAATATGCCTCTAAAATTTTGAATGCCTCTTTATGTGTTTCATATTTCAAACCAAAGGCTTTTGAAACTGACTGTGCAGTAATATCATCATGCGTTGGGCCTATACCACCAGTTGTAAAGACATAATTATTTTCTTTTCTAAGAATATTAATTGTATCAACTATAGTTTTTTCTATATCTGGAATAACTCTCACTTCTTTAACTATAACTCCAATTGAGTTAAGCCATGTTGCTAATGTACTTGTATTCGTGTCTTGTGTTCTTCCAGAAAGAATTTCATTACCGATGATCAATATTGCTGCATTAACTTTTGTGCTTTTTTTCATTTATATATATATAATTTGAATATGAAATTTACCAAGTCTTTAATAAAAGGCAAATTAATCAGAAGATATAAACGTTTTTTTGCGGATGTAAAAATAAAAAAAAAGATTGTTACCGCTCATTGTCCAAATACTGGTTCTATGAAAGGCCTACTTGAAGAAGGAAATGAAGTTTACCTTCACAAAAATGATAATCCTAAAAGAAAATTAAGATATGGACTTGAAATAATTAGAGCTAACAAAAAATTAGTTGGCGTAAATACTCATTTGGCAAATAAAATAGTAAATCACGGATTAAAAAACAATTTAGTATCTGAACTTAAAAATATTGGTACAATTAGGTCTGAAGTTTTTTTTGACAAAGAGACAAGATTTGACTTTTTGTTAGAGAAGAATAATCAAAAGATTTTTGTAGAAGTTAAAAATGTCACTCTTTTTAGAGATAAAGAAACTGCTGAATTTCCTGATGCAATTACCTCCAGAGGATCAAAACATTTACTCACCCTTATTGATGCCATAAAAAAAGGTTATAAATCATATTTAATATTTCTAGTTCAAGTCCAAAATATGAAGAAATTTAAAATAGCAAAAGACATTGATAATGAATATTATAAGAATTATTTGATAGCGAGAAACAGCGGTGTAAATTTTTTGGCTTATAGATGTAAAATAAGTTCAAAAGAAATTTTAATAGAAAAAAAAATAAAAATTATTGATGAGTGATTATTTGGAAAAATTTGAAAAAATGAGGATAGCCGGAAAGCTAGCTGCTCAAACTTTAGATATGCTTGCTGATAATATTAAAGAAGGCATATCAACTGCTTATATTGATAAACTTGGATATGAATTTATACGTGACAATGGTGGTTATTCAGCGCCATTATACTATAGAGGTTTCAGTAAATCTTTATGTACGTCTCTTAATCACGTTGTTTGTCATGGTATTCCTTCAAATGACAGAATTTTAGAAGATGGAGATGCTGTCAACGTTGATGTTACTGCTATTATAAATGAACATTATGGTGATACTAGCAGAATGTTTTGCATCGGGAACACTTCAATTAAATTAAATAATTTAATCAATGCTACTTATGAGTCAATGATGAAAGCAATTAAAATTTTAAAACCTGGAATTAAACTCGGAGATATTGGTTACGAAATACAATCTTACATTGAAGCAAAAGGTTTTTCAGTTGTTAGAGATTTTTGTGGTCATGGAATTAGTAACACATTTCATGAGCCACCAAATATTCTTCATTATGGAAACAAAAATACTGGAATTGAAATAAAACCTGGAATGACATTTACAATTGAGCCAATGATAAATTCGGGTAAATTTGATACAAAATTACTTAATGATGGATGGACTGCAGTTACTAAAGATAAATCTTTATCAGCACAATTTGAGCATACTGTAGGAATAACAGAAAATGGTTATGAAATTTTCACAGAATCTGCTAAAGGTTATTCAAAGCCTCCTTACTTATAATTAATGATTAAAAGATACTCGCGAAAAGAATTAACTGATATTTGGTCTGAGGAGAATAAATATAAAATTTGGCTAGATGTCGAGATTGCTGCAGCCCAGGCAATGGAAAAACTTGGTCAAATTCCTAAAGGTGTATCCTCTATTGTAAGAAAAAAAGCCAAAATAAATGTAAAAAGAATTCATCAAATTGAAAGCCAAGTTAAACACGATGTGATTGCTTTTTTAACATCAATAACTGAAAAATCTGGGATGAAGGCTAGATACCTTCATCTTGGAATGACTTCATCTGATGTGCTGGATACAAGTTTTAATATTCAGCTTGTTCAGTCAGGCAAAATTATTTTAAAAGATTTAGACCAAATCTTAAGAGTTCTGAAAAAGCAAGCAAGAAAATATAAATTCACACCTTGTATGGGTCGTAGTCACGGAATACATGCTGAGCCAATTACATTTGGTTTAAAATTAGCTTCTTATTATGCAGAATTTAAGAGAAATAGAAAAAGATTAGTTGATGCAATCAATGAAATTTCTACATGCTCTATATCCGGAGCAGTTGGAACATTTGCGAATGTAAGTCCTAAAGTCGAAAAGTATGTGGCTAAAAAATTAAATTTAAGAGTGGAACCTATTTCAACGCAAGTAATACCAAGAGATAGACACGCTTTTTATTTTTCAATTTTGGGAATAATAGCTGGATCAATTGAGAGAATTGCAATTGAAATAAGGCATTTACAAAGATCTGAAGTCTATGAATTACAAGAGTATTTTTCAAAAAACCAAAAGGGTTCCTCTGCTATGCCACATAAAAAGAATCCAATTTTAAGTGAAAATCTAACAGGTCTTGCAAGAATGGTAAGAAGTTCTGTAATCCCTGCACTTGAAAACATTGCCTTATGGCATGAGAGAGATATTTCTCACTCAAGTGTTGAGAGAAATATTGGACCAGATGCTAATATTACAACAGATTTTGCTTTAGTTAGATTAACAAATATTTTAGATGATATGATTGTTTATCCAAAGAAAATGTTAGAAAATTTGAATTTGACTAAGGGAATAATTTTCTCTCAAGAGTTAATGCTTGAACTAACTAAAACTGGCTTAAGTAGAGAAAAATCATACAAAATGGTTCAAAGTTACGCAAAAAAATGTTTTGCTGATAATTTGGATTTGTTTAAAGTCGTCCAGTCTGACAAATATATCATGAGTAAAATATCTATTAAAAAATTAAAATCTATTTTCAATTATTCTAAACATTTTAAAAATGTGAACTTAATTTTTAGAAGGGTATTTAATTAATGAAAAAAGGTAAAAAAATTTATGAAGGAAAAGCTAAAATTATTTATTCCACTAGTGATAAAAATTTAGTCATTCAATATTTTAAAGATGATGCTACTGCTTTTAACAATAAAAAAAAAACTACTATTGAAGGTAAGGGGGTTTTAAACAATAGAATTTCAGAACATATTCTTTCAAACCTATCACAAATTGGAATTAAAAATCATTTAGTTAAAAGACTAAATATGAGAGAACAGGTAATAAAATTTGTTGAAATTATTCCAATTGAATTTATTGTTAGAAATGTTGCAACTGGTTCACTGACAAAAAGACTTGGGATTGAAGATGGAACTGTCCTAAAAGAACCCTTGGTCGAATATTGTTTAAAAGACGATAAACTAGGAGATCCTCTAATTGCTGAAGAACATATTTATGCTTTTGAGTGGGCAAATAAAAAAGAGATTGAAAAAGTAAAAAAGATGATATTTAGAATAAATGATTTCATGATTGGAATGTTTAGAGGAATAGGAATTAAATTGATTGATTTTAAATTGGAATTTGGAAGATTAAAAATTAATGGAAAAAATGAGGTAATTCTAGCAGATGAAATTAGCCCAGACACCTGTAGATTGTGGGACTCAATTACTGATAAAAAATTAGACAAAGACCGATTTAGAAAAGATCTTGGAGATTTAATTCCAGCTTATACTGAGGTTGCAAAAAGATTGGGTATTCTCCACGAGCAATCAAATGTATCAGCGGTGAATGTTACAAAGTTATCATCAGTTAAAAAAAAGAGTAAATGAAAATTTCAGCAATAATAACTCTTAAAAAAGATGTTTTAGACCCACAAGGTAAAGTAATTCATCAAACATTAGATGGAATGGGATTTAAAGATGTAAACGAAGTCAGACAAGGTAAGTATTTTGAGATTGATGTTAAAGAAAATGATCCTAATAAAGCTAAAGGAATGGTTGAAGATATGTGTAAAAAACTTTTAGCTAATCTTGTAATTGAAAATTATAAAATTATTGAGACACAATAATTAATGAAATCATCTGTAATAACCTTTCCTGGTTCAAATTGTGATAGAGATATGGACGTTGCGCTAAGAAAGTTTGGTTTTAAGAATAAAATGGTTTGGCATAATGATATTGAATTACCAAAAAGTGATTTGGTTGTCCTACCTGGTGGTTTTTCTTATGGCGACTATCTTAGATGTGGAAGTATGGCATCTAAATCTAGAATTATGCAATCTGTAATAAATTTTGCAAAATCAGGTGGGTTGGTTATGGGGGTCTGTAACGGTTTTCAAATTCTGGTTGAGACAGGTTTAGTGCCCGGAGTTTTGTTAAGAAACAAATATTTAGAATTTATTTGTAAAAATGTATTCATTAAAATAGACAATAAAGATAACCCTTATTTTAAAAATCTGGATAAAGATATTTTTGAATTTCATATAGCTCATAATGAAGGAAATTATTTTTGTACCAAAGATCAACTTAAAGAAATTGAAGATAATAACCAAGTTGCAATTTACTATTGTAATAATCAAGGTAAAACAGAAGAAGAATTTAATCCAAATGGTTCTATAAAAAATATTGCTGGAATTTTTAATAAGGAAAAAAATGTCTTAGGAATGATGCCTCATCCAGAAAGAATGATCGATCAAA
>QCAD01000032.1 GCA_003282055.1 Pelagibacteraceae bacterium AG-339-N18
CCAGCAGCAGCATGATATAAAACTTTATCACCCTTTTTTAATGGGTATGCTCTATGTAATAAATACTCTGCAGTAATACCTTTTAATGTAATGCAAGATGCTACCTCATCAGAGATGCCATCAGGGACAGAAACTAATTTTTCTTCAGGCATTATTTGCTTTTCTGAATAAGCACCGATAGGCATTGATGCATGAGTAACTCTGTCACCGACTTTAAACAATTTTACTTCAGATCCAACTTCTTCAATTACTCCACAAGCCTCAAGCCCAATCCCACTTGGTAATGGAATAGGGTAGAGGCCTGTTCGATGATAAATATCTATAAAATTTAAACCAATTGATAAATTTTTAATCAACACTTCTTTTGATCCAGGCTTACCTAATTCTACATTTTTTATAACCAAAACTTCTGGTCCACCAAATTTATCTATTTGAACTGATTTCATTATCTACTTTACAAATGTTCCATTATGATAATCTTGAACAGCTTGCAAGATCTCTGCTTTAGTGTTCATTACAAATGGTCCACCTCGGGCTATTTCTTCATTAATGGGTTTTCCTGAAATAACTAAGAATTTTGCATCAGAGTGTGCTTTGACTTTTAAATCCTCACCTTTCGATAGTAAGATTAAAGTACTATCCTCAACTTTTGCATGTTTTTTTTCACCAATTTTGATTTCACCTTTTATAAGATAGATAAATGTATTGTGCGTATAGGGAAGACTATATTTAAAATCTTTGTTTTTATTTAATTCGACATCAAAGTAAACAGGTTCGACATTATGCTCTTTAACTGGACCTTGAGCTTTATCAAATTTACCTGCAATAACTTTTACTTGCTTATCATCATCTTTGTGAACACTCATTTTATCTGCATCGATATAAATGTATTCTGGTTTACTCATTTTTAATTTTGCTGGCATATTTATCCATAATTGAAATCCATGAAGTTTTCCTTCTTTCATAGCAGGCATTTCAGAATGAATAATTCCACTTCCTGTTTTCATCCACTGAACATCACCAGCAGTCATTCTACCTTTTCCACCAGTGCTGTCTTCATGCTCAAAGTCACCAGCAAGCATATAAGTGACAGTTTCAATTCCTCTATGTGGATGTGGAGGAAACCCAGCAATGTAGTCCTCACTATTTTCTGAACCAAATTCATCTAGCATTAAAAAAGGATCAAAATAATTTGGTTCCACACCAATACTTCTTTTTAATTTAACTCCAGCCCCATCTGATGCTGGAATCGGATTAATAATCTTATTTACTTCAATATTTTTCATTAGATTAAAATAGTTGTTATATTTTGATTTGCAATATTACTTTTTGTTATGCGAACCATCACAAAAAGGTTGATCATTTGTTTGTTTACATGCACAAAAAAATAGTCTTTTTGTTAATTCAGCTTTATAAGCCAAAGGTTTAAATTCTGTTCCTTTATGTGAACCATCACAAAATGGCTGCTTAGAACTTTTACCACAACTACACCAGTAATAAGATTTTCCCTGTTCAACGTCTACAGCTAATGCATCTTCTCCAGCTCTTTGTCCCTTATTCATATTGTCTGCTCTTTTAATTTAAATTAAATCGATAAGCTCGTTTAAATTTTTAACTTGATTATTGGGTTTGTAATCAAGATTGTCAAAGATATTATTATTACGGTTTACCCAAATAGAATAGTAACCATAATTTCCACCTCCTGAAACATCCCAAGTGTTTGCACTTAAGAAAGCTACTTCATTGCTTTTAATTTTGTATTTTTTGATAGGCAAGTCATAAACCTTTGAATTTGGTTTGTAAATTCCAGCTTCCTCTATTGAAAATAAATCATCGAAAAAATTAACTAGATTATTACTCTCAACTAACTCTTTTAAAAGAGACGGAGTTCCATTTGAAAGTATAGCTAATTTACAATTCTTTTCTTTTAATTTTTTAAGAGTTTCTGGAACCTCCTTAAAAGGTGAAAGAACTTTATATAAATTCAATAATTCATTTTTCATTGAAGAATCTATATTAAAGGTCTTCATTGATTTATCTAAACTATCCTCTGTAATTTGCCAAAAATCCTTGTGTCTTCCCATAAGGCTTCTAAGCCAGGTGTATTCTAGCTGAGTTGTTCTCCAAAAATTTGCAAAACCTTCCCACTTAGCCCCAATCTTATCTTTACATTTTTCAGCAGCTGAATTGACATCAAACAATGTACCATAAGCATCAAAAATTATTGCTTTAATATTTTTCATAAATTAACTTAACACAAATGAGTAATATTAGATTATTTTTTTCAGATATTTTATCAGCAAACATGATTGATAAACTCGATAAGGATCAATCACATTATTTAAGTAAAGTAATGAGAGTAAAAGAAAATGAGGTTTTCTCTTTATTTAATAAAAAGGGAGAGTGGGAAGCAAAAATTTTAGGAATATCTAAAAATACTGTTGAATTTAAAATAATAAAACAACTAAAACAAAAAGAGAGTATTAAAGAATTATGGTTAGCGTTTTCACCTATCAAATCAAACTATCAGAATTTTATGCTACAAAAAGCAACCGAGCTTGGAGTTACAAAATTTTTACCGATTATTTTTGATAGAACAGTGGTTAGAAAAATTAACAAAGAACGCTCAGAAAAAATTGTAATTGAAGCTTGTGAACAATCAAACCGTATCAATGTACCAACAATTGAGGGCGCTCAAAATTTAAGTGCCTTTTTAAAAAAAAATTCGATGGATCTAATTTTTACAGATTTAAATTCAAATATTAAAAAAATTGATAAATCAAAATTTACAGATAAGCCTGTCTGTATAATCATAGGTCCAGAGGGAGATTTTTCTGAGACCGAAAGAGAGAGGATTCTCTCTTTTAAGGGTGTTCAACCTATTAAAATTAATGAGAATATTTTAAGGTCAGAAACTGCGGTCATATCCGCAATTTCGATCGTAAATTATGTGATTAATTGATAAATTGTCGCGAAAACTAAAGTGTAATTTTTATAAAAGAGCTTTATATACCTATTAAAAATGAAAAAATTTTTAATTATATTTTTATCGTCTTTCATTTCGCAAAAGGCTTTTGCTAATCAGCCTGTTGAATGGCAGTTAGGTTTTCAAAATGCTGCATCAGAATCTATGCGAGAGATTGTTTCTTTTCATAATTATTTATTATTACCAATAATAGTTGCGATAAGTGTATTTGTTTTATTTTTGATGCTTTATGCATGTGTGAAATTCAGAGCTTCTGCAAACCCTAACCCGTCTAAAAGAACTCATAATGTTGCTGTAGAAGTCTTATGGACTTTAATTCCATGTCTAATTTTAATTGTAATGGCAGTGCCATCGTTTAAGATTTTATATAAACAAGATACTATACCAAAAGCAGATCTTACAATTAAAGCTGTTGGTTACCAGTGGTACTGGGGTTATGAATATCCTGATGAAAATATTATTTTTGAGTCTTACATGATAGAGGATAAAGATTTAAAGCCGGATCAACCTAGACTTCTTGCAGTTGACAATGAAGTTGTCGTACCAGTGGATAAAGTTGTAAAAGTTTTAATAACTGCAAATGATGTATTACATGCTTGGGCCCTACCATCGTTTGGCGTAAAAAGAGACGCTGTTCCTGGAAGAATTAATGAGACATGGTTTAAAGCTGAGAAAGTTGGAACTTACTATGGTCAATGCTCCGAACTTTGCGGTATTAAACATGCTTTTATGCCTATCACAGTTAGAGTTGTGACAGAACAAGAGTACCAAGAGTGGTTGTATGAAGCAAAAGAAAAATTTGCAAAAGAGGAAATTAAAAGTAACAATATTAATTTAGTAAGTAGATAAATATGTATTCACAAACCGCTTCTCAGGACAGTCACACTCCAAAAGGCTGGAAACGTTGGGCATATTCCACAAATCACAAAGATATAGGAACAATGTATTTAATTTTTGCAATTGTTGCAGGCGTGATTGGAACCGCATTTTCAGTTTTAATGAGAATGGAATTAATGCATCCAGGTGATGGGATTTTAGGTGGTAATTATCATCTCTATAATGTTTTAGTAACTGGACATGGATTAATAATGATTTTCTTTATGGTTATGCCAGCCATGATTGGTGGTTTTGGAAATTGGTTTGTACCAATTATGATCGGTGCACCAGATATGGCATTCCCCCGGATGAATAATATTTCTTTTTGGCTATTACCAGTTTCATTAACTTTATTAATACTGTCAGTTTTTGCTGATGGCCCTCCAGGACAAACTGGAGTTGGTGGTGGATGGACTATTTATCCTCCTCTATCTTCTAAAGCAGGTCAACCAGGACCAGCAATGGATTTAGCAATATTAAGCTTGCACTTAGCGGGAGCTTCTTCAATTTTAGGAGCTGTAAATTTTATTACTACAATCTTAAACATGAGAACTCCTGGCATGACATTACATAAGATGCCATTATTTGCTTGGTCAATCTTAGTGACAGCTTTTTTATTGTTGTTATCTCTACCAGTTCTAGCAGGAGCAATAACAATGTTATTAACAGATAGAAATTTTGGAACTGCATTCTTTGATGCGCAAACCGGAGGGGACCCAGTCTTATTTCAACATTTGTTTTGGTTCTTTGGTCACCCTGAAGTCTATATTTTAATTCTCCCAGGATTTGGAATGATTAGTCACGTTGTATCAACGTTTTCTAAAAAACCGGTTTTTGGATATTTGGGTATGGCTTATGCAATGGTAGCGATTGGTATAGTAGGCTTTGTTGTTTGGGCTCACCATATGTATACGGTGGGATTAAGCACTGATACTAAAGCTTATTTTCTAGCAGCAACTATGATTATTGCCGTCCCAACTGGAATTAAAATTTTTTCATGGATAGCAACAATGTGGGGTGGATCAATTTCATTTAAAACGCCTATGATGTGGGCACTAGGTTTTATCTTTATGTTCACTGTTGGTGGTGTGACGGGAGTAGTTTTAGCTAATGCTGGAGTAGATACTGCAATGCATGATACTTATTATGTAGTTGCTCACTTTCATTATGTTTTATCTTTAGGAGCTGTTTTTGCAATATTCGCTGGGTTCTACTATTGGTTTTCAAAAATGTCTGGATATGAATATTCTGAATGGCTTGGTCAACTACATTTTTGGTTGACTTTCATTGGTGTAAATTTAATTTTCTTTCCACAGCATTTTTTGGGATTAGCTGGAATGCCTAGAAGATATGCTGATTATCCAGATGCTTTTGCCGGATGGAATTATATTTCTTCAATAGGATCATATGTTGCTGTCGCAGGATTAGCAGTTTTTTTTGTAAACCTAATATATGCTTTTGCAAAAAAGAAAGCTGCTGCACAAAATCCATGGGGTGAAGGAGCCACGACTTTGGAGTGGACAGTTCCATCACCACCAAATTTTCATACATTTGAGGAATTGCCAAAGTTTGTTGATGATCAAGAAGCAGAAAAAACTCCTAGCTAAGTATAAGATAAATAAAAACTAATGGATAATTTAAGGTTAAAGAAAAGAGGTTTGTCACAAGAGGATTTA
This sequence comes from Pelagibacteraceae bacterium AG-339-N18, assembly GCA_003282055.1. The sequence goes on from QCAD01000032.1 coordinate 5,539, forward strand.
TTTAATTTTTCTGAATTATTTAAACTAATGAAACCAAGAGTGATGTCTTTAGTAATCTTCACCTGTGCAGTTGGTTTATTAACATCACCAAATCTTGTATCTACTAAAGAGGCAATTATTGGAATTTTATTAGTTTCATTAGGCGCAGGTGCAGCTGGAGCTTTGAATATGTGGTATGAATCTGATCTTGATGCATTAATGTCAAGAACATGTTTAAGACCAATACCTTCAGGAAAAATTAATAAAAACCAAGCCTTGATATTTGGAATAACTCTTTCAGTTATTTCAGTAATAGCTTTGGATTACTTTACTAATAGAATTTCTGCAGCAATACTGCTCTTAACAATTTTGTTTTATGTATTTGTTTACACAATTTGGTTAAAGAGACGAACCCCACAAAATATTGTAATTGGTGGGGCAGCAGGAGCATTTCCTCCGGTGATAGGATGGACTATTGCAACTGGGTCTTTATCTCTTGAGCCACTATCTTTTTTTTTAATAATATTTTTTTGGACCCCATCTCATTTTTGGGCTTTAAGCTTATACAAGTCAGAAGATTATAAGAAAGCAAACATACCTATGCTGCCTTTGACCAATGGAGTTGAGAGTACTAAAATAAACATATTTGTTTATTCTTTGTTAATGCTTCCAGTTATTATATTTCCATATTTGATAAACTTTGTAGGATTACCCTTTTTAATACCATCGGTGTTATTAACTCTTTATTATAATTTTTTATGTTATGATTTATACAATTATAAGAAAAATAAGTTTAATTCAAAAAAAGCGAGATCAATATTTGGATTCTCAATCTTGTATTTGTTTTTGATTTTTGTGCTTTTTTTGATAGATAAGATATTATGATAATTCCTGATAAAAAGACTAAAAAAAAAAATGTTATTACTGCACTAGCGATTATTGCTTTCATGATTTTTTTATTTTTATTTACTTTGTATAATACGGGTGTATTTGAAAGAACGATATGATTCAAAAAAAGAAATTAACCCCGATTATTTTAATAGGAATATTTGTATTTATGCTTGGCTTATCTTATGCTGCAGTTCCACTTTATGATCTGTTTTGTAAGGTGACTGGTTTTGGTGGAACAACTCAAATCTCAAATAATGCTCCAAAAATAGTTTTGAATAAAGTAGTTAGTGTAAGATTCGACACAAATGTGAATAACTTAACTTGGGATTTTAAAGCAAAATCAAATGTAATTGATGTAAAAGTTGGTCAGGTAAATAAAATAGAGTTCGAAGTAGAAAACTATGGGAGTGAACCCACAGCTGGTGTAGCAAGCTTCAATGTTTCACCTGCTAGTTTTGGAAAATATTATAGTAAATTAGGATGTTTTTGTTTTGAAAAACAAGAATTGAAAGCAGGAGAAAAAGCGACTTATGTAATGACATTTTATTTAGATCCTGAAATGGTCAACGACCCTAGTGTAAAAAACTTAGAAGATGTAACTATGTCGTACACTTTTTTCTCGACAGATAAACAAAATATTTTTTCAATTCCTTTCGCTTTGATTCTGTCTGCATTTGCTACAAAACCTGGGAGGTGAAGTTTTGAACAAGTTGACGTAAATGCCCCAGGCAAACCAAACAAAATTATTTTTCCATTACCTATGACTTCTCTTAATTTGCTTTTTTGCGGTTCTCCGTCAATGAGTTGAAAAATCTCTGTATCTGGTATTTGATCTTTTATTTTAAGTTTCATATTGAGTTCATTACATATTTTTTAACTTTTTCAATATCATTTGAAATAACTTCAAACTTTTCCTTTCTGTCATTAACATATCTAAGACTATCTGGTAAATTTTCAGTTTTTAAGATTGCATCTTTTATTGCTTTTGGGAATTTACTTGGGTGTGCAGTTGATAACACAACGCAATTTTTTTCTAACCCTAATTTTTTTACAGCTCCAATACCTACTGCAGTATGTGGATCAACTACCATCAAATGTTCATTGTTAATTGTCTTTATCATTTCAACAGTTTCGTTTTCGTCAAGCATCTCAGATACAAAATTCTTTTTAATTTTATCTAAATCATCTTTGTCGATTTTATAAGTATTATTTTTTATTTCATCCATTACATTTTTTGTAACATCTGAGTTACAATCTTTTACATCATATAAAAGCCTTTCAAAATTACTTGCTATTTGTATATCCATACTTGGAGTATTTGTTTCCTCAACTTTCTTTTGACTGTAGTCACCACCCGAAATTGCTCTGTGTAATATGTCATTTTTATTTGTAGCAACGATTAGTTTATCAATTGGAAGACCTAGTTTTTTTGCTAAGTAGCCAGCATAAATATCACCAAAGTTTCCTGTTGGAACAGAAAAAGATAAAGGTTGACCATTTCCAACTT
>QCAD01000033.1 GCA_003282055.1 Pelagibacteraceae bacterium AG-339-N18
GGAGAAATTTCAAGTTGGAAAGCATACGCACCCGCACATGCAGGAAAGCTTGCAATAGAAGCTGTTGATAGAGTAATGCGTGGCGAAGGTGCTCCGAGTCCAATTTATGAGGGTGAAGATAGTGTTATAGCAAGAATTTTAGATGGAAAGAAAGCATTATATAAAGTTCCACTTCCAAAAAGGAATGAAACTAAAAAAGCTATACTTGAAACTTATACAAAAGAATATTCAGCTGAATATCAATCCCAAGCATTAATTGATCTAGCTAAAAAACTTAAAAAGAAAATATCAAATCTAAATCAAATAAAAAAAATAGATATCTATACCAGTCATCATACTCATTATGTGATTGGCACTGGTGCAAATGATCCTCAAAAAATGGATCCAAATGCTAGTAGGGAAACATTAGATCACTCAATAATGTACATTTTTGCTGTAGCTCTAGAAGATGGTGATTGGCACCATGTAAAATCGTATGCGAAAAGAAGAGCAAAAAGAAAAAGTACAATTAAAATATGGAGATCTATCAAAACTCATGAAGATAAAAAATGGACAAAAAGATATCACGATCCAAATCCAAAAAAAAAGGCATTTGGTGCAAAAGTAGTAATAACTTTAAAAAATGGAAAAAAGATTGCTGAAGAACAGGGGGTTGCTGACGCTCACCCATATGGATCAAGGCCATTTAAAAGAAAAAACTATATAAAAAAATTTTTAACCCTAACTGAGGATATCATAGATAAAAAAGAAATAGATAGATTTTTAAAAACAGTACAAAATTTAAGAAAACTAAAGCCTGGACAATTAGATAGATTAAATATTGTAGTAAGAAAAAATAAAATTAAAAGAAATTTAAAAAAAGGTATTTTTTAATGCACTTTGTTGAGAAAGAACCAATTCAAAAGAGAAAAGATTTTTCAGAAAAATTAAAATCAAAAAAAATTCTAAGAGTGCCTGGTGCTTATAATCCACTTACTGCGAAGCTGATTGAGGAGATAGGCTACGATGCTGTCTATGTTTCAGGTGGAGTTATGGCTAATGATCTTGGATTTCCAGATATTGGTTTAACCACATTACAAGATGTTAGCACTCGTTCATATTTGATCTCTAGAGTTACTAATCTTCCAACAATTGTTGACATAGATACAGGGTTTAAATCATGTAAAGAAACTATAGAAACTTTTGAAGAGTTTGGAATTACTGGAGTTCATTTAGAAGACCAAATAGAAAGAAAGAGATGTGGACACTTAGATAATAAAGAATTGATATCAACTGATGCAATGGTGAAAAAAATTAAGGAGTGTGTTTCGGCAAAAAAAGATGAAAATTTCAAGATCATAGCTAGATCAGATGCAAAAAGTGTAGAGGGTATAAATAAAATGATTGAAAGATGTAAAGCTTATATCGAAGCCGGTGCAGAAATAATTTTTCCTGAAGCACTTCATGACGAAAAAGATTTTGAAAAAGTTAGAAAAGAACTTTCATGTTATCTATTAGCTAATATGACTGAATTTGGAAAAACAAAATTATTAAACTACAAAGAGTTGGAAAATCTTGGATATAATATAGTTATTTATCCAGTTACAACACAAAGACTGGCAATGAAAAATGTTGAGGATGGTTTAAGAGACATTTATACAAATGGACATCAAAATAATATTATTGATAAAATGCAAACCAGAAAACGATTATATGATCTTGTAGATTATGAAAAATATAATAGTTTGGATGAAAAAATTTATAATTTTACCACAGAGGGTCATGAATAATGAGTGATGATATAAAGAAAGGCCTACTTGGAATTACTGTTGATGAAACAGAAGTTTCAAAAGTAATGCCTGAAATTAATTCCCTAACTTATAGAGGTTATGCTGCTCAAGATTTGTGTGCAAAATGTAAATTTGAAGAGGTTGCTTATTTAATTTTAAATGGTGAACTTCCAAATAAAAAACAATTAAAAGCTTTTGAAAAAATTGAAAGAAAAGAGAGAAATTTGTCAAAAACCTTATTAGATGACATTAAAAAATTCCCAAAAAAGGCTCATCCAATGGATGTTGCAAGAACTGCTGTCAGTATAATGGGCCTTGAAGATAAAGATACTAAAGATAATTCACCAAAATCAAACATGAGAAAAGTAATGAGAATTTTTGCTAAAACACCCGTTGCTTTAGCTGCATTTTATAGAATAAGAAATGGTAAAAAGGTTATTCCTCCTAAAAAAAAACTTTCCTTCTCTGAAAATTTTTTTCATATGTGTTTTGGAAAAGTGCCTAGTAAAGAAATAGTAAAAGCTTTTGATGTCTCATTAATTTTATACGCCGAACATAGTTTTAATGTATCAACATTTACAGCAAGAACTATCACAAGTAGTTTATCAGATATTCATGGGGCAATTACGGGAGCAATCGCTAGCTTGAAAGGTCCATTGCATGGTGGAGCTAATGAGGAAGTGATGCATATGATGAATAAAATCAAAAAACCTGAAAATGCTTTGAAATGGATTAATAAAGCTCTAGATAATAAAGATGTTGTAATGGGTTTTGGTCATCGAGTTTATAAAAGCGGAGACTCTAGAGTCCCAACTATGAGAGAATATTTTGGAAAAGTTGCAAAAATCAAAAAAGATAAAAAGTTTGAAAAAATTTATGACATTGTTGAAAAAGTAATGATCGAGAGAAAGAATATTCATCCTAATGTCGATTACCCTACTGGGCCTACATATCATTTAATGGGTTTTGATACAGATTTCTTTACACCAATTTTTGTAATTTCTAGAATTACAGGCTGGTCAGCTCATATTATTGAGCAACATGCTGCAAATAAATTAATTCGACCACTTGCAAGCTACAAAGGTAACAAATATAGAAAAGTTATTCGTTTAAACCAAAGATAATTAACCTAAAAACTCTTTAAAATAATCAATTTAATAAGACCTTTTTGAGATAAATCTTATAACTTATGTCAAAACGCGCCATTTCTAATTAGAAATAAAACTTTAAAACTATTCCAAATGAAAAATTCTAATAGCAATTTAAATACTAAAATATCTGACTCTACTGATATCTCTAAACCATGGGGTAAGGATAATCAGGCGTGGTGGGATTGGTATGTTGGTCTTGCAGATAATGATTTTAAAGAATATGAGATCATAAATATGTCCCCCTTACCAGATATTGTACTACCCAGTGATGATGATGTTATCTCAGAATTAGCTGAGCCCTACCATTTGACTGATGATCAGATTAATTTTTTCAAAAAAAATGGTTTCATAAAACTTAAAAAGGTTTTCTCACCTGGGGCTGTGCTAAAACTTAGAGCTGAGTTAATTAATCTATTAAAAAAAAAGTTTAAAGTTGATCCAGATAAAGAAGCTAATGATCGATTCCTAAGCCTTGAGATGATTTGGCCTGATAACCCTTTACTCCGTGCCTATGTTTTATCACCGCGTCTAGGGCAAATTTCGGCGAATCTTTTAGAAGTATCAGCTGTCAGACTTTACCATGACAATGTGTTAGCAAAACAATCTGGTTGTGGTCGTACACCATGGCACTTTGATGATCATCATTTTCCGTTAGATACTAACGATGTAGTTACCGCCTGGGCCCCAGCACAGCCAACTCCTGTTGAGATGGGACCACTCTCTTTTGCCTATCCGCTTGATGTGCGCGAATTGGTTAAGGATGTCACCTTTGAAAAGACTGGCACTGGATATGACAGTGAGGTCTCAAAAATTTTTTCAAAAAATAATGTGAGCGTGAATGAAACTCCATTTGAACTTGGCGAAGTTAGCTTTCATCATAATTTAAACTTTCATACCGCTTCACGCAACCGAACTAACCATAGCCGAATAGCATTAGCTAATACTTATTACAGAGATGGAGCAAGGGTAATCAATTCACCCACTATGGTCTCTGGTGACTGGCAGAAATTTATGCCCAATGTCAAACCAGGAGACATTGCTGTTAGTCCACTAAATCCAATTTGTTGGCCAATTAAAAGTAAATTATGAGAGACATAAATAATCAAAAGGGATTAAATTCCATTTGGACTGACAGTCTCACTCACAATGTGCATCCTAATGGAAATGCTTTAATTAACCATTTAAAAATTATCCATCAAGAAAACGCTGGATTTACTGAAGTTTGTGCAAGTTCTTGTCGTGATAAAGTTGGACGTAATAGTTACGAATGGCTAGCTGAACTTGTGCCAGATAATGAGGTTTCAAGTGTATTAGATCTTGCTTGTGGTTCTGGGCTATTATTAAAAATATTATTTGATCGTAATAAAAATTTAAATTTAAAAGGAGTAGACATGTGTCCTGAAGAACTAGCATTAGCAAAGACACGCCTTAAAAACAGTAAAGCTGATCTGATTGAGACAAATGCGCAAAATTTGAGAATAATCAATGATAAATCCATTGATATAGTTTTATGCCATTGGGCTTTAACATTAATGGACCCGATAAACCCTGTGCTAAATGAAGTCAAACGAATTTTAACCTCTAAAGGTCGGTTTGCGGCAATAATTGATGGACCAATGAATATAGCACCCGGCTACAAAGAGGTTCACGATTTAATTTATAGTTATGTGCAGGAGGAGATACCAAGTTATGGAGAGATTGATTTAGGTGATCCAAGGATACGAAAATCTGAAAGTCTGAGTATACTTGTTCATAAACTTTTTCCAGGAGCAAATGTAACTATAGATACTAATGTTGTATTTATAGAAGGACCAGTTGCTCAAATAGCTGAAATCGCAGCTGGATTTTTTTATGCTACATTTGTCTTAAAGCCAGAGAAAAGAAAATTAATGATCAAAGGTCTATCTAAACTTCTCGCAGTATCCAAAAAAAATAATGATGCTGAGAGACAGGGACGTTTTTCAATGCCAATTAGTCGTCTTTTAGTTGTACCTGATATAAAATGAAATCATTTTCAGAAGAAGTAAGCCTAGGCCTAAGTAAGAGAAACAAAAAACTAAGTTCTAAATGGTTTTATGACTTCAATGGATCAAAACTTTTTGAAAAAATTACTAAGTTGAAAGAGTATTATCCAACACGAATAGAAAAAAAAATTTTAAAAGAAAATAAAAATGAAATTGCTAATAAAATAGGCAAGGACGCTGTTTTAATTGAACCAGGCGCTGGAGACATCAAAAAAATAGCTATTTTTCTCAACAGCCTAAATAACCCAAAAAAATATATACCTTTGGATATTTCTGAAGATTATATAACTAAAATATCTCAAGGTTTTAAAAAGAAATTTCCAAAAGTAGCTATTACTCCAAAAGGATATGATTTCTCTAGTAACAATAAACTTCCTTTTAAAATCAATTCGTCAGAAAATATAATTATTTTTTTTCCAGGATCAACAATCGGAAATTTTGAAAAAAATGAAGCTGTTAAATTTTTAAAAATACTTAAAACAAAATTTAAAGCAAAAAAAATTATAATTGGTGTTGACTTGATTAAAGACATTCCAACTTTAATTTCGGCTTACGATGATAAAAAAGGTATAACTGCAGAATTTAACAAAAATATTTTACACAGAATTAACAATGAATTAGGTGGAGATATAAACTTAAATTTTTATAAACATTTAGCTATTTATAATAAAAAAAAAGAAAGAATTGAGATGAGATTAAAATCTAAAAGAAATAATAATATTAAAATAAACGGTTCAAAATATTTTATAAGAAAAAATGAGGAGATTCATACTGAGAATTCTCATAAATACACAATAAAATCCTTCAAGAATATAGCTAAAGAAGCTGGATGGAAAATTAAGAAGACTTGGGTTGATGACAAAAAACTTTTTAGTATCCATTTCCTAGATCTAGCTCTTTAACTTAGTTATTGCTTTCTTTAAACAAGCAATAAAACTAATAAAATCATCTGTACAAAATTTATAACAACAGAAATGAAATGTGAGTATTTAAATTTTTTATCCTGCTTCTCATCTCTATATTTATTAATTAATGGCATTAACAGATAGTTTGATATGGCAAATAACGAGCTAATTGCTAATATTAAGTAGAGATCAACTCCCAACTTACTCAAAAATATAAATGTTAATAAAACAATTAAACTTATCCCTAAATTAACATTATAATAGAAGGGAAATATTCTTCTTATAAACTTTCGAGCATTATCTTCATCCAAGGTAGTAAATACCACTGGCGCAATTACAAATGAAAAAAATAACATAATTCCTAAAACCATTGCCGTTAAATAAATACTAACTTGTTCAATCATAATTTAGTTTTCTATTGAATTTTCTTCTTTCATTAATATTGGTCTTCCATCATGAGCAGTATTGAGAGGTATAATTTTTCCTTTATACTTTGCACATAAAGTTGGAGCACTTCTTAACTTTTCTCCTAATCTTACCTCTAAATCTACAATAACTAATTTTGCGTCATTCAATTCTTTTAATATTTTCATATTTCACTCCTTAGTTTAAGTTTAAGATATATTTAAAGTACCACTTCAAAACCTTCAAAGTTAGGTGCTCCAAGATATAAATCTTTATGTTGTCCCGCATTTTTATGAGCTAATCTAAAATTTTCTGATTTAGTCCAGTTAATAAAATCATCTTTAGAATTCCAAATACTATGAGAGGCGTATAATGAAAATTCCTCATTTTTTTCACCTTTAACTAAATGGAACTCTTTAAAACCTTTAACATCACTAAGGTGTGTATCTCTTTCCCTCCAAACCTTTTCAAACTCGGCTTCTTTACCTAACACAATTTTAAACCTATTCATTGCGATAAACATTAGAGAATGCTCATTTGATATTTATATGTATGTAATTTATATATTAACTAAAAGCTTCTACCCAAGTTCCTTGTGTGGATGCTTTAGAATATTCAGTTGCACGACCTTCAAAAAAGTTCATGTGCTCAACAGCATTTAGCATTGTATCTAACCAACCTAATGGATTTTTTTGGACATCATAAATAGGCTCTAGACCTAATTGAACTAATCTTCTGTTTCCAATAAATCTAATGTAATCTTTGACTTCTTTTGCAGTCAAGCCTTCCATTGGACCCATTTCAAAAGCTAAATCAATAAAAGCATCTTCGTGTTCTATGATGGTTCTGCAAGCTTCGTAAAGTTCTTTTTTTAATTTTGCATTCCATATCTCTGGATTTTCTTTTATGAATTCTTTGAAAATTCTAATCATTGAATTGCAATGAAGAGTCTCATCTCTGACAGACCAGGTAACTATCTGACCCATTCCTTTCATT
>QCAD01000034.1 GCA_003282055.1 Pelagibacteraceae bacterium AG-339-N18
AAATAATTGATAAAACTATTCCCTGGCGTGGAAAAGGTTAATGGTTATTTTTGAACATCTTTTAAATTCATAATATAGTCAGAAAGTTTTATTTTACCAAAATATCTATAAACTCTATTTGATAAATTCATTTTTGTTAATGCAGATGCGTATCTCTCGCCGGGTCTTTTATTTAAATACTTTATTTTAGTTTTAAACATCTTTGCAACTTCAATTATTGAGTAACTTTGTTTGCTTGAAATACTATAGTGCCTTGATAAATTTTTTTTCCAAGCAAGGTAACAAATATTGATTGTATCTTCTATGTGTGTAAACCTTCTTGTTTGAGTTCCAGGTCTTACAACAGGTAAAGGATTTCCATTTTTGCACGCTTCCTCAAAAATTCCAATTACAGTTGACATCTTTCCTTTCGAAATTTGTCTAGGACCATAAACATTATAAAAATAAATAACATCATATTTAAAACTAAACCATCTTTTTAGATTTTCTAGTAATTCTAAATTTTTTGATTTTGTAAACGCATAAGGGGATAAATTTTTATCATTTCCTTTGTTACCTAAAGAAGCAGAAGTTGCAGAATAAATTAATCTAATTTTATATTTTAAACAAAAATTAAATACTGAATTTGTTCCAATTGAATTAGAGTCAATACAAACGTCCATATTAATAAAACTTTGATAAATTCTAGCAAACTCTCCAAAATGAAATAAAGATTGAATCCTTTCAGGTTTTTTTATGAGTATTTGAATATTTTTTGTATTACCTTTTAAATATTTTACTCTTTTATTTCTTATATGATTTTTTTTGTAGCCAGATGAATAATCATCAATACTTATTATATTGTATTTTGTCTTTTTTAAAAAATAATCAATCAAATTTGAACCAACAAATCCTGCACCACCCGTAACAATAATTATATTTTTTTTTTTCATAAATAAATTTATTTATAACTTAAATACTAAACCAACCAATCCTTATAAATTGCTTTATTAAGCTGAATATAGTTTGGTAGTTTTTCAAAATTATATTTACTAAGTTTTTTTTTAACCTCTTTAAATTGAGACCTTTTATCAGCAAAATGATCATAACCTATAACCCAGCTGTCCACATCATCTTTTATTTTATCTAGAGTCATTCTGTCAGAAAACTCGGCATGATTTTCGTCATTTAAATATTTTTCTCTTAAATCATTTAAGTTCTTCAAATTTGAAAAGTGCCATCCACCTTCGTTGATCATGATAATATTTTTGTATTTAGTATCTGAAAAAAAAGTATCGAATCTAAATTTGTTATATTTTTTATTTTTAATATTTCTCAACCAGGAAATTGACTTTAAATTTTTAATCCTACAACCTTTTGTACCATACCATTTCACATTAGGTAAATATAGATTGAACTTATAATAAAATAATTTTTGATTAAAAATAATTATATTATCTAAAATCTTGTCAAAATTTATATTTATTAAATTTGGGATTTCATCGTTATCACTGTAAAAAACTATATCTTCAGGTGAAAAATTTTCTAGAGATCTTTTTATAAAGTCTCTCTGGTAATTAATTCTTAAAATACTATTTTTTCTTTTAATTTCAGTTTTATGATTATTTCTATAATCAATATTTTCAGGTTCTTTATCAAGAACAATATAGATTATTTTATCTTTAAACTTTTCAAAATTCTTAATGTTAAAATTTAGTGGTTTTTCATTTCCACTATGAGTAAATTTTGCTTCACATATAATAAAATAATCAACAAATTTATCCAATGTGTTAAATCTTAAATCTAAAATTAAATCTTCCTTAAAGTATGTTGTGGTATCAATTATTTTCATAATATAATTTAAAAATAAAATATATACTCATTATTAAAAACTATAAAATTAATAAAAATGATAAGTGTCAGTTATATTGAAAAACATTTAACCGTGATAATTGTAATTTATGACGTTACAAATGAAATTTTTGAATGCATAAGAAATCTCCAAAATATTGGTATTATAATCATTGATAATGGGAATTGTGATAAGTTAATTATAGAAAAAATAAAAAAAATAAAAAATGTTAAATATATAAGATCAAAAAAAAACTTAGGTTTTGGTCGTGGAAATAATTTTGCATTTAAATACGTTAATACAAAATATTCTTTGTTGATGAACGCTGATATCAAAACTACAATTAATGATTTAATTAATCTTGTAAAAACTTTAGAGTTATATCCAAATACCGCTATAGCTGTCCCCTTATTAGTTGATAAGCATAATAAAAATATAGATCATATTGAAGTATTACCGGAAATTGCTAATAAATTTCATAAGATTGAGTCTAATAAAAATAAATTAGATAAGAATCTTTTATTTGGAGATACTTGTATCACTTTTAGTTGGGCTGCAATCATGCTTTTAAATAACTCGGTGCTTAAAAAAACTAAGCTTTTCGACAAAAAATATTTTCTTTACTGGGAAGATTACGATCTTTGTAGAAAGTTATATAATCTGAAATTACCAATAATTAAATCATTTAACTCTAGAGCCTATCATATAAAACATAGCTCAGTTAAAGATAATCTAATTAATTATTTCATTATACAGATGTTTCATGTCTATTCTTCTTATCTTTATTTTAACTTGGATAAAAATAATAAGATTTTGATAAAAAGATTTTTTATTTATTTATTCAGATCCTTTAGCTATTTACTTATATTTAACTTAAGAAACTCAATCAAAAATCTTGCTAGATTAACTGCGGTATTAAAGTATAGATTTAATAAATGAAATTATTTACTAAAATAGTTTTTTATCTTAAGAGAATTAATTATATTTTGTTCAAAGAAAATTTCCGCAAAAAACTTAAATATGATTGGAATCTTTATCCAAAGAGATATGAAATTATTAATAATTTAATAAAATCTAAAAACTTTAAAGACTATCTAGAGATAGGTTGTTTCAAAAACGAAAATTTTAATGAAATAAGTGTTTCAAATAAAATTGGGGTAGATCCTATTTCTGGTGGAACACACAGAATTTCTAGTGATGATTTTTTTTTAACGAATACCCAAAAATTTGATTTAATATTTATCGATGGTCTGCATGTGTATGAACAAGTTAAAAAAGATATTGTTAATAGCTTAAAATATTTAAATGAAAATGGAATAATTTTAATACACGATTGTTTGCCAAGAAAAATATGGTACCAGACACCTAATAGAATGTCCTTCACTTGGAATGGTGATGTTTGGAAGGCACTCGTAGAATTCAGAACTAAGCCCAACTTAGATGTTTATACTATTCTTGCTGATGAGGGGATAGGTATGATATTTAAAAGAAAAAATAATAATTTACTTAAAATTAACATCTCTAATTTTCAAGAACTTAAATTTAAGGATTACTTTTGTAAACATGCGGAATTAATGAATATTATAAAACATGAAGATTTGAATAAGATAATAAATAATGAAAGCTAGAAACTGTAGGAGTCTCGTAATTTTAATTTTAAAAAAATTTGGATTAAGTACAAATCATGCTTCAGTTTCAGCCAATGCGTTAGTTAATGCTGAGTTAGTTGGTGCTTATGGTCATGGGCTCTCAAGACTTAAAATGTATTGTGATAGAATTTCAAAAAAAGTAATAAACCCTAAACCAAAGATTAAAACTAAAAAGATAACTGAGTCAATTTCTCTTATAGACGCTAATAATAGCATAGGGTTTGTTGCAGCTGATATTGCTATGAAAAAAGCAATCTTTAATGCAAAAAAGACAGGTATAGGTCTCGTGGCAGTAAAAAATAGTGGACATTATGGTTTGTCAGGATATTACGCAGAGCAAGCTGTCAAAAAAAATTTGATTACTCTAATTTTTACTAATGCACCCCCAGCGGTTGCTCCACATGGATCTATAAAGAGTCTATTTGGTACCAATCCAATTTGTTTTGGTTGTCCTTCAGGATCAAAAGCACCTTTTATATTCGATACATCGATATCGATGATTAATAGAGGTAAAATAAGAGTTGCAGCTAAAAATAAACAAAAAATTCCTAAAGGTGTAGCATTAGATGAACATGGTAATCCTACCACCAATCCTGAGGCAGCATTGAAAGGTATTCAGTTACCAATTTCTGGATTTAAAGGTTCTGGCTTAGCTTGGATGGTAGATATTTTAAGTGGAGTAATAACTGGTGGTAATCATGCTGGTAGGGTCAAAGATCCTTTCGATGATTTTAGCGGTCCCCAAAATATTGGCCATTTAATAATAACCTTAAAATCAAATATATTTATTAATAATTATAAAAAAAGGATAATAGACAATATTAAAACAATTAAAAAACTTCCAAAAATTAAAGGTGTGAAAGAGATAATGTACCCAGGACAAAATAAATTTAAGAGGTATAAAAAAAATCTAAAAAAAAAAATTTATATTAACAAAAATATTTTAAAAGATATAAATTATTTATTAAAAAAATAAATTTATGTTAATTTTTTTTTTTCATAATCTTATATTGACCGTCTTTATATAAATTAAAATTTGTTAATATAAAATCATAGACTATTGAATATTTTTTTTGAATTGGATCCCAATCATCTGTTTTACCGTTAGTTATTAGATATTTTGTTTTAGTTTTAATTTCCTCAACATATTTTTTTTGATTTATTTCAGAACCCAAAGAATTTACAAAATAGTATCTTGTACAACTTTTTTTTCTCATGAGGTAAAGGATCGATGCATCATAGGTAAACAAATCAAAACAATTGTCTAAATAACTATAAGATTTTAATTCATTGATGAGTAAATTATCTTTTTTAGATAAAAAGTAAGAGTCTGGCTTATTTAAATAATTAATAAATCTTTTTTTAAAAGATAATATGTTATTTGGTTTAATTATGTTTAAAAACAACGATATTATTATAATGGCAAAAATTGTAATTGCAGGGATTGATGGTCCGATTTTAATAGAAAATTTGTTCAATAATTTATTAAAGATAAAAAAAGAAAAAAAAATAATTTGGTAACCAAAAATTTGTTTCATATGTGGACCATCAGATCTTACTAATGCATATAAATAGCTTACAGTACCTATAATAGCTAAAAATAAAAAAATTCTTTTTAATTGTAAAGAATAGTACTTTTTCTTTGTGAATATTAAGCTCAAAGACAAAGTTAATGATAATATAATAAAAAACAAAGTTTTAGTTGCTCGAGCAGAATTCATTTCATCGCTGAATGGGATGGGGTGTATAATTCCATATGTGTAACCAAAGTCTTTTAAAATATGGATAGTATTTTCAAGAAAATGAAAAAATTCTGCCTTATTAAATAAGTAAAAAGATATCCAAAATAGAACAATAAAACTAAATATATTTAAAAATTTTTTAAAATCTTTTTGTAAAAAAAAATTTATTAATATTAGTATAATTAAAAAATTACAAACAAGACCTCTATCTATGCCCCAAAACATAGATAATATACTCATTGAAGATATTAAAATCAAAACTATAAAGTTACTATTTAATAAATTTGTCATAAGAAATAGTATTGTCAAAAATATAATTGGAATTTCTCTGTACGTGATTAAATCTACCGAAGCGATGTTGTAGTCTGTAAGACCAACTAAAATTATAGAGTTAATTATAAAAAATAAATTAGCTGGAATCGGTTTAAGTGAAGTATGTCTTGTAACTAAATAAGCTAATACAATCAAATTTACTTTCAAAACCAAAATATAAAAAACCTCAGCAAATCTTGTTAAACCAATACTTACATGATCAAATAAGTACCAAATAATTTTAGATGAAAGAGTTTCATAAAAAATGCCAACAGTAATATAAGAGCCAGACCAAAGACTCCCGTCTAAAAAACTTTTATAAGCAGAACTTAATTTTTGTCCTTCATGATAAATATCAATTAAATGATTGGGAAAATTTATAGATAAAAACTCTAGTAAAATGATAAAAATTATAATTGAAAAATATATATTAAGATAAATTACTTTTTTTGAAAAATTTTCTCTTTTTGTTATGAAAAAAAATTTGATCTTATCAAAATAATTTTTTTCAAAAAAAAATTTGCATATCAAATACGTGGATATAGGAAAAAAAATAAAAATTGCGTATCTTAATATTTCATTTAAAGCATTAAATTGATTATCAGAATAGGTTCCTCTAATGCCAGGATCAATAAATTTTAAATTGATATGTCCCCAAAAAAAACTACCTAATAGGAAAGAAATAATTACACTAATATATAATAAGATCTTATCTTTTTTAAATTTCATTCAAAATTTTTTGATATAATTCATAGATTTTGTCCAAATTTGATTAGCTAAATCAATATCGTAACTCTCTTTAGAACTTTTATTCTCATTTAGTTTAAAAAAATATTTTCCGTTTATACCTTTAAATTCATCATTAAGTGCTAATTTAAGAGGAGATTGTGCTGCCTCATCAGTGCTAATTGCTAATAAATTTTTTAGAATATTTATTAAAAATCTATAAAAATTTTGATTATTATTTCCAAAATTTGAATTGACAAAACCAGGATGTAAACAATTTGAATTAATTTTAGTTTTTATCTTATCTTTAAAAGAATAAGTAAAAAAAACATTTAACAACTTGGATCTACAATACGCCTTCCAACCATTATAATTGTTTTGATTTTCTAGGTCGTTGATGTCGATATTGTATCTTTTGTGAGCATTTGAAGCAACGTTAATTATTCTAGGGTCATTTGAATTTTCTAGTCTTTCAACTAAACCAGTGGATAAAGCAAAATAAGAAAGATGGTTTAAAAAAAAAGTTTTTTCAATACCATCAGTATTCAATGATCTTTTATCAAAAATTGCTCCTGCATTATTAATCAAGACATCAATACTTTTGATATTATTAAGTGTTTTCAAAATTTTCTTAATCTCGCTGGACTCTGATAAATCAGATTGAAAAAACTCAAGATTAGAACTTTTGAGAGAGTTTAAAATTGCATTTCCTTTGAATTCATCTCTACCAATAATAAAAACATTTTGGTTTTTATTAATTAACTGCTTTGTTAAAGCTAAACCAATGCCATCAGTACCCCCTGTTATGACTATATTTTTCTTTAACATCTATAGTCCTAATCTTTTAGATTGTAGTGAACTAAAAAAATAATTACTTTTTTTTCTTAGCTTTGTAAATTCAACATTATAAAACTCACTATTCAAATTTTTAAATTTTTCTTTTTCAATAAATGAGTCTT
>QCAD01000035.1 GCA_003282055.1 Pelagibacteraceae bacterium AG-339-N18
TTAAAAATATATCAAATATAAACAAAATCTTGTGGCCGATAAAAAAGATAAAAATTTTTTCAGAAAGCTCTGGTGATAAAGAAATAATCAACTTTAATGACCCAAATAATAATCTCTTTTTTATTATGAAAAACCATAAAGTATACAGTCAATTAAATTCTGAACTTTCTAAAAGTAAGTATTTTAAATTAAAAAAAAATATTCCATTTAAAAAATTAATTAAAATTGGTTATGATTTAATAATAAATTGTGATCATAACCACGAAATAACAAAAAAATTTTTTTCCAAAAATTTTAAAAAAAATTATAATAGCTTAGCATTTACGACAATTATAGATCATAAAAAATTGACATTAAATGACACAGCAGTGCAAATTTTTACAAATAAAGGCCCATTAGCTTTTTTGCCTATATCAAATAATAAAACATCTATTGTTTATTCTATGAGGACTAAACCGGGTGAAGATTCATTTGATATGAAAAAATTTATTTCCAAGTTTAATTCTTTTTATGAAATCAAAAAAATAAATAAAATTTCTAGGTTTCAGTTAGAGTCATTAAACTTAAGAAAATATTACAAATCGAATATATTGGCTTTTGGAGACATATTGCATAAACTTCATCCATTAGCAGGACAAGGTTTTAATATGTCAGTTAGAGATATCAATAAATTACTGGATATAATTGTTAAAAAAATTGAGATTGGTCTGCCTATAGACGAATCCGTATGTGTTGAGTTTCAAAATAAAACTAAAAGCGAAAATCTTGTTTTTTCAGGGGGTGTTGATTTTATTTATGAGTGTTTTAATTCAGAAAATAGGATAAGAAATAATTTAGTAGGCTCTACGATTAAATATATTGGAAGAAATAAATTTCTGAATGAATATTTTAAAAAAATCGCTGACATAGGACTAAAAAATTAAGTTATTGGATAGTTGTATTTTCAAATTGATCGTGCGTGTATGTATTTAAAATTTGAGCAATTTTCGTTTTTCTTGAATTTAAGTTTTGTGCTTCTAATAAAACTTGTTTTTCTTCTAAACTAAATGGTGAAGCCATTGCAAGAGCGTTAATTGTTTCATCTAGACTTTGTTTTCTTAGAGCAGCCCAATTAATTATGAAGCCTCTCTTTTCAAACAATGTTTTAAAATCTTTGAAGATAAGCTCTAAATCTGAAAATTTTAAGTCTTCTTCGTTATCATTTAAATCATGAACATAATTATCAAAATTTATCGCAAATTCCCTATAATTTTTCTGAGATTTAACTTCTTTTTTTATTTCGAATCTAATCACACCCTTTAAGTCGATTAAGTATCTACCATCATCAGTCTCTTTAAAACTAGTTATTTTTCCAAGACATCCAATTTTGTGGAGAACAGGAGATTTTGAATTATCAACATTTTCTATTGTCTTTGGTTGAACCATTCCAATAAATTTATCAGATTTCATACTATCATTTATCATTTCTACATATCGAGGCTCAAAAATGTTTAAAGGCACAGTTGTTTTAGGAAAAATTATAAAATTACTTAAAGGAAATACACGTATTATTTTAGGAAGATTCATAATTTTTTTAAAGTATATAATATAATTATAAAAATATTTTTAAAATAAACAAATGATTATTTGGCTTTCATCGTACCCAAAAAATGGAAACACTTGGTTAAGATCTTTAATTAGTGCCTATTATTATACAAATGATGGTCTTTTTTTAGGTGATGAAAATTTAAGAAAAATTGAACAATTTCCTAACAAAAAAAATCTTCAAGGTTTTGATTTTGATCCAAGCAAACCTGGAGATAGTTCTAGATTTTGGGTCCGAGCTCAAGAAAAAATAAATCTAGATAAAAAGGTAAGATTTTTTAAGACTCACAATGCTTTAGTCAAATTAGGCCAAAATGATTTTACTAACCAAAAAAATACTCTTGGTGGAATTTACATTGTTCGCGATCCACGCAATGTTATAGATTCAATGGCTAGACATTTTCAAATTAATCATGACGAAGCCTTAAATGCAATGCAAGATGAAAAAAAATTTACTTATGATTTTAGAAAAATAAATGATTATAGCGATTATCAATTTATTAGCTCATGGGAAAAAAACTATAAGTCATGGAAAAATAATAAATTAATTCCAGTTAAATTTTTAAAATATGAGGACTTACTAAAAGAAACATTTTTTGTATTTAAGGATATAATAGAATTTACAGATAAGTTAATAAATAACAAAAGTGGATTTAATAGAGAAAAAGCCAAAAATGCCGTGAGAAGTACCTCATTTGAAAATTTAAAGAAGATAGAACAAAATGAGGGATTTAGTGAGTCAATTAAGGCTCGTCAAGATAATAAAAAAATTCCTTTTTTTCATTTAGGACCTAAAAACAAATGGCAAAAAAATTTTGATAATCAATTTATTGAAAAAATAAATCATATTTTTGATAAGAGTTTGAATGAACTGAATTATTTATAATTTAAATTTCTTGAAATAACAATTCACATTCACTATATTATTTATGTTTTGCGGGTATAGCTCAGTGGTAGAGCGTCTCGTTGCCAACGAGAAGGTCGAGGGTTCGACCCCCTTTGCCCGCTCCATTTTGTTTATGAGTGATTTGTTAGAAAAAAATTGTGTGCCTTGTGAAGGTGGTGTGAAAGCTTTTGATATATCTGAAATCCACAAATATCAGAAAAAAGTTGATGGATGGGAGATTATTCAAAACGAGAAAAAAGTTTACATTTTAGAAAAAAAATTTGAATTTGAAAATTTTCTAGAAAGCCAAAAATTTGTCAATGATGTGGGAAAAGTCTCAGAGGAAGAGGGTCATCATCCAGATATAATGTTTGGATGGGGATATGCCAAGATCAACATCAGTACTCATGCAATAGAGGGCTTATCTGAAAATGATTTTATATTAGCTGCTAAAATTGATCAGATAATTAATGTCTGAAATGGCGAGTCTTTGAAAAAACTAAAACAGTATTTGTATCGTCTGCAAATTTTATAATCTCTTTATCCCTTATGGATCCAGCAGGTTGAATTATTGCAACAGCTCCTGATTGGACTAATTTCTCTATCCCATCTACAAATGGAAAGAAAGCATCTGAGGCAGCCACAACTTCATGTTTAAGTTTTGAAAATTTATTCATTTTATCTATTGCAATTTTACAACTATCTAGTCTACTAGACTGTCCTGATCCAATACCGATTGTTGATTTATTACAAGCCAAAACGATTGCATTTGATTTTACGTAACGGCATACGTTAAAAGCAAATATCAAATTATCAAGTTGCGATTTAGTGGGTTTTCTTTTTGAAACAACTTTAAAATCTTTATTAGTAAAACTTTCCTTATCCTCTGATTGTATAAGTGTAAAGTTGTCCACAGAATAAAATTTCCAAGGATGATTGAAGGATATCTTTGATGAGTCTATTAGTCTAAGATTTTTTTTCATTTTTAGTATTTTAAGAGCATTTTTGTCAAAACCTTTAGCTATAACGACTTCTAGAAAAATCTTATTCAAAATCAAAGCAATTTTTTGGGTAACTCTATAATTACATGAAACAATTCCACCAAAAGCACTAATAGGATCTGATTTCAGTGCCAGCTTATAACTATCTAAATTATTTTTAAGTGCCGAAACACCACAGGGGTTTCCGTGTTTTACTATAACTGTCCCAGTTTTTTTTGGAAATGATTGTGAAAGAGTTAGTGCTGAAAAAATATCGCTGTAATTATTATAGCTTAAGGGCTTTCCATGAACTTGTTTTATTTGATTTTTTTTATTTTGGGAATAAAATGCACTTACTTGATGAGGATTTTCACCATATCTAAGATTTTCTACTAAATTTGTGTATAGAATTTTTCTTTTGGGAAAGTAGATATTTTTATGATTGTTTAAATAATTTGATATTACAGCGTCGTTATAGGCAGTCTCACTAAATGCAATTCTAGACATTTTTTCTCTAAATTTTAAGGTAGTACATCCTTTGTTCCTTTTTAATTCACTAATAAGCTCAGGATATTGTTCAATACATGTAATTACAGTAACGTCATGATAATTTTTTGCTGCTGCCCTGACCATAGTTGGACCACCAATATCAATATTTTCTAATATTTTGGTGTGATTATTTGTTAGCTCAATAGTTTTTTCAAAAGGATAAAAATTTGTAATTACTAAGTCAATATTTTCAAAGTTATTGTCTTTCATATCTTTTAGGTGAGATTTTTTACCTCTTTTATTTAAAATCCCACTATGAATTTTAGGGTGTAAAGTTTTTACCCTACCATCAAGAATTTCATCGAAACCAGTAAAATCTGAAATTTTCAAACATTTGAATTTTAATCTTTTAATATATTTAAAAGTTCCACCAGAGCTTATTATTTTTATATTATTTTTTTTTAACTCCTGAAGCAAAGCCTTTAAGTTAGACTTATCAAAAAGAGATATTAACGCTGTTTTAATTTTTTTCATTATATCTTTTTTATCTCCCATTTGATGTTTTCTTCACTATTATTTGAAATACCAGATATAAAAATATTTTGATTTTCAATATATGAATTTTCCTTACCGAAGTATAAACCATTATCAATATTTATTTCATAATTATCACATGTAAATTTCCATCCCTCTTGATCCAACTCAATATAAATCGATTTATTATCTTGTGTTTTCATTAATTTAATATTTGGTTCTAAATGAAATCGAATTTCGAATTTATAATTATTGTTTGTTTTTTTTTTAATAATTTTATCGTTTCCTATAAATATCATTTGCTCAGGGTAAAACTCGATATTTCTCTCATGCATTGATTTATAATCTTTTAAATATCCATCATGAGTAGCAGTAATTTTCCAATAATTTTTTTCAAATATAATTTTTTTTTGGGTTACTTTTAATCCCGTTTTAAGAGTCCAGCAGTTATTATCTTTTAAAAATTTACATGATGAGCTATCATCAATTATCAATGTACTGTGAGTAGCAGAAGATTTTGATAATCTATTAAGCTTTTGATTTTCTTTTTTGTAGTATCCACAATTGCTGATCATTTTTTTTCCATTCGAGATGATTTCGAAAGACAAGGCACCCGATTGATAATCTTTTGAATTTTTATAATCTGGAGAAGAACCGGTATCCATTGCTAGACAAATTTTTTTATTTTGTAAAATCGTGTAACCACCATAATCTTTATCCTCATTTTTAAACTTATAACCTAATCTTTTAAGATAATTATCAAAGTTTTTATAATTAGAATTATTATTTCCATTAAATAAAAGATTTACTTGAGTGTTTTGCCAAAAATATGCATAAGCTTTTCCAAAATGATATATTGTTTCTTCAATCAGTTCTGGTATCTCAATTTGGGTTTCTTTAAACCATTCTCTAATAAGAATAAAATATTTTAAATAAAAGATTTGTTTTTTAATATTTCTTGATTTAATAAAACCCTCGTTATTCAACAAATTTCTAATTATTTTTTTTAAAAGACTTAATCCAAATGTTAAATATTTTTTATCAATCTTATAACATAATCCTGCTAAAATTATTGCAGAGCAGCCAACTATCTTATTTTCAAAATTTTTAGAATTTTTAATCTCAATTATTAAATGGTTTGTTTGTTTTTGGACCATGTAATTAAATATTGATCTATATTCTTTATTGCTTTCGTCATATGTTAGTAGATGATTAGATAGCCATGAAATAATTCTTTTAGCAGTGGTATCAAATCCCCAACTTTCTTTTTGATAACAACTATTTTTTTTAACCCAATTTAATATTACAGCTTGCGTTTTTTTTTTTGAAGATTTTAGATCAAGACTAAAAAACCAAAAAAAATTATTTAACTTTTTATATTCTTTAGAATCAATTTTATTTTCCCAGATTTCATTAGAGTCCAAATCATCAATTTTATATTTTTTGCTTTGATAGTTTATTAAAGATGATAGTAAATAGGGACTAGGTTTATAATAAAACTCAACATCTAAAGTTTTTGAAATATTTCTCTCGTATAAATTAGAATTTTTATAAATGTTTCTAATTTTTTCATTAATGTAAACGATTGAACTGTTAATAGTTTTAAAAAATCCATTCAGCAACATTCTACACTTCTTTAAGTGTTTCTATATTTTTTTTAATATTTCCATTATTTTCTTTAAAAATTGTTGTTCCCGAAACAAGAATATTTGCTCCTGCACTTATTACCTTTTTTGAATTAGTAAAGTTTATTCCCCCATCTACTTCGATGTCATATCTATAATTTTTTTCTTCTTTAATCTTTTTTAATAATTCAATTTTTTTTATGACTTCAGGTATAAATTTTTGGCCACCAAAACCTGGGAATACACTCATAACTAATATTAAATCAATATTCTCTAAATCCTCTGTGATTGTATCAATTTTAGTATCTGGATTTAGTGAAACCCCCACTTTTTTTTTTAGAGTTTTAATTTGTTTAATTGACTCTTTTAAATTTTTAGTAGCTTCAGGATGTATTGTGATTATATCCGCTCCAGCATCAGCAAAATCTTTGATATATTGATGAACGGGTGAAATCATTAAATGTACATCAAAGACTAATTCTGTATATTTTCTAAGAGCTTTAATAACTGGTGGTCCAATAGTTAAATTAGGCACAAAGTGACCATCCATAACATCAACATGTATCATATCTGCACCCGCGTCTTCTAATCTTTTTATTTCATTACCTAATTGACTAAAGTCAGCAGATAAGATCGAAGGTGAAATTTGTATTTTTTTCATTGATGCCCAAAACTACTAGTACCAAATTTTAAAATTTAATTAATTAAAAAATTGATAAATTTGTCTCGAAATTTCACTTTCTAAAGGAAAAGATAACATGCCCATGACTGAGTATCCCAAAACCCAAGGCATGAGGTAAAATCTTATCATAAAAAAAAACCAAGCTACATAGAGGGGCACAATTGGCTGGATTATAAAAGCTGGAGTTATTGGTTTAAATAAACGTATAAGTGGGTTAGTGAATTTAACAAAAACTT
>QCAD01000036.1 GCA_003282055.1 Pelagibacteraceae bacterium AG-339-N18
AAAAAGACAAATTTTAATAAATCTTAAAAACATAAATGTACATTATTTGATTTGTTAGAAGGTCTCAATTAGATAATTGTCCAAAATAAGCTTTAATATTCTAAAGAATATTGATAATTCACTTAATTTCATAACACTTTTAGGCATGGTAAAAATATTTCCTTTTATATTCATTATTCTCTGGTCTTCAGCGTTTATTACAACAAAGCCGATAATAGATAATAGCGACCCATTTTCTGCTTTAGCCTTTAGATTTTTTTTGGTTGCGTTAGGTTTTTACATATTTTCAGTTTATTCGAAATACTCAATTATTGTTAATATAAGAAACTTAATCGAGTCTTTTTTTAGTGGAGTTCTCTTTCATGGTCTATATTTGGGAGGTGTTTTTTATTCTATATCAATTGGTATGCCAACTGGTATAGCTGCATTAATAGTTACCCTTCAACCTATTCTTACAAATTTATTAAGTGGTCCTATTCTTGATGAAGAAGTTACTATGAAACAATGGTTCGGAGTTTTACTTGGATTTGTTGGTGCTGGTTTGGTTTTAGGTTTGGATGTTGGTTCAGGAATACCCTTGTTAGGGTTAATTGCGACAATAATCGCATTAATTGCAATCACTGCATCAACTATTTGGCAAAAAAAATTAAGTGGCAACTTACCTTTGCCTGTTAGTAACTTTTACCAAGCGCTTGGTGGATGCATATTTCATACATTAATAATAATTTTTTTTGTTGAACCGTATATTGAGTTTTCTAAGACATTTATTATCGCAATGAGCCATCAAATATTTTTAGTGTCATTTGGTGCCTTCACGATATTAATGTATTTAATTAAAAATAATTCGGCTAGTAAGACAGTCTCAGTTTTTTTTCTAATTCCTGCCACCTCAGCTTTAATGGCCTGGTTTTTTCTGAGCGAAAACTTGACAATTATAGATATTTTAGGTTTTTTAATTACTTCTATTGGTGTTTATATTGCTACAAGGGATTAAAATTATATTTTCTTTAAAGTGCATAAAAGATATACAATCAAGAGTTTAAGATAAAAAATCGTTATGGCTAAATATAAATCAGACATTGAAATAGCTCGAAAAGCTAAAATGAAGCCCATAAATAAAATTTTAGCAAAAATAAAAGTTCCAGACAAAAGCAGTGCATTTAGCCCAATGGGTAGACATATTGCGAAAATTAATTTTGAGTTCTTAGATAAATTGAAAAAAAAAAAAGATGGTAACTTAATTTTAGTTACTGCAATTACACCTACGCCAGCTGGGGAAGGAAAAACTACTACCTCTGTTGGTTTAAGTGACGGATTAAATAAAATTGGAAAAAAATCTATTGTATGTCTTAGAGAACCAAGTTTAGGGCCCTCGTTTGGAATGAAGGGTGGTGCTGCTGGAGGTGGTTATGCACAGGTAGTTCCAATGGAACAAATTAACTTGCATTTTACAGGTGACTTCCATGCAATTACATCAGCACATAACCTGCTATCAGCTATAATTGATAATCATATTTATTGGGGAAATAAACTTAACATAGATGAAGACAGAATTGTTTGGAAACGTGTAATTGATATGAACGATCGCGCTTTAAGATTTATTGAAATAAACACAAGTGGAGTTGCTAAAGATTTTAAAAGAATTGATGGATTTGATATCACTGTAGCCTCTGAAGTAATGGCAATTTTTTGTCTCTCTAATAATTTAAAAGATTTAGAGAATAAAATCGGTAATATTACATTTGCTTATAATAAAGATGGAAAGCCATTGTGCGCAAGAGATCTTAATGCTCACGGCCCCATGACCGTTTTACTTAAGGAGGCAATTAGGCCAAATGTAGCTCAAAGTTTAGAAAATAACCCAGCAATTATTCATGGAGGTCCTTTTGCAAATATTGCACATGGATGCAATTCAGTTATTGCAACTAAAGCAGCATTAAAATTGTCTGATTACGTTGTTACAGAGGCAGGTTTTGGCGCTGATCTTGGAGCTGAAAAATTTTTAAATATTAAATGTAGAAAATCAGGTTTAGTCCCAAGTTGCATTGTAATAGTTGCAACTGTAAGAGCTTTAAAAATGCACGGGGGTGTAGAAAAAGAAGATTTGAAAAAAGAGGACATTAATGCCTTAAAAAAAGGTTTGGTAAACTTAGATAGGCATATATCTAATATAAAAAAATTTGGTTTAGAGCCAATTGTAGCAATTAATCATTTTGCGCTTGATACATCTAAAGAGGTAAAGACCGTGTTAAATTTTTGTAAGAAAAAAAAAGTTGAGGCAAGTGAATGTAAGCATTGGGCACAAGGAGGAAATGGTGCAAAAGATCTTGCAAAAAAAGTTGTGAAAATTTGTAAGAAAAAAAGGAAGAAATTTAACTTCTTATATGAAGAAAATTTAAAATTATGGGATAAAATTGATCTGATAGCTAAAAATATTTATAAAGCAAATAAAATAACTGCTAGTGATGAAGTAAAGGAACAGCTTAAAAGTTTTGAAAAAAATGGCCACGGTAAACTTCCAGTTTGTATCGCAAAAACTCAGTATAGTTTTTCTACAGATCCAAAACTTAAGGGTGCTCCTTCGAACCATGAAATACCAATTAGAGAAGTAAGATTATCATCAGGTGCAGAATTTGTAGTTGTTGTTTGTGGATCTATAATGACAATGCCTGGGTTACCCAAAGCACCAGCAGCCGACAATATTAAATTAAATAAAAAAGGCCAAATCGAAGGTTTGTTCTAATACTATAATTAGATAATTTAATAATTTAATAAAATTATTTTAAAAAATAAATCAATCTATGGTTGAGTAATTTCTCATTTTATCTTTTAATTATTCTCTTTTTTTTGTCTATTAATAATTGCAGAAACTAAAGGTATGTGATTAGATTATATCTAATAAGAATGATTAACATAGCAAAAACGAGGGAGGAATTATGTTAGCAAGAATGTTTAGAAAGCTAACTTCTACTCTTACAGTAGTCGTAGCTTTATTTTCTTCAATCGCTTTACCTCAAACTGTATTTGGTGCTGAAACTCAATATTTTCCAGTAGCAAGTAGCCGTGTTGGACCTTACTCAGCAATGGGAACTGGTTATTACGGAGCTCAAATTGATTACATGAATTATGTCAACATGACAGGTGGAGTCAATGGAGTTATGCTTACTTGGCAAGAATGTGAAACTGAGTATAACGCAGTAAAAACGGTTGAGTGTTATCAGCGACTTTTAGAAAAAGATGGTCAAAGGATAGTTGTGTTTGATACTTTAGGAACACCAGGGGCATATGCGGTAATTAATCGTATGGCAAAAGACAATGTTGTTTTAGCTCAATACGGTTACGGAAGAACTGACGGTGCCGATGGAAGAGTATGGCCTTGGGTATTTAATGCAGCAAGTCACTACTGGTCACAGATTGCTGTTAAATTAAAATTTATGGCACAGATCGAGGGCGGAATCGATAAGATGAAAGGTAAAAAAATCGTTCACTTACACATTGACTCTGCTTACGGTAGAGAACCATTACCAGCAATGAGAAAAATTTGTAATGACTGGGGAGTTGAATTAATTGAAATATCAATTCCACCTCCGGGTCTTGAACAACAATCTCAGTGGCTGCAAATCAGAAAAGAAAAACCTGATTGGGTTACTTTCTGGGGAGCAGGTTCTGGAATGAATTCAACAGCAATGACCAATGCTGCTAGAATTAATTTCCCAAGAGATAGAATGATGTATGTAACATTCGGCGCTGCCGAAGAGGACATGTATCCAGCAGGTGATGCAGCTAAGGGAACTTACGCTGTAGCAAATGCTTTGCCTGGAGAATATCCTTTGGTTAAAGCAATCAAAGATAAAGTATATGGTTCAGGTAAAGGAAACTTAGCAGATCCAAATAGGATTGGTTCAGTTTACTGGAACAGAGGACTAGGTGCTGCTGTAATGTGGATTGAGGGCTTAAGAAATGCTCAAAAAATGCACAACAAAGTTGGTAAGGCAGTTACTGGTGCTGAGTTCAGAGATGGTTACGAAGCGATCAACATGAATGAAGCAAGAATGAAAGAGTTAGGTGTTGACGGAATGTTAGCTCCATTCTCTATTTCTTGTGCCAACCATGAAGGTGCTGGTAAGTTTGCTGTAATGCAGTGGGATGGAACTAAATTCAATCAGGTAACTGGTTGGGAAGCTCCAGGCGATCCTGCATTTATTAGAGGTCTTGTAGAGGCGTCTGCAGCTAAATTTGCTAAAGAGAATAACATTACACCAAAAAAATGTGGTTAATTAATTTAGAGATAAATTAATACTAATCTGAGAGGGTGTTTAAATAATTTAATTATTTAAACTCCCTCTTTAAATAAAATTTAATTTAATATAAAAGAAAGCTTAATGAGTAACAGTTCAGCAAACATTCTAGACATAAAGAATATTGAGGTCAGATATGATGATGTTATTTTAGCTTTACACGATGTATCTTTAAAAGTTCCTAAAGGAAAAGTAGTTGCATTATTAGGAGCAAACGGAGCAGGAAAAAGTACTACATTAAAAGCAGTTTCAACTATGTTAGCTTCAGAAAGAGGCAAGGTTACAAATGGTTCAATTGAATATGATGGAAATTCAATAAATAAACAAACTCCTTCGCAAATGGTTGGGCTCGGAATGGTCCAAGTGTTAGAAGGTAGAAGATGTTTTGGTCACCTTACTGTAGAGGAAAATATAATTTCAGGAGCTTACTCAAGAAAATTATCTAAAGGTGATATTAATCAGGAATTAGAGAAAATTTATACTTATTTTATAAGACTTAAAGAAAGAAGAAAAAGTCAAGCAGCATTCACTTCAGGTGGAGAGCAACAAATGATAGCAGTTGCAAGAGCTATGATGGCTAAACCAAAAATGTTATTATTGGATGAGCCAACAATGGGTCTAGCACCTCAGTTAGTTGCTGAGATTTTTAATATTGTAAAAGAATTAAACACAAAAGAGGGTGTTAGTATTTTACTTGCTGAGCAAAACACTAACGTTGCACTAAAAAATTCAGATTATGGCTATATCATTGAGACAGGTAGAGTTATGCTAGACGGAACTGCGCAAAGTTTATTAAATGACGATAAAGTGAAAGAATTATATTTAGGAATTTCAAAGAAAGGTAGATAAAATTTTAGAGATGTTCTTAAAGAAGAAAGTTTAACAAAAAGAAGTAATTAAAGATGGAATACGAAAGAAAATTTAAGATAGGAAAACCAATATTAGAGGTAAATAATATTTCTCTCTCTTTTGGTGGTGTTAAGGCAATAACAGATACTTCTTTCAATGTACTTGAGCACGAAGTAAGAGCAATAATTGGACCTAATGGAGCTGGAAAAAGCTCAATGTTAAATTGTATTAATGGAATTTATAAGCCTCAACAAGGAACCGTTTCTTTTAAAGGAAAACAAATACCTGATATTACTCCAAATATTATGGCACAAATGGGCTTATCTAGAACTTTCCAAAACTTAGCTCTTTTTAAAAGAATGTCAGTTTTAGACAATATTTTAGTTGGCAGGAAACTTCATACAAAAACAAATTTTCTTGAGGTCGCTTTACAACTTCCTAAGGTAAAAAAAGAAGAAAAATTAAACAGGGATAGATCAGAGGAAATAATTAGTTTTTTAGAGATTGAAGATATTAAAGACACACCAGTTGGAAAACTTCCTTATGGATTACAAAAGAAAGTTGAGTTAGGTCGAGCTCTTGCAACAGACTCTACAATAATTTTATTAGATGAGCCTATGGCTGGTATGAATGTTGAGGAAAAAAGAGACATGTGTAGATTTATTTTAAAAGTAAATGATGAACTAGGTACAACTATGGTGCTTATTGAGCACGATATGGGAGTAGTTATGGATATATCAGACAGAGTGGTTGTGCTTGATTATGGTAAAGTTATTGGTGATGGTACACCTGATGAAGTTAGATCAAATCAAAAAGTAATAGACGCCTATTTAGGAGTAGAACACTAGGATAAACATATGGTTGATGAATTATTATTTTTCATGGAAGTTTTAGTTGGTGGTTTACTTGCTGGCACGATGTACTCTCTAGTCGCTTTAGGATTCGTTTTAATTTTTAAAGCTTCAGCAACGTTTAACTTCTCACAAGGGGCTATGGTTTTTTTCTCAGTGCTTGCTTTTTGTGGTTTCATGCAAGATTTTAACATACCTTTTGTACTTGCATTTATTTTAGCTGCCCTTTTAATGGTAGTGGTTGGTTTATGTACTGAAAGATTAGTTTTAAGACCTCTGATGAATGCTAGCGAAGACACAGTGCTAATGGCCACAATCGGTCTAGGGTATGTTTTAGAGGGCTTGGCCCAAGCGGCATGGGGAGTAGAAGTAAGAAGATTAGATTTAGGTATTGGAGACTTTCCAGTACCGTGGATCGCTGATAATTTAAAACTATTTATTAGTGCGCTTGATATTTTTGCAGGA
>QCAD01000037.1 GCA_003282055.1 Pelagibacteraceae bacterium AG-339-N18
TATAATTTCTTGTTTGAAAGAAATAAAATAAGTAGTATATATCAACAACAATTTAATGGCGGGGTAGCTCAGTTGGTTAGAGCGCGGGACTCATAAGCCCGAGGTCAGTGGTTCGATCCCACTTCCCGCTACCAAATTCATTTTATTTTATACCCTAGCGCAATTTGATTTGATGGAAACTCTAATTCTCTTTTATAAGACTCTTTCCAATTATTTGGAATGTTATAATCCCCATTTTCAAAGTTAAGATTTTCAGTTTTTTTAAATAAATTCCCAGAACCCCAATTTTTCGTTTTTTTCCAAACTGAAAAGTAGCAATTTTGACTAATATTATTTAAATTTTTAAAATAGTATTCTAAAGTTTCCTTGTCCATTTCATGAAAACAATCAACAGCAATACTAACTCCAAAAATTTTTTTTTTAATTATCTCAATTTGATGAGGAAAAATAAATGAAATATCATTTTTTTCTATTTCATTAATTAAATCGATTTTATTTTTTATATCGATTAACAGCTTAATCTTTTTTTTAGGGAATCTTAACTTCATTCTTTCATAAGCAATATAAATAGATGGTGGTATATCACAAATTGTGTAATTAATATTTGAAGTTATTGACAATATACATTCACAAAGCCTCCCAGAACCAGCACCAATCTCTAAGACTTTACTTTTTTCATTTAGCTTAAAAAAAGTATTTATTTTTTCAAAATCAAAAAGAGATATTATTTTATCAGACGAAATTTTATAATCATCGATTTCGATAAATGGATGATCAAAAGCACAGTAGGTTTTATCATCCAAATTTTTTAAATATTCGAAATTTTTAGATAATTTTAAATTTACAAAAAGAAGTAAACAAAGCATATTGTAAGTTAAACTAGTTTTGTAATCTAAATTATTTTGTTTTTTGAATATATTTACTCTGTGATTGAATAGTTTTTGATCATTAAAATTATTATATAAGTTTTTTGTATGTTCATCTTCGTAATCTAAAAAAGTAAAATAATGAGTTGAAATTTCTGAACCATACTTACTTAATCCGTTATTTTTAAGAGACTCAAAATCGTTAATATTTAATAAATGCCATTGATTCGATACAAATTTGTATGACTCAGAATTTATAAAATTTTCAGTAATGAATTTTAATGTTCCATCATAATTACCACTATTTTTATGTTTATCCCAATAACTTTTAAATTTTGTAGGAAATATTTTTTTTAAGATTTTTTTCATCTTCTTATTTTTTTGACAATAATTACTTTCAAAGTATTATCAAATTTGTAATCACTATTTAATGAAAAAATTAATTAAATCATTTCAATCATCTCCTAAATATTCAATAAAATGGAGTAACTATTTTGATATTTATCAAAGTCTCTTGAAAAAATTTGTGAATAAAAAAATAATATTGGCTGAAGTAGGAGTAGGTAATGGCGGTTCATTATTTATGTGGAGAAATTTTTTTGGTAAAAAAGCTCAAATAATTGGAATTGAATTAAACCCCGAAGCAAAAAAATTAGAAAGACATGGATTTAAAATATTTATAGGAGATCAATCTGATCCCATTTTTTGGAGAAATTTTTATAAAAAAATAGGAAAAATAGATATTTTGATTGATGATGGTGGTCACACAAATCTTCAACAAATAACAACATTAATGCAAGCTATAAAAAATATTAACTATGGCGGTGTGATTGTTATAGAAGACACTCACTCAAGTTTTATGAGAAATAAGGGATTTAAAAATCCATCCAAATTTTCATTTATTAACTTTACAGCATCACTGATTGAAAATATTCATAGGCGTAACCCCATGTTAAAAAAAGAAATAAATTTTTTTTCAAAAAAAATTCACTCGCTTGAATATTATGATTCTATAACTGTTATAAATATTTCAAAAAAAAATTTACGAAAAAGTAAAAATTTAGAAAATAACAAGAAATTAAGGAATTTATTTGATGATTTTAGATTTAAAAAGGAAAAAAAGATCAGTACCCACAATGAAAATAGTTTTCTTTTAAATTTTATAAAACGAAAAGTATCTAAGAGAAGTTATTTATATAGAATTTACGAAAATAGCGTTATCAAAAGATACATCAAACAATTGAAAGATTAATTATAATTTCTAATTAATTTAAAATACTTTTTAACATTCATCGATTGTTTTAAGGGATAATTATTACCTAATTTTTTTCTAGCAGAAATAGACTTTATTTTTTTATTAGATTTTTTAGCAAATCTATACACAGTTTGTTTTTGTCCACCAACGTTAATTATACCTTTTTTATTAATTAGTTTTAATAAATTTTTGGCTAAATCTTCATGATACATAAAATTCATTTCAACATCATTAAAGGCCTCTTTATGAACAAAAGGTTTTTCAGTCATACAAATTCTGAGTATAAGAGAGTTTTTGTACATTTGGACAGCACACTCGCCACCTAATTTTGACTTTGCATAATTGTTTATTGGAAGCAACGGATCATTCTCTGAATAGTTACCTTTAGTACCAGGATAAACATAATTAGTTGAAAAATAAATCAATTTGATATTCCTTTCTTTACAAGCTCTTACAATATTTGAAGTACCGATTATATTAATAAGAATACTTCTAGAAATATCCTCATCATGTATTCTCATTGGTCTAGATAAACCTGCACAATGAATTAAATAATCTGGTTTATTTTTATTGAGATATTTTTTTATTGAGTCGAATTTTTCTATATTTAATTTTGCTTTGGAGGGATACTCAATTTTAAATTTATGTTTAATTGATTTAAATACGTTCGCAAATCTTCCTGCTCCACCAGTAAATACAATTTTTTTCATATAATTTTTGGTATTGGTGTATGTATAACAAATTTTCCGCCCTTTTTAATAAATTTTCTCTCTTTTTTAAAAATTTCTTCTTTAAAGTTCCAAGCGCCTAAAAAAATATAATCAATATTTTTTTCAATAAACCCAGGATATTTATAAATAGGAATTTTGGTTCCAGGTGTATATTTATTTTGTTTATCTAAAGTAGTATCAACAAAATAGGAAATAAATTTTTTATCAATGTTGCAATAATTCAAGATAGTTGTCGATTTGGCTGTTGCGCCATAACCAATAACATTTTTTTTTTTATCTTTAAGTCTTGAAAAGATTTTTTTGAGCCTTTTTTTTGATGATTTTACCCTGTTAGCAAATTTAGTGTACGTTGATATTTTTTTTATCCCATAACTTACTTCTTTTTTCCTATTTATTTTTACATTAAGTTTTATTGGGATTTTATCAATTTTTCTCTTAATAAAATACCTATTGGACCCACCATGAATTTTTAAATTTTGAATATCGAATATTTCAAAATTGTATTTTCTCAAAATGCTTTCAATTCCTAATAATGAAAAAACATAAATGTGTTCGTTGTAAAATTGATCATAAGTATTTTTTTTTAAGCATTCTAGTAAAGATGGATCTTCTATTATGATAATTCCATTTTTATTTAATATTATGTTTATTGATTTAAAGACTTCATCTAGGTTTTCAATATGGCTTATTGTGTTGGCTGAATATATCAAATCTACTTTGCCATCTTTTTTTAAGATTTTTTTTGCAGTAGTCATATTCCAATAATTAGCATATGTATTAAATCCTTTGTTTTTTGTTATTTTTTCAATATTTGAACAAGGCTCTATTCCAATCACTTTTTTTTTGGAAAAATTTTTAATAAAACTGCCATCATTGCTTCCAATTTCAAGTATTTTTTTTGGTTTAAATTTTTTCTTAATCAATTTTGACAAATTATTAAATGATTTGATCATCGTTTTTGACATAGAGGATCTGTAAGGATAGCTACTATTAAACATTATATCACTAGCTATAGGTTTATTAATAGATACTAATTTTGTCTTTAAATCTAAACCAATTTTTAATCTATATTTTTTTTCTTTGTTATTAAGCTGATTTTTTTTTAAATAATTATTTGCAAGTGGTTGCAAACCTAAATCTAGAAAATTAATTTTTTTATTCAATTTAAATTTTCCTTCCTTAGATCATTAAAAATTACTGGCCATTCAAGATACCTAGAATATTTCTTGAACCAAAAAGGAAGAAATCTCTCGGCTAAAAATCCATAAATTCTAATTTTTCCATAATCATCTAAATCAAAGCCAAATATTTTTTCACATTCTCCTAACCATTTAAAAATAGTCTCATAATATTTTAATATTAAATCTCTTGATTTACATATAAACATATTCCCTTGATTATAAGAATTGTTAGAATTTACAAAATTTCTAAAGTCTTCTCTATCATTATGATTTAAAACATTTATTGCTTTATCTAAATTCCCATTTCCATGGAACATGTCGAAATGAAATTTTATATTTCTATTTTTTTTTAAAATTGATTTTGGGTTTTTGATTAAGGAAATCTTACCGTACTTTAAAATCTTAGACCATTTTATATCATCAACATAAATTTCATCTCCCAATATTACTTGATAATTATCCCAAATTTTAGGAATTTTACGTAATATCTTATCTTGAAATTTTAGGTCTTCACTTTGTTTATCTTTTTCATTTAGCCAAAATCTTCTGTATGCGCAGAAACCAATCCAATCATTTTTATCTATATTTTTAATATCATTCTTCCATAACCAGTAATGAAAGGTATATTCACCATAAAATTTATTTTTCTCTGATATATGGTCTCCAGAATTGTCCCTAATCCATTCATCATTAAAATTGTCATCGCCTAATCCCACAGGTATATAATTTAACTTTTTTACTTTTGGTAAAATTTCATCATGTATGCAAATACAATACATCTTTAAATTTTGCATTTTAAAACTTTACTTCTCTAAATTTTAAGTTATGAGTATCTTTTTTGGATAAAATTGGTGATTTAATATTCCAATTAATTTTAAGGTCTTTATCATTCCAACTTACACCAATTTCCGACTTTTGATCCCTATAATTTGAACAACCATAAATAACTATGTTCTCTTTACCTAATCCAAGAAATCCATGCAAAAACCCTGGTGGTATATAAATCGATTTACAGTTTTTCGCACTCAATATAATTTTAAAATGTCTTCCAAAGGTTTTTGATTTTTTCCTACAGTCAACAACTACATCTAGAATCTCTCCTTTAAGACATGATATATACTTTCCTTGTTTTAATTTTTTCTGCATATGTAAGCCTCTTAGAACATTCTTTTTAGATTTTGACATAACTGTAAATATTAATTTTTTTTTTATTCTTTTTTCTAAAGCTAATTCTCTAAAGTGGCCTCTCTTATCAAAAAAATTTTTTGATTTAAAAACCAGTAAATCTTTGAACTTTGTTTTTAGAATTTTCATTTATAATAATTTAGACAAATATTTTGAGTAATCACAATTACCGTAAAATTTAATTGATCGTTTAATATTTTTTTTTGTAATCCAATTATTATTGAAAGCTATTTCCTCTAAACAAGCTATCTTAAGGCCTTGTCTATTTTCAATAGCAGAGACAAAATTACTTGTTTTGTAAAAATTATCCATAGAGCCTGTATCAAGCCATGCACCACCTCTTCCAATCAAGTCTGCAGATAACTCATTTTTAATTTTGTAGAACTTTAGTAAGTCTATTATTTCAACCTCACCTCTTTTTGAAGGTTTTAATTTCTTGGCGTATTTAACAACTTTATTATCAAAAAAATACAAACCAGTTATTGCAAGGTCTGAAAAAAATTTTTTTGGTTTTTCCTCAATCTTTATAATCTTATTTTTTCTATTAACTTTTGCTACCCCGAATAGCTCTGGCTTAATTACTTTGTGTAAAACAACTCTTGCTCCTTTTTTTAATTTAGAGCTAGTTAGAAGTAACTTTGATAAATTTTGACCATAAAAAAAATTATCTCCAAGTATCATTGCAACATTTTCTTTACCAATAAATTTTTCTCCAATCACAAAAGCATCAGGTAATCCCCTTGGTTTATATTGCTCAAGATAGCTAATTTTTATGCCAAGATTATTGCCATTTGGTAAAATTTTTTTATATTGGTCAAGCTGGCCTTTGTTAACAATAATTAGTATATCTTTTATTTTTGATAACATCAAAATTGATAATGGATAAAAAATTAATGGTTTATCATAAATAGGGAGTAATTGTTTATTAACTGCTTTTGTTAGGGGACTCATTCTTGTTCCTTTACCACCAGCTAAAATAATTCCTTTTTTAATCATTTTTTCCCAATCTATTTAATATATCGCTTTTTGAAAGAGATTTGTAATATGATTTATTTTCAAAATACCAATTAAGAGTAAGTTTTATTCCCTTTGAAAAATTTGTTTTTGGATACCATTTTAATT
>QCAD01000038.1 GCA_003282055.1 Pelagibacteraceae bacterium AG-339-N18
AATAACAATATAGGTCATAATTCTTTATTGGATAACAATTCAAAAAATAAAGATTTAAAAACTACAAAAAGAGGATTTTTTGTAGATTATAATAAAGAAGGCTTTAGGATAGATCATTATAACACCACTCCATTAAGAAGAGTTATAAGAAAAGGTTTAATTAAGCTTGGACTTTTTGAATATATTAAAAATGTAAAAAAAAGATTAATGGTAAAATATGTTTGGAAAAAACAAGTAAAAAATATAATTGACAAACTTACAGAAACAAAACTTCCACTTTTTGATACAATTTCAATTGAAACTTTTAGTAAGTGTAATGGTGGCTGTTCTTTTTGTCCTGTAAATAAATTTGATGATCCAAGAAGTGATGTTCTGATGAGTGAGAGTTTGTTTAAAAAAGTAATTCTTAACTTGTATGATTTAAACTACAAGGGTCAGGTTATTTTATCGTTAAATAACGAACCTTTTTTAGATAAAAGAATTTATGATTTTGCAAAAATGGCTAGAGCATATTTGCCAGATGCATATATCTCAATACTTACAAATGGAACTCCTCTAAATATTGAAAGATTTGAGAAGATTATTGATAATGTAGATGAATTATTAATTGATAATTATAATGATAATCTAGAATGGCATAAAAACGTTAAAACAATAATGGAATACATGTCTGATAAAGAAATCTATAAAGATAAAGTTAAATTTAGAATGAGATTAGAAAATGACGTATTGGATACTAGAGCTGGTCAAGCTAACAATAGGGGATGGATTAAAACTTTAGATATTTCTTGTGTATACCCTTTTTTAGGAATTAATATACAAGTTAACGGAGATGTTGCATTATGTTGTAACGATGCTTTAGCAAAAGAACTTGTTGGTAATGTTGTAAATAAGAATTTAGAAGATGTATGGTTTTCCAAAAAATACTTTGATTATAGAAATAAGATTAATTCTTCAAGAAAACTTGTGCCTATCTGTGAAGGTTGTGACACGGTCGATATACCAAGAAGAATAAGCAAAGCTAAAGTTGCTAGAATATAAGTTATAAATAAATTTCAACAAGCTAGAAATAAGAGAAATAAAATAAAAAATTTTATCGAGTAAGAAGTAAAGTTTTTTTATCTTTTTTACTTTTTACTTCACTTTTTTGATCACAGTATCTCTTAAAAACATAAGCCGTTGATATACCACCAATTAATATAAATTTTAATATCTTTAATTTAATGAGTGTTTTAATCATGATTAAATATCAAACTTTTCTAACAAGAAGTTGATTACTAAATTGTAGAGAAATATAAAACAAGAAATATAGAAAAGAAAAATTACTTCTTTAGAATTAAAGATGTATCCAGTTGAGGTCAAAAGCACAATAAATAGGCTAATTGATAAAGCAATCTTTGATTGTGATTTTTTTTTTAAGTGAGATTTAATAATATTTTTTTTCATTAATCATAATATTAATTTAACCATTCTTTACTCCAAACTTACTAAATTTATACCATGCTCTTTCATGAAAATAATACAAAAACATTTTTGTTAAAACCTCTACACCAGCAATTGTACTTGCCCAATCCATCTTGCCAGTAATTATCCATGCTATTAAAAATGTATCAGCACTAGCAATTATTCTCCATGAAATCGTCTTAGCAATGTGTCTTTTCTTCTCAACGTTTTTTTTCATTTAATCCTTTTGATTTTTTTAAGATGAGAAGGGGCGTTCTGTTGCCAGGTGCCCCTAAACTAAATTAGCTCTTAAATAATTCTAGAGCTTTATTAAGTAATTCCTCTGATTTTGCATGATCGCCATCTGTGTGAGCTTTCATTCCAGCGTCACGAAGTTTTTGTGCTTCTGCAATTTTTGCATCAATGTTATTTGACATCATTGGGCAAGATCCTGCAAATGCTGAACTTACAAACATCACAAGCATGATTGATAATATAGTTTTTTTCATAATTGTCCTTTTGTTATGTGATTTTAGTAATGTCATTTTAGATTTTTTAAAATTTAATGATTGTCACATGAGACGTGATTACCATAAATTATTAGATCTAAAGTAATTGTAAACAGTTTGTTGCATAAAATTTATAAACATTTCCGTAATTTAACATTATTCAATTATAAATATTAGCATAAACACTCATGAAATTCATTAATGCCCTCGTGGTGAAATTGGTAGACACAAAGGGCTTAAAATCCGGGGTGCTCATAAAGTAGCCAGTCCATAGTAGTCTCTGATAGCCCCAAACATCCTACAAAATCACATAACTTTAAATTAGCTTTGAATTAATATTAGAAAATATAGTCTAATTAATTATGTTAAACCTGTACAAGACCTGTACATGAGGAGATAATATATTTAATGAAAAAACTTTTAGAGATCGTGCTTCTGGGTTTGTTCCTAGTTTACTCAATATAGATGATTTTACTACAGTCCAATCTGTTAAAAAAATATCTAAAAAAAATAATTATTTTTTTTATTGTCATGTTATTCAGCTCAAATGTTTTTGCAGCAGCCACAGACAATGATGTTGTATCAATTGACCTTACTGCGGATGAGGCAGTAGTAGATGGAATAACATTTAATGCAGATGGAACAAAAATGTTTTTTTCAGGAACTAATAGTGATAAAGTCCACGAATATCATTTAATCACCCCTTATGATATGACCTCAGGATCAATGTCAGATCAGGGTATAGAACTTTCTATTGACGAAACCAAAACGCAAGATATCGAGTTTAATTTAGATGGTACTAAGTTGTTTGTTATTGGAGTTACAAATGACACTGTTTTTGAGTATACATTAACCACTGGTTTTGATCTTACAACTGCCTCGGCTAGCCCAACTGCTTCATTTTCTGTGGGTTCTGATTTAACACAACCAACTGGAATGATTTTTAATCATGATGGTACATATTTGTATGTTATAGGAAATACAAATGACAAAATTTTTCAATACGAACTAACTATAGGTTTTGACATTACTACAGCAAACTCAACTGCAATTAATGAATTTTTAGTCAGAGGCGAAGTGCCCAATCCTCATGGTTTGACATTTAGCCCAGACGGTAAAAAAGTATTTATTGCTCATGATGATATTGTTGGAGGTGCAAGTATAACAGATGAAATCCATGAATATACACTAAGCACCCCTTGGGATATTTCGAGCATGTTATACGAAGGTATGTTTGAGACAGACGACATTACTAGAGCAGGAGATGTAGACTTTAATAACACTGGTTCAAAAATGTATGTTACGGATTTTCATCATGATATTGTTTTAGAGTATGATTTAACGTGCGGATTTTCAATTGTTAGCTGCATTGACCCAACTGGAAATAAAGATAAAGTTGCTCTGGTAGAAGCGCAAGCAGAAATAGCAAAAAATTTTATTCTACAAACATCTTCTTCAGTATTAAATAGAATTAATTGGTTAAGAAGATATGAAAATGAAAATAAACCAAACAATCAAAATATAAAATTTCAATTTTCTAATAAGATGTTGTCATCTTTGACAAAAGCAATTCCAGTTTCCAATAGTCAAAATATAATTAATGAACTATTGCCGAATGATTTTTCATATTGGAGCGAGGGAAAAGTTAACATTGGTAGAGTGGGTGATACCAGTTCTGCGTCAACAAAAGTGATAAATACTCATGGAATAACTTTGGGTGCTGACAAAAAAATTGATAAAAATAAGTTTTATGGTTTAGCTTTTCGAGCTGCCCACAACAATGTTGATGTTGGAACATTAAGCAGTTCATTGGATATAGATGCTTACAGTTTAACATTTTATGGAAGTGCACCGAAAAATGAAAAGAAATTTATAGATGGTCTTCTTGGGTTTAGTAATTTGAGAACAGATATTTTTAATAAAAATGGCTTTCACAAATTAAGGGGCAAAAGAGACGGCAAACAAATATTTGGTGCAATTAACTTTCTTTCAACATTTAAAAAAAATAGATTTAATTTAAACCCAATAGGAAAAATTAATCTTGGTTATACTCAGCTTGATAGCTATAGTGAGACAAAATCTGAGGGTTTAGCTTTAAAATATGATAAACAAAAAATTCAAACAAGAGTAGCTTCTATTGGAATGATGTTTGATAATACTATTGGACTTAAAAATTTCACAATAAAACCGAATGGTAAATTTGAATATAGTAGAGATTTTAGTCCATCTTCAAATGCGATATTTAGATATATTTCAGAGCCAAGCAAAACTTACAATTTATCCGTTGATACTGGGGAATTTCATAATTTAAATACTAATATTGGTTTTGATTTAATAAATAAGAATAATTTATCAATCACATTAAATTATGAAAGAAATCAATCTGAAGGACGTAGTCATACTGATACTTTGTATTTTGGTGGGAGTTATATTTCAAATAAAGAAACTGAATATGCTTTAGTTTTATATGGAAGTGAATCTTTAAATACTAGTTTTGATATAAAAAAAACTATAAATGGTTTTGTTGTTAGTTTTAATTTGAATCATGATATGTTCAGTGAAGAACCTAACCAATTTGCTTACTTAAATATGTCTAAAACTTTTTAATCAAACTTAATGATATTGCATTTAGTTCGATTTTATCTAGTTTATTTTCAGATGAATTTATATCTGTTAAGTCATCTGTTTTACCTTGGTCTTCATAAAGTCCTCTGACTATCAAACCATTAGGAAGCTCATAGTCTATTCCGAATCCGTATAAAATAAAAAAAATTTACTTATTCATCTTGTTCAATTATAAATATTAGCATAAACACTCATGAAAATAACTCATGCCCTCGTGGTGAAATTGGTAGACACAAAGGACTTAAAAGCCGAGGGATAGAAGTTAAAGTCAGTCCATAGTAGTCCAAGGCAGTTTAAAACATCCCATAAAATCACATAACTTTAAATTAGCTTTCTATTAAGATTAAAAAATAAGGCTTAATTAATTTGTGCAGACTTGGACACCACTTGGACATAGAGAGATAGATAATATGATTACATATGGTAGAATTTACAAAATGAAAAAACTTTTAGGGATCGTGGTTTTGAGTTTGTTGTTTAGCAATATAACTTTTGCAAATAAAAATAAAAATACCTGGGATTATCCTCTTTTAGTATATAGCGGATGGATAATTAAAGGTTCAGAAAATCATTACAAATTTCAATCAAATTTAAGAGAAGATAAAGACGTTCTAAAAGAATTTAAAAATAACAAAAATACAGGAATAATTAGTTATTTATTATTTGAGAACGATAAAATTGTTATTGATGTGTCTGATATTCCTAAAAAAGTTAGCAGCGGACATACAATACTTGATGGTTTATTACCATCACATTCAATGGGTAAAAGTTTAGTGTCTTATGTAACAGGGCACGCAATTTGTGAAGGTTACATTGATAACGTAAATGTAAAACTAAATAATTGGCCATTAATTAAAGACACTCTTTATGAAGATGCAGTACTACTTGATCTTTTAAATATGAAAGGTGGAGATCAAAAATATATAGGTGAAAGACTTAAACCGCGAAGAGATAATATTTTAAAAAAAGATAAAGAAAATGTAAATGTTATTGGTCTAGAGAAAGTAATGAATAAATATCTAAAAGGTACAGAAAAAAGTAAATTAATTTATAACTATAGTGC
>QCAD01000039.1 GCA_003282055.1 Pelagibacteraceae bacterium AG-339-N18
AATATTTAAATAAAAAAGCAGGAGAAATTGCAAAAAAAACAAAAGATTATTTTCCCGAAATTTTAGTTGCTGGAGGGTTGCCTCCTCAAGATTCAACTTATAAAGCTGACTATAGATCTGAGGATGAGATAAAAATAGATTTTTTCAATCAAGCAAAAATATTAAATCCTTATATAGACTTTTTTTATTTTGACGTTTTAAGTAGTTTAAAAGAAATTAGGATTGCGATTGATAGTATACAAGAGTTCGATAAACCTTATTTGATAGGAGCGCATATTTCCAAGGGCACTAAAATGCCAAGTGGAGAGCTAGTTTCTGAATTAAAAAATATTTTTAAAAAGGATAAAACACTTGGTATTATTCTTTCATGTATTTCACCTGAAAATTACTATTTAAATTTTAAAGAAATCAAAAGTTTAGGTGTTCCATTTGGTTTTAAATTAAACGGATATTTAAAAACTGCGCCACTAAATATAAACAATAATAAAAATGATTACTTACAACCTAATACGTTTTTAGGAAAGAGAGACGATTTATCTCCTGAAAAAATGTTAGAATTTGTAAAAAAATTTAAAAATGAAGGTGCTACTATTTTAGGTGGGTGCTGTGAGACAAGTCCGCAACATATCAAAGCTTTCGCATCACTTAAATAATTTTTTTGTAATCTGCTTTTCTCACAAAATAAATACCAATTGAAACTGCAATTAAAGAAATCAGTACTTTTGTAGTAATTAATTCCCTAAGAAATATATAGCTTAAAATAGTTCCAAAAATAGGAATTAGATAAGATACCTGTGATTGAAAAATTAAACCATTATTTACTAAAATTCTAAATCTTAAAAGCCAAGCCATTCCTGTTGAAACAAGCCCTAAATAAATTACAGAAATTGTTGAGTCTAATCTTAGTGTCAAATTCCAAGGTTGTTCGGTAAAACTAACAAGTGGTATCAAAATAATTGTTGCCCAAATTAATATAGATCCAGTTACATTTTCGTTTTTTTTATTACTAATTTTTAAAGTTAAAACACCCCCAATTACATAACAAGTAGAACCTAAAAGTATTAATAATGCAGATAAAAAGTTATTTTCATCAATTAATAAATTATCTGAGAATAAATAAAGAATACCAGAAAAACCAATCAAAATCCCAAAGGTTTTAATAAAGTTGAACTTCTCATTTTTTGTATAAAAATGACCTAATACTGTGGAGCTGAGGGGTGTGGTAGACATTAAAATTGCTGCAAGATTACTCTGAACAGATTTAATCCCATATGCAATAAGAAAAAAAGGTGCAACTAAATTTATAAAACCTATTAAAGCAAACCAATACCAATCTTGTGAGAATGCTTCAATCTTTATATCTTTATAGTAACAAAGTAATAAAACAGGTATGGCTCCAAAAAAAACTCTTAAAAAAGCAATTGTCACTGGTCCAAATGAGTAAGTAGCAATTTTAATATTAAAAAAGGCAGAGGCCCAAATTAATGCTAGTAAAACTAGCAATAAATAATCTAATAACTTTGGCTGTCTCATTCTACTAATTCCTTGATTGATCCCTCGGTAATTTTACTTAAATCTTTAAAGCTAATCTTAAATATACAGTTTGGATGGCCAGCAGCTGCAAATAATTGATTAAATCTCTCTAAAGAATGGTCTATCAAAATATCTATTTTGTTTAAATGTCCAATGGGAGAAACACCTCCTATTGTAAAACCTGTAATGTTTTTAACATCATCGGCTGATGCCATAGATACATTTTTCTTATTTAAAATTTTTTTTATCTTATTAAGAGAAGCTTTTTTATCTCCTGCAACAAGGCATAAGGTAAAGTTTTGCTCGGTTTTAAAAAGTAAACTCTTAACTATCGCACCAACTTCACAACTTAAAGACGAGGCCGCATCTAGAGCAGTCCTGGCTGAACTATTTAATTCAATCACTTCAGTATTTGAATTAAATTCTATCAATATTTTCTGAACTCTTTGGACTGATGCTTTATTTAGTAACGACATTATTCAACTTGCAAGTGATAGTCTTTTTTTAATTTTATTATAAACTCATGTGAAAAGTGCATAGGTGATATTAAGTAAAAGAACATTATCTAACAGTCTTTATTTGATATCACAAGGCCAGAATTATAAAGGAGAGATTATGAGTTCAAGTGATGTATTAAAGACTATCAAGGATA
Source organism: Pelagibacteraceae bacterium AG-339-N18 (assembly GCA_003282055.1). The sequence goes on from QCAD01000039.1 coordinate 2,186, forward strand.
AAGAAATTGAGTATGTAGATTTAAGATTCACCGATCCTAGAGGTAAACTACAACATGTTACCATGGATGCCAAAATGGTCGATGATGAAATGTTGAACGAAGGAATTTTTTTCGATGGATCCTCTATAGCTGGGTGGAAAGCTATAAATGAATCAGACATGATCCTTAAACCTGATACATCAAGAGCAATTGTAGATCCATTTACATCTCATAACACTTTAAATCTTTTCTGTGATGTTTTAGATGCAATAAAAAAAGATTCTTACGAGAGAGATCCAAGAGGAACAGCTAAAAAAGCAGAGGCCTATTTAAAAAGTTCAGGAATTGGTGATAAAGCATTTTTTGGTCCTGAAGCTGAATTTTTTGTATTTGATGATGTAAGATTTAAAAATGACATGAACGAGACAGGATTTAAAATTGACAGCAAAGAAGGTCCTTATAACTCAGGTAGAGAATATGAAAATGGAAATTTAGGCCATAGACCAGGAATTAAAGGTGGTTATTTCCCAGTCCCACCAGTTGATAGTGAACAAGATATGAGAAGTGAATATCTAAAAGCTATGAAAGAAATGGGTATTAAGGTAGAGAAGCATCATCATGAAGTTGCACCAAGTCAACATGAACTAGGAATGTATTTTGGTACACTCGTAGATCAAGCAGATAATTTACAACTTTATAAATATGCTGTTCACATGGTTTCTAACTCTTTCGGCAAAACAGCTACATTCATGCCAAAGCCTGTAAAAGGAGACAATGGTTCAGGAATGCACGTTCACCAATCAATTTGGAAAGGAGACACCGCATTATTTTCTGGCGATAAATATGCAGGTTTGTCAGACACTGCTTTACATTATATCGGTGGAATTTTAAAGCACGCGAAAGCTATAAATGCTTTTTCAAATGCAACAACTAACAGTTATAAAAGATTAATCCCAGGTTTTGAAGCTCCTGTGTTGTTAGCTTATTCTGCAAGAAACAGATCCGCATCATGTAGAATTCCTATTACTTTAAGTAAAAAAGCAGCCAGATGCGAAATTAGATTTGGTGATGCTGCTGGAAATCCTTATTTAACTTTCGCAGCAATGTTAATGGCAGGTTTAGATGGAATTAAAAATAAAATTGATCCAGGAAAATCATTTGATAAAGATCTTTATGCTTTATCTGAAGACGAAGTTAAAAAAATTCCTACTGTTTGTGGATCATTAAGAGAAGCAATGGAAAGTCTTGACAAAGATAGAGATTTTTTAAAACAAGGTAATGTTTTTACTGATGATCAAATAGATGCATATATAGCTTTAAAATTTGAGGAAATACATAATTTTGAACACACGCCTCATCCTATAGAGTTTGAAATGTATTACAGTTGCTAATTTTTTATTGTTAGTTTAAACAACTTCATTTTTGCAAAGATCAATTTGACCATGTAATTCAGCATTTATTGAGATTTGCATTATTATTATAATTGCATTAGTAATAAATCTATTAGTTGTATCGTATAATAATCAAAAAATTAAATGTTCGCTGAATTTCTAAATATAATTTTTAAATCGATTAAATTAGATAAATCTCTTTATAGTGATAACAAAAATTTTGGTGAAGCAGCAATCTATTTTGCAGGCTTAATTATGATATTAGATGGTGTCGCTGGTGCTGTGGCTGCAAATACAGTTGTTAAAACATCTATAGGAATATCAGGACTAACAGCAATTATAACTTGGTTAATTTGGGCAATTTTTATTTTTGTGATCGGTGTTAAACTTTTTCCTGATAAACAAACCAAGGTTCCTTTTAGAAAAGTATTAGTAGCAGTAGGATATGCGCATGCCCCAGGCCTAATCAGATTTTTTGCTTTAACTCCAGACTTAATGATACCTATCATTTTTCTTACCCAGTTTTGGATTTTCGCAGGTTTAATAATTTCAACAAAACAAATATTGAATTTAAAATCAAATTTAAAATCATTTGGAATAGTATTTTTATCACTTCTAATTATTGCTTTTTTATCAGTATCCTTTGTAATGAGTAGAATGAACGCTCTACCTATAAACAGTATTTAAAGAGGAAAAATAGTCTTTGAAATTCTACATGATTTACAAATTTTAAATCCTGTTAAAATTAAATTTTGGGTCACACTTTCATCTTGATTTTTACATTCGTCACAAACCTCATTTAATTCATCATTAACATCTGTATTCTCAGAAATTTTTGAATTCTCTTCATTCATTAACAGTTGAACCTTCTCCTACAGTCTCTTTAAACTTTGATTTTCATCATAAAAAGTTTTTTTTCATTTTAAATTCTTTTAATAATTCATCTAATTTATTGAAATTTCAACAATTTTTTGAAATAAAGTTTGTATAAAAAAATCATGAATAGAAAAAAAAATCTTAAAGTATCAATAGTTATGGGTAGTCAATCTGACTTTAAAGTAATGAAATTAACAAAAAAAATATTAAAAAAAATTGGGGTTCCTTTGGAAACAAAAATTGTTTCTGCTCATCGTACACCAATTCGAATGTATAAATTTGCTTCAGAGGCTGAAAAAAATAATATAGGTGTAATAATTGCCGGCGCTGGCGGTTCCGCACATTTACCAGGTATGATTGCAGCGCTTACTCAAATACCAGTACTGGGAGTCCCAATTGAAAGTAAAAAACTTAAAGGCTTAGACAGCTTATTATCCATCGCACAAATGCCAAAAGGAATTCCAGTAGGAACCTTAGCAATTGGAGAAGATGGGGCGATAAATGCGGCTATACTTGCTGCATCAATAATTGCCATCTATAACCCTATAGTAAAGGTAAAACTCAAAAGTTGGAGAGAATCTCAAACTAAATCTATTAAAAAAACTCCAAGATAATCTCAATGTCTGAAATTATATTAGGAATTCTTGGTGGTGGTCAACTAGGAAGTATGTTGTCAGTTGCTGCAAAAAAATTAAATATTAAAACTGTAATTTACTCTGATGATAAAAACTCAC
>QCAD01000040.1 GCA_003282055.1 Pelagibacteraceae bacterium AG-339-N18
ATTTCATATATGGATTTATATGCATCATTAAAAGGAACTGAGCATTGATAAGAAATGAATCCTTTTTTTCCATAAACGTAATTCCAATTCTGTATTTTATCCAAAGGATAAAAAAAATCATTAATTGAAGTTAAGTTTTTACCTAATTTTGAAAAATTGAAATATAAAGTATTCAAAATCTGAATAATATATCTATTCATTAATGAAAATAAAAAAATATTCGGCATACTGAAAATTTCTTTCGTTGAATAATTAAATTCATTTTTTTTATTTTTTTTATAAAAATAGCCTCTGGAAACAATTGATCTACCAATTGATTTATTTGAGGATGATGTGTCTATCCAAGAAACGTTATACTCCCAATTTTTGCTTTTATTGATATTCGATAATGTTTCTTTGAGATTGTGACATTTTATTTTTTCCTCGTAAATGAGATCTGAATAAATTTTTTTGAGTCTGATTTTTAATGAATAAATCACTCCAGTTAAACCCATCCCACCAATAGTATAGTTAAAAAGTTTATTATTTTTTTTTCTACTACATAAGGTCAATCTATTTTTGTTATCCAAAATTTTTAAGCTAATTACATACCTTCCAATACCACCAACTTTATGATGATTTTTACCATGAACATTCGTTGCTATCATACCACCTAAAGTAATATTTTTTGACCCTGGGGTAACTGGTAAAAACCAACCTTTATTAATTATCAATTTATTCAATTGTTTTATACTCACACCACATTCTGCCTCTAAAATTCCTGTTTTTTTATTAAAACTAATGATATTTTTTAGTTTTGTTGTGATTATAGTTTTACTTGGTTGTATAGAACTGTCACCATATGATCTACCAAGACCTCTGGCAATACAATTTTTTTTTATTTCTTTTTTTAGTTCTTTTAAACTTTTCGGAAAAGAAACATTTGCATCTAGTGCAATATTTCTACCCCACCCACTGATTCTTTTTTTCATATTTCGATTTAAGAAAATATTTAAGTATTTGAAACATTTTTTTGAAATTAAAATAAAATTTAAAGTAGGCTAAACTTTTTAGATCACTAATGTTTTTTTTTGATAAATTTTTATGTTTAAAAGTTAAATTGTATTGATTAAAATTTTCAAGTTTTGACTCTGTAATAATATCTTTAAATTCATTATATGCTGGAGTGCCTGGGTAAGGTGTAAATACACTAAATTGAGAATATAAACTTGGCAAATATTTTGCATATTCAATTGATTGAACTATAGTGTCTTTGTTGTCTTCTGGATTACCGATTATAAACATTGTCTTTACTTTAATACCAACATCCTCACAATTCTTTATTACCTTATACTGTTTATCGTGTTCTACAGTAAATCTCTTCATATCTTTTAAAACAAAATGGCTTGACGACTCAACACCTACATAGACTAGTTCTAGGCCAGCTTTTCTTAATAATGGTATCATTTCATCATCTAAATTATTTAAATGTGTTTCTACCATGAAAGTAATATCTAATTTTTCCTCTATAACTTTTTTACAAAATGCGATTGTATGTTTTCTATTTATTGAAAAAACTGGATCTCTAAAAACAAACTTATTTGTTCCTAATTCATTTTTCCAGTGCTTGATTTCTTCAATTATATTTTCTATGGATCTGGCTCTTACTTTTCTGCCTTGTTGTAATGGGTAAGTGCAGTAAAAGAAACATGAATATGGACATCCTCTTGTACCTAGCAAAGGAATTGCTATTTTTTGATTTAAACTAAAGAAATCATTTCTGAGAGGAAATTTTTTTGTATAACTCCCCCAATCAGGGTAAGGAAAATCATCAAGTTCAACCTGTGAATAAAAATCGTTTATTAAATCTTTTTTATAAAATAATTCATTTAAGAAATTTAGATTAAAGTTGTTACTTTTTTCAAGATTGTAAAAAAAAGTATCTGACTCATTTTTAACAACTATTGTATTTTCTTTTAAATATTTCTCTTTTTTAGTTGTTGCAAAAATTCCTGTTACAAATATTTTTTTGTGTTTTAGTTCTGATAGAGCTTCTAGCTCAGTTTCATGAGCAATAATAGATGATGGTAATATAATAAAATCACAATTTGTAATCTCTTTGTCTTTTAAATCACGTGTGTAATGAACTTGATGTTTTTTTTTTAAAATAGAGCTAATTATCATTATCTCGATTGAGGGCATTCCAATATTAGTGTCGACATAATAATTTAACATTTTTGAAAACAAAGTATTTCCAAAATCATTACCTGTACCATATCCACCTGCAGTATCTTTAATAAGTCTATGATTTTTTTTAGGATATACGTCTAAAATTACAAATTTCATTTTAAATAAATGTCTCTATAATAGTTTATAATTTATTTTTAAAGAAAAAAAATTCTAATGTCTTTAGTAAATAAATACAGTAAATGCTGAGAATTTTATCTTAGATAATTGTTGTTTAAAATGAAGATCTTTCGCCTTGGATAATTTATAAAAAAAGATAACTTATAATAAAATATGCTTTCAAATAAAGAAATAGTTGTTCCAAATAATCTTTTAAACGCTGCACTTAAAAATAAAGGAGTTAAAGCTGGTATTGTTAACGCAGGAAAACCGTTGCCAATGTTATCTGTTCAAGATGCAGTCAAAGAAAATTTGATTGATCCAATTTTTATAGGAGATGAAAAAGAAATACTTAAATGTGCCGAAGAGATCAAGTGGGATATTTCAAAATATGAAATAATAAATGAGGCGGTTGAAAATAATACAGCAGGTATAGCTGCAAAACTTGCTAGTGAGGGAAAAATAAAAATTATAGTCAAAGGCCATATTCATACAGATATCTTAATGAAAGAGGTTTTAAAAAGAGAGTACAGCTTGTTAGGCAAAACGAGATTGAGTCATATATGGCATATGACATTAGGAAAAGATGATAAACCTTTAATCATTACAGATGGCGCTTTAAATGTATTACCAAATGTAAAAACCAAAATGCATATCCTAAAAAATGTGATTAATTTTTCTCATAGAATTGGAATTAAAAGGCCAAAAATTGCAGTATTGTCTGCTACAGAAGAAGTTTTAGATAGTGTCCCAAGTTCTAAAGAAGCTGAGGAAATTACAACTCTTGCAAAAAAAGAAAATTTGAGTGCAGATGTATTTGGACCTTTAGCTTTTGATAATAGTATTTCAAAAAAATCTGCAACTATTAAAGGCATTAAAAATGATGTTGCAGGAATTGCCGATGTTTTATTGGTGCCAAGTGTTGAGACAGGAAATGCATTAGTAAAGATGTTGATTTATTTTAGTGGTGCATGTGCTGCAGGAGTTGTTGTTGGTGGTAAAGTACCTGTAGTTATAACTAGTCGTTCTGATGAAGCACCTGCAAGATTAGCATCGATTGCGGCAGCTGTTGTTGCGTTAGATTAATTGTTTGATTGCATTAAAATTAAATTTGCCTTAAAAAACTATCAATAATAAAAATGTACTCATGGCTATTACTTATTTAAAAAAATCTCCAAAAACTTCGTCCACTGATGACAATAAGACAAATGGAATAGTTCAAGATTTACTAAAAAATATTGAAAAAACAAAAGAGCAAGGATGCATCGATTTAACCAAAAAATTTGACAAATATGATGGAGATATAATTGTATCAAAAAACAAAATTGAGGAAATCAAAAAAACTTTAGACCAAAAAACCAAAGATGACATTCAATTTTCATTTGATAGAGTTAGAAAATTTGCAGAAGCACAATTAAAAAATTATGGACAAGATTTTGAAGTAGAGCTTTCTGATGGTTTGTACGCAGGTCAAAAACTAGTGCCTGTAAATACAGCTGGTTGCTACATCCCTGGTGGAAGATATGCTCACATTGCATCTGCTGTAATGAGTGTAACTACAGCAAAGGTTGCTGGTGTTAAAAATATTATTGCATGCAGTCCTCCTAAAGAAGGTATTGGAGCACATCCTACTATTGTTTACACAGCTGATCTTTGTGGTGCAGACGTTATTTTAAATTTAGGTGGAGTTCCTGCAATTGCAGCAATGACCAATGGATTATTCAAAAATCCTCCTGCAGATATAATTGTGGGTCCAGGAAATCAATTTGTGGCTGAGGCTAAAAGAATTTTATATGGAAAAGTTGGTATAGATCTATTTGCAGGACCAACTGAAATTGGAATTATAGCAGATGCTAAAGCTGATCCAGAAATAGTTGCTGTAGATTTAGTAGGACAAGCAGAGCATGGATATAATTCACCATGTTGGCTTTATACAACTAATAAAGAATTAGCTGAAAAAGTGATGAAAAGAGTTCCAGAATTAATTGCAGAACTCCCAGAAGTTCCAAGAACAAGTGCTGAAGCAGCCTGGAGAGACTATGGTGAAGTAATTCTTTGTGACACTAATGAGGAAATAGTAAAAGTTAGTGACGAATATGCACCTGAACATTTAGAAGTACAGACTGAAAACTTAAAATGGTTTCATGAAAAACTAACAAATTATGGATCATTGTTTGTGGGTGAAGAAACAACTGTTGCATATGGCGACAAATGTTCTGGTACAAATCATATTTTACCAACTAAAGGAGCAGGAAAATATACTGGTGGATTGTTTGTTGGTAAATTTATTAAAACATTAAGTTTTCAAAGAATGACTAAACAGTCTACTAAATTAGTTGGTGCTGCTGCAGCTAGGATTTCTAGATATGAAGGAATGGAAGCTCATGCAAGAACAGGAGATATAAGACTTAGAAAATATGGTTTTTCAAACTAATTTTCTGGTTTAAAAATTAAACACAATCCATTATTACAAAATCTTTTTTTAGTAGCGGTAGGTCCATCTAAAAAAACATGGCCATGGTGTGCACCACAATTTGCACAATGATATTCCATTCTCCTCATTCCAAAGGAATAATCTATTTTTGTTTTAAAAGCTCCTGGTAATGCCTCTGAAAATGATGGCCATCCTGTGCCGCTATCAAATTTTGCGCTTGAAGCAAATAATTTAGCTCCAC
>QCAD01000041.1 GCA_003282055.1 Pelagibacteraceae bacterium AG-339-N18
CAAGAAACATTAAAATAATTTATAAATTTTCAGGCATACTTGATTTTCCATTAATCAATCATTTTAAAAATATTTTCATAAAGAATACCAGAAAAAGAAGTAAGGAAAATATTTCAAAACATTATGATTTAGGAAATGAGTTCTTTGCTCTCTGGCTTGATAAAACTTTAACTTATTCTAGTGCAATATTTGATGAAAGAAATAAAGATCTTTCTAATGCTCAAAATAATAAATATCAAAAATTAATTGATCTAATAAGACCAAATAATGGAGATAAGATTTTAGAAATTGGATGTGGTTGGGGTGGTTTTGCTGAATATCTAGGTAAAAAATATGATGTAAAATTAGACTGTATTACAATTTCAAAGAAACAATTTGAGTACGCTAAAAAAAGAATTCACAAATGTGGCTTGAATGAAAAAGTGAATATCGAAATAAAAGATTATAGAGATTTAAAAGATAGATATAATTCAATAGCGTCAATTGAGATGATTGAGGCTGTAGGTCAGAATTATTTGAAAAGTTATTTCAAAACAATTAAAAATAATTTATCAGATAATGGAAAAGCAGCCATTCAAGCTATAACAATCGACGATAATATGTTTAATAGATACAAGACTAAAAAAGATTTTATTCAAAAATATATTTTCCCTGGAGGTTTTTTACCAAGCAAAGGCATCATTAATAAATATGTTTCAGAAAATGGTCTTACAATTAAGTCATACGACTCATATGCAGATCATTACTCTGATACACTTGCTATATGGAGAAATGAATTTAATCAAAAATGGGATTTAATAAAAAAACAGGGTTTCGATTTAACTTTTAAGAGAATGTGGGAATTTTACCTTTCTTATTGTGAGGCAGGATTTAAATCAAAAAATATAGATTTAATTCAATTTTCGCTTCAAAATAAATGATATTAAAAAGACAAATGACTAAAACTAAAAATATTAAATCAATTTTATTGATAATTTTACTATTCTTAACTACAAACTGTTCAAAAAATAGTGCTATGAACCCAGAGGATTTTAAAAATAAAGAACCAAGACTGATTATTGAAAATTATTTATCTGGTAATGTTAAAGCTTGGGGTGTACTTCAAAACAGATCTGGTAAAGTCACACGACAATTCTCTGCTGATTTAAATGGAAAATGGGATGGAAAAAAATTAATACTTGATGAAAAATTTAATTGGGATGATGGAGAAATTCAAACTCGACAATGGCAAATAACAAAAATCGATGATAATAATTATGAGGGAACTGCAGGTGATGTAGTTGGAAAAGCTAAAGGTTATTCTTATGGACCTGCCTTTAAATTTGAATACGTATTATTAGTTCCAGTTAAAGGGAAAGAAATGAAAATTACTTTTGATGACTGGATTTTTAAACAAGATGAACGTGTAGCAATTAACCGGGCTACTATGACTAAATTTGGTTTCAAAGTAGCAGAATTAACAGTAGTTTTTGTTAAAGATTAATTTTTTTGATATTTTGTAAGTTTTCCAATTAAGCCAAAATAAATTTTATTTGGTAAGAAGCTTAATATTTTTAATATAATTGTTAAAGATTTTGGAAAATGAATTTCAAAGGAATTTTTATTTACTAAGCCATCATAAATTTTTTCTGCAGCATATTCAGGAGTTTTTAAAAAAGGCATTTTGAAATCATTTTTATCTGTCATAGGAGTTTTAATAAAACCTGGTGAAACTAAACATACCCGAACATTTGATCTACTAAAATCAAAATATAAACTTTCAGCTAAATTGTTTAAGGCTGATTTAGATGGCCCATAACCTGTTGAATTAGGCAATCCTCTATAACCAGCAATTGATGAGACTATTGTTATTGTTCCACTTTTTTTATCTTTAAAATATTTTTCTACAGCTTTAATGCTGTTTAAAGTTCCAAAAAAGTTAACTTTAAATACATCTTCAATTTGCTCAATATCAATATCTTTCTCTCGTTTTGGATCCCATGTTCCAGTTGAAAAGAAACAAATATCTATATTTTGAAACTTATCTAATACATTTTGAAAGACTTCTTTACATTTAGTTTTATCAGTCACATCTAATGGAAAAGAATTAATGTTTTCATATTCTTCACAAATCTCACTCAATAGATTCTCACGCCTTGCGGATATTGCTACATTCCAACCTTCTTTAGCAAATCTTATTGCTAAAGCTTTACCAATTCCTGTGCTTCCACCTGTGATCCAAATAGTTTTTTTATTCATTCTATAAAGATGTATAATACTAATATGTTAAAAAATAAATTTTTATCATTGACTCTTTTTTTAATTGTCACCTTTTCTGCGTCATTTATTGGTGGTTTAGTCTCTATAACCCTTAAAGAGCCCTGGTACTCTGGGCTTATTAAATCAGATTACAATCCACCAGATTGGATATTTGCTCCTGTTTGGACAACTCTATACGTAATGATGACATTAGCTATTTGGTTCTTTTGGCACAGCAAAAAAAAAGACTTAAATACAATTTATATTTATTTTATACATATAATTTTTAATGCTACCTGGAGCGTTGTTTTTTTTGGACTACATCAAATATTTTTTGCGTTAGTTGTTCTTGTTATTTTGATAACTTTGATAATAATTTTGATTATTAGATTTAAACGTGTCAATTTTGTTAGCTATTACTTAATGATTCCATATTTACTTTGGTGTTTCTATGCATTATTTCTTAATTATAATCTAGTGGTATTAAATTAAATGGATGATGTTGTAATAGTTGGTGGTGGAATAATTGGTACAGCGACTGCTTATTTTCTATCTAAAGAAGGAAGAAAAGTTAAAGTAATTGAAAGAGACCCAACTTATAAATCAGCTTCTTTTCCACTTTCTCTTGGAGGTTTTAGGCGACAATTTTTTCAAACGGAAAATATTTTGTTAGGCAAATTTGCTAGAGAGTTTATTTATCAAATACCAGAATTACTCAAAACAAAAAAAAATCCTAATCCTACAGCAAGCATGGTACCTAATGGATATCTGTTAATGTTTGGTCCAGAACATGCAGAAGAGCAATATAAAGCACTAGAAAATCATAAAGCATGTTATGCTGGAACAAAAAACATCAAGGGCTCTGAGTTAGATAAATTTTTTCCATATATTAACAAAGAAGGAATAGAAACCGCTACGTTTACTGATAATAAAAGTGAAGGATGGATTGATCCTTTTCTTTTTCATACAGCATTAAAAAGTAAAGCAATAGAGCAAGGTGCAGAATTTATTAAAGGTGAAGTTAAATCTTTATCGGAAATAAAGGCTAAAACAATCATATCTGCTGCTGGATGTTGGACAAGAGAATTATTGGAGGATATTCCAGTCGAACCTCAGAAACATACTGTTTTTAGAGTTAAGTGTCCAAAACATATTCCTGAAATGCCACTTACAGGAGATTTAACCACTGGTGTTTACTGGAGACCTGAAGGTAAAGAATATCTGGCTGGATCACCAAAATCTGTTTTTGATTCAAAAGACCTTGAACCTGCTTGGGATGATTTTGAAGAGCTAGTCTGGCCTGCTTTAGCAAAAAGAGTCCCAGCTTTTGAAGAATTAAAACTTACTGGGGGATGGGCTGGTTATTATGATTGTAATAGATTAGATAATAATGCTGTTGTTGGAAAACATCCTAAGTTTGAAAATGTTTACTTAGCGACTGGCTTTACTGGAAGAGGATTAATGCAAGCACCAGGAATTGGTAGAGCTTTGACAGAATTAATTACAACAGGATCTTATCAATCTATTGACATTTCAAATATGGCAGTCGAAAGAGTATTAGGCGCAAAAGCAAGGCCAGAACCTTACGTTCTGTAATTTTTTCAATGCAAAAAATTTTTAACTTTTTCCCACTTACAGTTTATAAGTCCGCACTATCACTTACAGATGATGAAAAAAATGAAATGATTGAAGAGGTCAGATCAATGGAAAAAAAAAGTAAAAATTTAGATTACAAATCTGCAAATAAAGCTTGGACAGGAGACACGCAAGGATTTGAATATTTGCATAATAATCAAAAATTCAAAAATTTATTTATTCAAATAAATAATTGTATTTTAGAATATTTAGAAAATTTATCTGTAAACCATAAAAAACTTGATCTTTATTTTCAGCGATCTTGGGCTACAATTTCGAAAAATACTGAACATATTGATAGTCACTCTCATGATCAATCCCATCTTTCTATAGCATTCTACTTAAAGAAACAAAAAGATGATGCTAAAATTATGTTTTTTGATGACTCTAAGCATAATGAATTTATTCCTCAATTATTTGGCTCAAGATCCTTAGCTAAGGAAAATATTTTTAAAAAAAGAGATATTTTAAATTCAAGTAAGGTTGTATTTGATACTAAAGAGGATGATCTGTTGATATTTCCCTCAAAAACAATTCATGGCACTGAGCAAGGCA
>QCAD01000042.1 GCA_003282055.1 Pelagibacteraceae bacterium AG-339-N18
GCTTATTAAATCTTCAGCAGATTTCTTTAAAAATGATTGATCGTTATTTTCAAGAATTGCTAAAACCAATCCATACGCTGCGGTTGCTCCTATTAAAGGTGCGCCTCTTACTTCCATTGCTTTAATAGCGTTTATTGTATCCTTAACTGTTTTAAGGTCTTTAATTAGAAATTGGTGTGGAAGTTTTGTTTGATCTATAATTTTTACGATATTATTTTCAAACCAAATAGTACGATATTCTTTTCCTTCAATTTTCATTTTAATCTTGAGGCAATAAAATTAAGAATTTCTGGATTATAGTATTGAAAACATGCCCCTTGGTTCATTTCATGACCCGGATTTTTCCGAGCTGAAACATTTTCTTGCCAATCATCTCCTTTTACAACACAAGATTTTCCTTTAATTTTATAGTCTTCAGAAATAACAATTCTTTTAACTCCTGGAACTTCTTCTAACCAGTCAGATAACAGTCCCTCCCATTTATCCTTGGGATGAGTGAAAGCTAAAACAGGAACATTATCAGATTGTTTAATATTATTAATTTGTCTTGCTCGTAATTGAGCAGGGCCTGGATATTTTTTAGCAAATTTTTCTAATGCCTTTTCAGGGCCTACTTTTTTTACTTTATAAGTTTTAGAAAGCTTGCCAAAACAAGCTTGCATATATGATATACCTCCGCCTACTTTTTCGGGGTAAGCTGATAACAACATTAGAGTTAATAGACCACCACATGAATGACCTGATATAATAACTTGATTTCTTGGAACCCCTATACTTATAAATTTTTCAACTAATTCTAAATTTTTTTCAATTCTTTTATCTAATTTGTGCTTACCAGTATAAGGAGTTTTAGAATTCCACCAATGTTTTTTTAATGACATATCGCCCGCAAAATCATTTGAGCAGAAATTATAAACCATAATTTTTTTACCATCAATTTCCTTATCAACTAATGAAGCTTGATTTCTTATTTGATTTACCCAAATACATTCACTCTTGTGGGCTTTATCATTTGAATTTTGACCATGATTGTAAATAATTATAATTTTATTTTTAGGGTCATCAATATTCATACCTTCTTTTACCGAGGCTGATTTAGTAATGAAACCGCTTTTTAAAATTTTTCCATTTGCGTAAACTGCATTTGAAGCTACTAAAAATATTAATATTAATAATAGTTTTTTCATTTTTTTAATACTCTTCCCGCTACCGTATTTAATTTTTCTATAGTTTTTTTCGTTCTTTTTTCTGGTGCAGTAATAATAGCTACATCTAAACAATTGTTAGTTGGATCATTAGGATCAATATGATTTTCATAGTTTTCAATTAAGTTTTTAATCATATTTTTTGCTTTAGCAGCATTAGCTAATAAAACTTTTACAACTTGTTGAACATCAACGTTTTCATGATCAGGATGCCAACAATCATAATCTGTAACCATTGAAACAGATGCATATCTAATCTCTGCCTCCCTTGCTAATTTTGCTTCTGGCATATTAGTCATTCCAATTACATCTGCTTTCCAAGATCTATATAAATTTGACTCTGCTAATGTTGAAAATTGAGGTCCTTCCATAACAACGTATATTCCATTTCTTTGAAATTGAATTTTCTCTTTTTTTATCGCCTCTTCACATGCGTTCATCAAACCATTAGATGTCGGGTGAGCCATAGAAACGTGAGCAACAATTTCATCATCAAAAAAAGTTTTCTCTCTCGCAAATGTCCTATCAATAAACTGATCAACAATAACAAATTTTCCTGGAGGCAAATTCTCTTTTAACGAACCGACAGCCGAAACAGATACAATATCAGTAACACCTAATTGCTTTAAGGCATCAATATTTGCTCTAAAATTAATTTTTGAGGGAGAAACAAAGTGACCTCTTCCATGCCTTGGTAAAAAATAAACTTCTTTATTATTATAATTAGTTTTTAAAATTTGGTCTGAGGGTTTTCCCCAAGGGGTGGATAAATCTAATAATTCTCTGTTTTTGAACTCCTCAACATCATAAAGGCCACTTCCACCTATGATTGCTAATTTATTTATTGTCATGTTATAAAATTAATTTATTTATACTTTTATAATTTACTCTTATGAATTTAAAAGACTTTATTAGATCTATCCCAGATTATCCAAAAAAAGGTATTTTATTTAGAGATATCACTACACTAATTAAAAATGAGAAAGCCTTTTCAGAAGCAATTGATCAGATTATAGAAAGATCAAAAAAAATGAAGTTTAATAAGATTGCTGCAATTGAGTCTAGAGGATTTGTTTTTGCGTCTGCTGTTTCTTATCTTTTGAAAAAACCATTTATAATGTTTAGAAAAAAAAATAAATTGCCCGCTGAGGTGCACTCTGTTGATTTTGAATTAGAGTACGGGAAAGCTACCATAGAAGTTCACAAAGATTCTATAAGTAAGGATGATACTATTTTAATTATTGATGATCTAATTGCTACTGGTGGTACTGCTAATGCTGCAGCGAAACTTGTGGAAATTTCCCAAGGAAAAGTTGCTGGATTTATATTTGTGATAAATCTTTTTGATCTTAATGGTTCTAATGGATTAACTAAAAAAGGATACTTGGTAGAAAATTTAATTGAATTCCCTGGTCATTAAATTTCAAAGATTAGGCCTATAATAAGAATTTTTTCCTCTCATAGAACTGATTAATCCTGATAATCTCATTTGATAAATTTTTCTTTTAAAGGTATTGAGAGTAATTAAATAATAAAAAAAATTTAGTTTTGCAGAAATCAAATTTTTAAAAACTTTAAATAAAGCAATTAAATATCCGTAATGTTTTTTATTAAAATAAAATTTTGACCACATCCAATGCCAATTCCTTAAATATTCAATTTCATTTTTATACTTTGGATCTACAGCTTTTCCTCCTAAATGATTTATTTTCGATTTTGGAATAATATAGATATCTTCATTTTTTTCTGTTAATCGCTTACATAAATCCTCATTCTCAAGATATAAAAAAAAATTCTCGTCAAAAAAATTAAAATTATCTATTTTTTTTAATTGTTTTAAATTTAAAAGCATTGCATATCCATCAACACTTTTGACTTTAAAGGGTTTTTCTGGATCAAAGTTGTCACCCTTTTTTAAAATATAATTTGGATATTCATCTTTGATCGAAATTGGCGCTATAATTCCGAAATTATCAATTTCTTTTGATGCTATAAATATTTCATTCATAGAGTTATTCTCTAAAGCGACATCTGGATTTAATATTAACGCAAAATCTTTATTTACATTTTCAATACCTAAATTATTTCCTCCTCCCATACCTAAGTTTTTTTTTGATAAAATGCATTTAACATTTTTATACTTGGTTTCAATTTTTTTTTTAAATTGACCATTATTAGAATTATCAATGATAATTATTTCAATTTCACCATCAATAGAATCAATACAGTTTTCGATCACATAATCACTTTTATAACTTACGATGATCACAGAAAGATTTTGCCTAGTTATTGACATAATATATATATACTCGACTATACTAAAATTTGTTTTTAATGTAAAAATCAAAAAATGAAAAAAATCATTGTTACTGGTGGATTAGGATTTATAGGAAGCAATCTCATAGAATTATTATTAAAAAAAAATTTTAATGTAATCAATATAGATAAAGGTACTTATTCTTCAAATTTATATAATACTAAAGAATTTAAAAATTCAAAAAAGTATAAGTATATAAAACTTGATATTTCAAGTAAGAAAATCTTAAAAATATTTACAAAATACAAACCCATAGGAATTTTCAATTTAGCTGCTGAAACACATGTAGACAGATCAATTGATAATCCAGGAAATTTTATCCAAACTAATATTGTTGGTGTTTATAATCTTCTTGAATGTTTTAAAAGTTTTTCAAAAAAGTATAAATCTAGATTAATTCATATTTCTACAGACGAGGTTTATGGAGATGTTTTAAGAGGAAGATCAAATGAAAAATATCCCTATCAGCCAAGTTCACCTTACGCTGCTAGCAAAGCTGCATCTGACCATTTAGTTAGTTCGTATGTGAGAACCTATAATCTACCTGCTATTGTAACAAATTGTTCAAATAATTATGGTCCAAAACAACATCCGGAAAAATTAATTCCTAAATTAATATTTAATATTATGAATAATAGACCTTTACCTATTTATGGAAAGGGTAAAAATTCTAGAGAATGGATTTATGTCAAAGATCATTGTGAAGCTTTAATTAA
>QCAD01000043.1 GCA_003282055.1 Pelagibacteraceae bacterium AG-339-N18
TAAAACCAGCCATATTTGCTAACACACTCGAATGACCTGCAGCAACTACTCCAATTTTTTTTGATTTGATATAACCTTTGGATGTTTCAATACCAATAACTTGATCACTATCTCTTTTTATTCCTTTAACTTCACAATTTTGAATTATATCGACACCTAGTTGATCCGCTCCTCTAGCGTATCCCCAAGCAACTGCATCATGACGTGCTGTGCCAGCTCTTTTTTGTAATGTACCACCTAAAACTGGATATCTTATATCTGGAGAAGTATTTATGATCGGACAGAATTTTTTTACTTCATCAGTATTTAACCAAACAGCATCTATTCCGTTTAATCTATTTGCATGAGTTCTTCTTTTAAGATCACGAACATCTTGAAGGTTATGTGCTAAATTCATAACTCCTCTTTGACTGAACATAACGTTATAATTAAGTTCTTGAGATAAACCTTCCCAAATTTTTAATGCATGATCATATAAACCAGCACTTGCATCCCATAAATAATTTGATCTAATAATTGTAGTATTTCTTCCTGTATTACCGCCACCGATCCAACCTTTTTCAACAACTGCAATATTTGTCATATTATGCTTTTTAGCCATATAATAAGCTGTAGCCAAACCATGACCTCCACCACCAATAATAATTGCATCATATTCTTTTTTTGGCATAGGATCTCTCCAAGCTCTTTGCCAATTTTCATGACATGAGAAAGCATTCTTTATAAGAGAAAAAATTGAGTAATTATTGTTCATATTAATGTTTAATTAATATTTAAATTATTATTAATTTTATTTTGTTCATGTAATTCATTCTTTTTAATATTTAAAACTGGAGAATTATCAGCTGAAATAATATTAGTTTTATATCTAGCTATTCTTCTTCCAAACCAAAGTGTATATTTAGCCCAATCATATAAGTTCTCATATTTTTGGGCGTCAGCAATTAGAATATTGCTCTTCCTTACTAGCTTCTCGTCATTTTCAACCACATCATGAATGTTATATTTAAACTCTTTTTTAATTGGGTAATTTATAAATGGATGAGTAAGTCTAATCTTTTGATACTCAATTATTGTGTCTAAAACCTCAGTTTCAATATCATATCTACTTAATAAATATTTTTTAATTTCTGTATAAAATAAATCTTTATTTTTTACCAATCTTATACAAGTTGCCTCATCAACTTCCCAATTTATATCTCCTGCATCAGCTATAATATCACCCCAGTGCCTTTGGTTTTTTAATATTATATCTAAATTATCTTTTATATTAATATATTCTTTACCCAAGAAAGTATTAGAGTTTGATTTTGCAAATTCTAGCATTGACATGTAAAAATCTTTAAAACTTACGTCTATTAATTTTCTTAAAGCCCTTGATATAAATTGTAATGGTCCTAAGTAATGTCCAAAAATTATCATCCATCTAAAATGATGACCTTCTTTCCATTCTTCTAAAGAGCATGTGTTTGTTTCAGTTACAAATGAAACTAGATCATCCACTAATTTTTCAGGATTTGATCTGTGAGAAAATCTAGGTTGTGCTGCGATTGTTTTGATACCATATTTTTCTTTAAACCCAGGTTCACTGATAGGAGCATTTGGCAATAACATCATTAAATGTATATCTAAATAATTATGATAGCCTTGTTCTATGATATATGTGACGCCATCAATAAAAGAGTTAAGAGTTTCCTCTGGTAATCCCCAAATTAGCTCAACATAGCTAGAAATTTTCTCCTTTTCATACATATCAATAAAGTCTTTTAATTTACCGCTGTGAACATTCTTTCTTTTAATTGCCTCTAATACTTTTGGATTCATTGATTGAAGAGCTATGGTCATACCTTTTTGAATATCATGTTTTTCAAATAATTTAGCAATTAATAAAACTTTATCAGCTTGTCCTTTGGCCCAAGTAACTCTAAAAGCTTCGGGAAAACCAGTTCTCTTTTTTACCTGAACAACATATTTTGCTAAATCCATATCTTGATCAAATAAAATTCCAAAATTTGAATTTGCATCAGTTACGTATTCTATTTTATTTTTAGATATCCAATCTATTTCTCTTTTAGTTTTGTCATAACTAGTTTTTAACTTTTGATAATATCTCTCTCCAATTTCACAAAATGCACAGCTAAAAGGACAACCTCTTGCAGATTCAACTGTCGCATGAAAAATTAAATTTCTATCGTTTTTATTTTTCTCAATTAATAAATCAAAACTACCATCAAGATAAGGACTTGGATTGTCATGAATTCCTTCTAACCTTAATCGTGGAGCAGTTCTGAATTCTTTATTATTCTTATTATAAGTAATACCTTTTATGTCTTCATAGTTTTTATCGTTTAATAATTCTTTTACTGTTTCTTCTCCTTCACTGTGGATTAAAACATCTACATATGGATATTCAATAAAAAAACCTTTGTTCCTATCAGCTAAAGGCTGATGTTGGCCACCAAAAAAAATTTTACATTTAGGATATTTTTCTTTTATTGATTTTGCTATTTCGCAATTCAAACTCCAATTCCACATAAAACAACTAAACAGTAAAATATCAGGATCTTTTATCTTTTTAATTATTTTGTTTAAATCATCTCTAGCATAAAACCAATCCTTCATTTCATAATTTTTCTTAATATAAGGATCATTTTTTACATACGACCAAACAACACCTGAACAATAAGGTAAGTAAACTTGTTTGTCGAAGACGTCGCTTAATTCAAATAAATATAAATTTTTCACAAATTATTTTAACTTATAATTGATTATATTTATTTATATCAATTTTTTTTTAATACTGAATGAATAAATTGAATTTAAGTGTGTATTTTGGTCGCTTTAATAAGTCTTTTTAGTTCTCAATATAGAATAATTATAAATTAACTCAATTAAAGCTGAAAATATTAATGTTGAAATAATAGTGTTACCAAAAAAAGGAAGAGCTGCAATATAACAGGCAATTAACCCATTCAACGTTAATCCATATAAACCATTAGCCCATACTCCGAAATTGGTAACAATAAAAAAAATCAAAGCACCAACAATTGCCCCAGTTACTCTTAAGCCCAAATTTTTTTTGAAAATATTTGAAACAATCCCAATCAATAAAACTGAACCCCACGTAAAAAATAATGTATTATGAAATCCAATAACTAAATCTGTCAAAAGAAAACTGAAAATCAAACTTGGTATAAATCTCCTCCCCAATAAAGCTGGAACATAAAAACTTAAAGCTATTAAACTTGTGAAATTTGGTGGGTGAGGAATAAATCTACTTGCTGCTAAAACTAAAAAGATTCCTATTGATATTTTTAAATAATTCATAAAATTATATTTAGGTAAATATAACTTAATTAACTTTAAAAGCTATTTTTTAATCCAAAATTAAATGTTCTAGGCATTTGTGAATAATCTCTAGTAGTTTCGTATTTTTCATCAAGTAAATTTGTAATATTAAAATACAATTTATATGTTTCTGAAAAATTATAATTTATATTTAAATCATTAACTAAGTAGTCGTCTATTCTTTCATCTGCAAAAGTCCTATTTCCGTTGCCGTAATCCCTAGCCATATCAGACCACTTAGTGCTTAATAAAATATTTATATTTTCAAAACCTGGTATCTTAAAATTAGTATTTAAGTTAATTAAGTTTCTAGGAACTCTGACTAATTGAGCATTATTTTGACCTTTAGTTTTATTTGGATCGTCTTGTTCTGCTCCATCGTAGGTAGAAGTATAAGTATAATTTAAATCAAAATTCAAAAATCTATTCAATTTAAAATTTGACATTAATTCCAATCCTTGAGATTTAACTGTACCTGGATGATTGCCTGCATCCCAGCCTGATGCCTGCCAACCTTCAAGTACATCGTGGTATTTAATATTGAAATAACTCATATCAATTTTTAAATCTATTTCTTGAAAGGTTTTTTCAATACCGATATCAAAACTCTCACTATTTTCGGCTTTTTCATTTCCATCATAACCATTCCCTGCTGGATAAAAATAAAATTCATACAATGAAGGGTACCTAAAACCTGTGCCGTAAGAACTTTTAATTTTAGTTAATTTATCATCAAAAAGATA
>QCAD01000044.1 GCA_003282055.1 Pelagibacteraceae bacterium AG-339-N18
AAAATAGAAGACCTGAATATTTAGAAAACTTTTACGAAAAATTGATTAATTGGGAATTTGTTGACTCTCAATTAGATTAATAGGGGCGTTCTGTTGCCAGGTGCCCCCATACCTCACTTAGCGAACTTAAATAACTTTACCCCAACCTCTTATGTGTCCCAGGACTTTTCCACTATTTTTTCCTGTCTTTACTAAATATCCACTCGTGCCATTATCGTTAGCATTTACGGTTTTTGCATTTCGAAACAATATATGATTCCAATGTTGACTAGCGTTATTGAAAATTCCAATTTTAGATTTATCTTTTGAAGAGTTAATTATGATGTCTTCTAAAGACATTTTAGACATTTCAGTATCTTTTATTAAATTATTAAGATTGGTTATGTAAGTCTGGTGATGTTTTCCATGATGAAGGTCAAGAGTTTCTTCGGACATTATTGGAGACAAAGCAGTTTTTGAATAATCTAATTTAGGTAATTCAAATGACATCTTTAAACATATAATTCATATTTATCTTTTATAAATGATTATAATGACGCTAGTATATATAATATAGATAAAAGTTATCAATTATGCTTAATGGCGTGAGCATTTAGCAAATTAACCTTCTTTCTAAAGTTAAATTTTAAGAAATCAAAGAAGGTTGCTTTTTCATATCCTCTTTTTTTATACCAGCAACTTTTACCGGTTTTTTCATCGCATCTCTTCTAAATGGTTCGCCTAATTCTTGATTTAATATCACTTCAATAAAAGTCGTAATTCCCTTTTTTTGATCCTCACAAGATTGTTTTATAGCAGCAGTAGTTTCATCCATTGTTTTTACAGTCACACCTTTTAATCCACATGCATCCGCAACTTTTGCAAAACTTAATTCAGGATCAAGCTCAGTTCCAATAAAATTATTGTCAAACCAAAGTGTAGTATTTCTTTTTTCTGCTCCCCATTGATAATTTCTAAAAATTACCATAGTTATTGAAGGCCACTCCTCTCTAGCACAAGAACTCATCTCATTCATACTAATTCCAAATGCGCCGTCTCCTGCAAAACCGATTACAGGTGTATCAGGACATCCAATTTTTGCACCTAGGATTGAGGGGAAACCATAACCACAAGGTCCAAATAAACCAGGAGCTAAATACTTTCTTGGTTTCTCAAAAGTTGGATAAGCGTTTCCTATTGCACAATTATTTCCAATATCACTTGAAATTATTACATCCTCTGGCATTCCAGCTTGTATCGCTCTCCATGCTTGTCTTGGAGACATTCTATCTTTATCTCTTTCTCTGGCTTCTTTATTCCAAACTGTTCCCTCATCATCCTCTTCATGATCTAAACTTGATAATTTTTGTAACCATGCAGATTTCGTTTGATGAATTAAATCCTTTCTTTCTTGTCTATCTGTATCCCCGGCATTAGAGGACAATTTTTCAAAAATTTGTTGAGCAACTAATTTTGCATCACCACTTATTCCTACGGTAACTTTCTTAGTCAGACCAATTCTGTCTGGATTAATGTCAACTTGAATAATATTTGCATTTTTTGGCCAGTAATCTATTCCATAACCTGGTAAAGTTGAAAAAGGATTTAATCTCGTCCCCAAAGCTAAAACTACATCTGCTTTAGAAATTAATTCCATCGCGGCTTTCGATCCATTATATCCCAAAGGTCCAACCGCTAAGGGGTGACTACCTGGAAAACTATCGTTATGCTGATAGCCTGAGCAAACGGGTGAGTCTAGTTTTTCAGCAAGTTTTTTGGTTTCATTAATCGCACTACCAATAACAACACCTGCTCCTGATAAAATAACTGGAAACTTCGCTTTTGATAAAAGATCAGCAGCTTTTGTAATTGCATCTGTGCCTCCGGCTTGTCTTTCTAATCTTACAATTGGTGGAAGTTCAATATCAATAACCTGTGTCCAATAATCTCTTGGAACGTTTATTTGAGCTGGTGCGGAACCCCTTATTGCTTTTTCAATTACTCTGTTAAGAACTTCGGCCATTCTTGATGGATCTCTTACTTCTTCTTGGTAACAAACCATATCTTTGAATAAATTCATTTGCTCAACTTCTTGAAAACCACCTTGACCCATAGTTTTATTTGCTGCCTGAGGTGTTACTAATAATAATGGAGTGTGGTTCCAATAGGCAGTTTTAATTGGTGTTACTAAACCAGTAATACCAGGTCCATTTTGTGCAATGACCATGGACATTTTTCCAGTAGATCTAGTATAACCATCTGCAATTAATCCACCATTTGTTTCATGTGCAACGTCCCAAAAAGTTATTCCTGCATCTGGGAAAATATCTGAGATTGGCATAAACGCTGATCCAATAATTCCAAAAGCATGTTCAATACCATGCATTTGTAAAACTTTAACAAAAGCTTCCTCAGTTGTCATTTTAGTCATGGTTTAACCTTTCTTAATCAGCGTCTTAAATAATATATATAAAATTTAATTGTTAATTTTCGCGATTAATATATAAGATTTTGAAAATTTCAAATAAACAATTCGACACGATATGGCTACTGAAATTATAATCCACGATCAAAAAGACAATGTAGGCGTTGTGGTAATTGAAAAAATTACCCCAAAACAAGAGTGCACCTGCTGGATTATGGAGAATGATAGCTCAACTAATATTCAATCAAAGGATGAAATTCCTTTGGGGCACAAAATAGCAATGAATGACCTAAATGAGGGTGATACGGTACTTAAATATGGGCATGATATAGGCAAAGTGGTCAAACCTATTAAAAAAGGTGAACATGTTCATGTTCACAATGTAAAAACAAAAAAGTGGTGATTGATGGAAATTCCAAAAAGTTTTTTAGGGTACAAAAGAGAAAATGGAAGAGCTGGAACTAGAAATCACGTAATAATACTCCCGGTTGATGATATCTCTAATGCTTGTGCGGAAGCAGTTTCTAATAATATAAAAGGCACAATCGCTTTACCTCACTCTTACGGACGACTACAATTTGGGGCAGATTTAGAGTTACATTTTAGAACCATGATTGGAACTGGAAGTAACCCAAATGTTGCAGCAGTAATTGTAATCGGAATAGAACCGAAGTGGACAAAAAAAATTGTTGATGGAATTGCAAAAACTGGCAAACCAGTTGAAGGTTTTCACATTGAACGAACAGGAGATATTGGAACAGTAATGAAAGCTTCTAAGAAAGCTCAAGAATTTGTGATGTGGGCTTCCGAAAAACAAAGAGAGGAATGTCCAATAAGTGATTTATGGATTTCAGTAAAATGTGGTGAATCTGATACAACATCAGGCTTAGCTTCTAATCCAACTGTTGGTAATTTAATGGATAAACTAGAACCACTAGGTGTCCACTTGTGTTTTGGTGAGACATCAGAACTTACTGGTGCAGAAAAAGTTTGTGCGACGAGAGGAGCCACAAAAGAAGCTTCAGATAAATTTATGAAAACTTGGAGTTCATATAATGATTTTATTTTAAAAGAAGCGACAGACGATCTCTCTGAAAGTCAACCAACAGCAGGTAATATTGCTGGGGGTTTAACAACTATTGAAGAGAAAGCCTTTGGAAACTTTCAAAAAATAGGTAATTGTAAATTTGTAGATGTTTTAGAGCCAGCAGAGGAACCTAAAAAAGGTAAAGGATTATATTTTATGGATACTTCATCAGCAGCAGCCGAATGTGTAACATTACAAGCTGCAGCGGGTTTTAACATTCATTTATTTCCCACTGGTCAAGGTAATATTGTAGGAAACCCAATAGAGCCTGTTGTTAAGTTAACAGCAAATCCGTTAACTGCAAAAAGTATGAGTGAACATGTAGATTGTGATGTTTCAAAAATTCTTTCAAGGGAAATGAATTTATCAGAAGCGGGAGATAAACTTATCGAAACAACCTTAAGGGTTGCTAATGGAAGATTAACCTGTGCTGAAGCTTTAGGTCATAAAGAGTTTGTTATGACTAAACTTTATAGAAGCGCATAAAAATTTTATTTAAAATGGA
>QCAD01000045.1 GCA_003282055.1 Pelagibacteraceae bacterium AG-339-N18
TGTTCCGTATTCTTTTCCACCAATTATCACTAAATCGGTCCCTCTTTTTTTATACTCTACTACCGCATCATAAACAGACATTACTTTTGCTTCAGGATATAATTTTGTAAAACCGCCTTCAGTACCAGGTGCCATTTCGTTTTTAATTCTTATATTAGCAAATGTTCCTCTCATCATAACTTCATGGTTTCCACGTCTAGAACCATATGAGTTATAGTCTTTTGGTAGAATTTGATAATTCATAAAATATTCACCTGTAGGACTATTCTTTTGAATATTTCCTGCTGGAGAAATATGGTCAGTAGTAACCATGTCACCTAAAATTAGTAATGGTCTAGCATTTTTAATTTCTTTAAAACCTTCAGGTTCATCGGTGAGATTATCAAAAAATGGTGGTTTTTTTACATAAGTAGAATTTTCGTCCCAATTATAAATACTACTTTTTTCTGTTTTAATTTCCTGCCATTGTTTAGGTCCTTCAGAAACATTTGAATATCTTTTAACAAACATATCTGCGTTAAGTGAGTTTTTTAAAGTTTCTTCTATTTCTTTATTTGAAGGCCAAATATCTTTAAAAAAAACATCGTTACCATTTTTATCTTTTCCAAATGAATCTTTAAATAAATCAAATTCCATATGCCCTGCAAGTGCGTAAGCTACTACTAGTGGAGGAGAGGCCAGATAATTTGCTTTAACATGAGGTGAAATCCTTCCTTCGAAGTTTCTGTTACCTGATAAAACTGAAACAGCATATAAGTTTTCTTTTTGTATACCCTCAACAATGTTATCGGCTAATGGACCTGAATTACCAATGCAAGTTGTGCATCCATAGCCAACTAAATTAAATCCTAATTGATCTAAATAAGTATTCAAACCAGCTTTTTCCAAATAATCGGTTACCACTTTAGATCCAGGAGCTAAAGATGTTTTGACCCATGGTTTTACATTAAGCCCTAACTCAACTGCTTTTTTTGCAAGTAACCCTGCCCCAATTAAAACATTTGGATTTGAAGTGTTAGTGCAAGATGTGATCGCTGCTATTAAAATTGAACCATCTTTAATCTCGTAATCTGTATTTTTAACTTTAAAAATTTTATAATCTTCTCTATTTGTAGCTTCCTTAAATACTTTTCTAAAATTAATAGATGCATCTGATAGAAGAACTTTGTCTTGTGGTCTTTTGGGTCCTGAAATTGTTGGAACCACGGTTGACATATCTAAAGAAATCTTATCACTGAATTCAATTTCATTACTTGCCCAGAGACCTTGCTCTTTTGCGTATTTTTCAACTATTTCTACAGTTTCTTTGTCTCTTCCAGAAAATTCTAAATATTTTAATGTTTCTGCATCTATAGGAAAAAAACCACAAGTGGCCCCATATTCAGGAGCCATATTGGCAATTGTTGCTCTGTCTGCTAGTGTGAGATTTTTTAATCCTTCACCGTAAAATTCTACAAACTTTCCAACAACACCTTTGTCTCTTAACATTTTAACCACAGTGAGAACTAAATCTGTAGCTGTTGTACCTTCAGGCATTTTTTTTGTAAATTCAAATCCTATAACCTCAGGAATTAACATTGAAATTGGTTGTCCTAACATACCGGCCTCGGCTTCTATTCCACCAACTCCCCAACCTAGAACTGATAAACCATTTACCATTGTTGTATGACTATCGGTTCCAACAAGTGTATCAGGGAATAGATATTCTTCTCCTTTATATTTCTCTGACCAAACTACTTTTGATAAGTATTCTAAATTGACCTGGTGACAAATTCCAGTTCCTGGAGGAACTATCCTAAAATTATCAAATGCACTTTGACCCCATTTCAAAAAAGAATATCTCTCCCCATTTCTCTTGAATTCAATATCCACGTTTTTTTCAAAAGAATCTTTTTTAGCTGATTGATCAACTTGAACTGAGTGATCAATAACTAAGTCGACTGCTGATAAAGGATTAATAGTGTTTGGATCTTTATTTTTTTCTTTTACTGCCTCTCTCATTGCAGCTAAATCAGCGACGGCTGGTATTCCTGTGTAGTCCTGAAGTAAAACTCTCGCTGGTCTATAAGCTATTTCTGTTTTAGAATTTTTTGTGTTAAGCCAAGATTTAATTGCTTCAATTTGATTTCTACTTACTGATAAATCGTCCTCATATCTCAAAAGATTTTCCAACAAAACTTTAAGTGACTTTGGTAATTTTGAAATACCATCTAATCCATTTTCCTCTGCTTTTGATAAAGAATAAATCTTAAAATTTTTTCCATTAACCTCTAGATTTGATAAAGATTTGTAAGAGTTTTTGTTTCCTGGTTTCATGCTTTATATATAAAATGTAATTATGCTCAAAAGAAGAAGCCCTGACATAACATAATTAAAGTATTTAATAAATTTCTCATTTGTCGCAAATTTCCTAAGGTATTTACCCACCAAAGTCCAAAAAGTGATACTTGATAAGGACACGAGAAAAGCAAACAAGACAACTTGAGTCGCGTAATTTAAATAATTTTCTCCATATTCAACATATGTCGATACTATGATTATTCCTATCAAAACACCTTTTGGATTTAAAAATTGAAATATAAAAGTTTCTAAAAAAGATATCGGATTTTTATCTTTTTTTTCCGTAGAATATTTTGAAAAACTGATTTTATAAGCTAAATAAATTAAAAATAAACTTCCCAAATATTTTAATATAGCTTGAATGACTGGAAGTAATTTAAAAATATTAATTAAACCAATAGTTAATGCTAATACAACGAAAGTAAATCCGAAAGTAACACCAAATATATGTGGTATTGTTTTTTTAATTCCAAAATTAAAACCCGAATATGATGCAACTATATTATTTGGACCAGGCGTATATGCGGCTACTATCCAAAATAATGCCATAGATAAAAATTCTGGATGCATACTTAAGCTATAGGCAAACCATTCTCTGCTTTTTGAGATGGATGGACTAATGTAACTTTACCTTCAGTATCAATAGAGCCTAAAAGTAAAAACTGTGATTTTACACCTGCTATATTTTTCTCTGGAAAATTACAAACACCAATAACTTGTTTACCGACTAAGTTTTCCTCATTGTAGAAATGTGTTATTTGAGCTGATGAAGTCTTAACACCAATTTCTTTGCCAAAATCAACCTCAACAACTAAAGAAGGTTTCCTAGCTTTTTCATTTTTTTTTACTGTTAATACAGTTCCAAGTCTAATATCTATTTTTTCAAATTGATCATAGGTTATTTGTGGTTTCATAATAATAATGTATAATTGATCTAATTATGGGTATTGATAACAATTTGTACGAAAAATCAATAAAGATATTGACTGATCTAATATCTTTTCAGACTATTTCTGGAAGTGATAACACTGAATTAATAAATTATTGTGAAAAAATCCTAAATAATCTCGGGATAGAAACATTTAAAGTTTTTGATGATGAGAAAAAACGGGTTAATTTGTTTGGAACTTTAAAGGCAAAAAAAACTAATGGAAAAAAACCAATTATATTATCTGGCCATACTGACGTTGTTCCAGTTTCAAAGGGATGGTCAACAGATCCTTTTAAGGCAACAATAAAAGATAAAAAGTTATACGGCAGAGGATCTTGTGATATGAAAGGATTTATTGCATGCACTCTTGCTTATGCTCCAATACTTTCTCAAAATGATTTAGACCGCGATTTTCATTTTTGTTTTACTTTCGATGAGGAGACGGCATGTATAGGTGCACCACTTTTGATTAAAGAAATGAAAAAGAGAAATATTAAAAATGGCATATGTATAGTTGGTGAGCCTACTAAAATGAAAATTATTGATGCACATAAAGGCATGAATGAGTATACTACACACTTTGGAGGTCTTGCTGGACACAGTTCAAAGCCTCATGAAGGTGTTAATGCAATTGAATATGCATCAAGATATATCAATAAACTATTAGAGATTAGAGAAGAATTAATTAAACGTGC
>QCAD01000046.1 GCA_003282055.1 Pelagibacteraceae bacterium AG-339-N18
TACAAGTATTTAAATTTGTTCCACTGTTACTTTTAAGATCATTTTCTATAGATTTATATACTGCTTGAGATGTACCTAAATTTCCAGAAGTAACTATAATAACACTTCTATCACCAACATCATGAACAAACATTTTTGAATAAATGTTAACATTGTCTAATCCAGCGTTTGTTCTAGAGTCTGATGCAAATACAATTCCGTCTTGAGCTTTAATGCCAACACAATAAGTCATAACTATTAATAAACCTTATTTATCTATCATATATTTAAAATCAAGCATATCTGATATAACTATAACGCATTTGAATATTTACGTTAATTATTAAAGAATTGTCATATGGCGGGGAAACTCTGGGATAACTACAATGCTACAAAAGCATACGATGGCTATTTTACTAGTGAAAATAAACTAAGAAAACATGCGGTTATAATTTCAAATATTTTAGAAAGATACGGAAAAGATAAACTTCAAGAAATTGAAAAAAATTGCCAAAGCACAATAAGTGCTAGAGGGATTAATTTTAGAGTTTATGCTGCTAACAATAGGGCGGAGGAAAAAAAATGGCCCCTAGATATAATTCCAAGAATAATACCTAAAGCACAATGGAACAAAGTAACCAAAGGTCTTAAGCAAAGAGTTAAAGCCTTGAACTTATTTATTGACGACGTTTATAATCAAAAGAAAATTTTTAAAGATAATATTGTACCTAAAGAAATTATTTTTAATTCACCTTATTATGTAAAAGAATGTGAGGGATTTTCCCCAAAATATAAATCTTGGGCAAATATATCTGGAGTAGATTTAATCAGGAACAAAGGTGGTGATTATTTAGTTCTTGAAGATAATCTCAGAGTACCCTCAGGAGTTTCATACATGCTTGAGAACAGAATGGTAATGAGAGATGTCTTCCCTGAACTTTTTACTAGATATAAAGTTTCATCAATAAATCAATATACCAACAAACTTTTTAATTGTATGAACGAATGTATACCTAAAAAAACTGCTCATCCACATATGGTAGTATTAACACCAGGTATTTATAATTCTGCTTATTTTGAGCATTCTTTTTTAGCTGAACAAATGGGTATTGCATTGGTAGAAGGAAAGGATCTATTTGTTGAAAACGATATTGTATACATGAAAACTGTAAAAGGTCCTTTGAAAGTTGATTGTATATACAGAAGACTAGATGATAATTTCTTAGATCCTAAAGCTTTTAATAAAGATTCTGTTATCGGTGTTCCAGGACTATTTAAATGTTGGCTTAAAAAGAACGTAGGTATCATTAATGCAATAGGTACAGGTGTAGCTGATGATAAAGTAGTTTATTCATATGTAAATAAAATGATTGTTTATTATTTAGGTGAGCAACCTATTTTAAATCAAGTTGAAACTTATTTGTGTCATGACAAAAAACAAAGAGAGTATGTATTAGAAAATATGTCTAGATTAGTTGTAAAACCAGCTAATGCCTCAGGTGGATATGGAATAATGATAGGCCCTAAAGCTTCTACAAAAGAGAGAGCAGAAGTAGCAGAGAAAATTAAAAAAAATCCTAGAGAATATATTGCACAACCTCTAGAAACTTTATCCACCGCGCCAACAATTATTGAAAAAAATATAGAGCCTAGACATCTAGATTTAAGACCTTTCGTTTTAAGTGGTAAAACTAGCTATGTTACAACTGGCGGTCTGACTAGAGTTGCTCTTAGAAAAGGAAGTACAATTGTAAATAGCTCTCAAGGTGGTGGATCAAAAGATACCTTGATAGTAGAATAACTTTTTATCTAATATTATTCTTTACAAATTAGTAAGTGAGAAACTTTATCAAAGCAAATTAGTTATATATTTATGAATAAAAAAACCAATAATTAACAAACCTAATCCCGCACCGTACATTAAGAAAAAATTCATATTTAAAGATTTTGAAAAAAAGAAAGGTAAAAAAAATAAATAACTTGCAGGTACTGCAATTAGTATACTTTTGGTGAAAAGAACTGTTTTTTCAATATCATTATGCTCGTAGTACGACAAAGCTATAGCTATTAGTGACACAAGAGGTAAAGCAATAATAAAACCTGCAAGTTTTGGATTTTGACCTGAAAGCCAGCTAGCAAAAGCTATTATAATTGCAGCAAGCACAATCTTTAAAGTAAAAAATATCATTAATGGCTTTAACTCTTTTTAGATATACATTTTTTGCATAATCCAAAAAATTCAAGGTTATATTTGTTATATTTCATTCCATTTTTATCTTTAAAGCCCGTTAGATATTTTGAAAGATTAGAATTATTAATCTCTGTAACTTTTTCACAACTTTCACATATTGAAAAAGCTGTAGCTTTTGAGATTTGACAACTTGAATTTTGACAAGCAATGAAAGCGTTTCTGCTTTCAATTTTATGAATTTTTCCAATTTCAACTAATTTGTCTAATGCTCTATAAACTTGTAATGGGGCTTTAATACCTCTTTTTTGTACATTAAATAGTATTGAATAAGCCTTTAGAGGTTCTGGAGATTTATCAATTAAATCAAAAATAATTTGTTGATTTTTTGAGAGATTTTGCATTTTATTCATTTTTACATTTTCCTAATTAATTTTTCAATTTAATTGTTTGTTTAATTTTAAACAACGAAAGTATAAACAATAATAAAGCAGCAGTTATGATTGAAGGTCCTGATGAAGTGTTAAATTCCAGTGAGGAAAATAATCCTAAAATTACTGACAATAAACCTCCTATAATTGAGTAGACAACCATCTTTTGTGGACTTGTTGAAATATTTCGAGCCATTGCTGCAGGTATAATTAACATTCCAGTAATCAATAATAATCCGACCATTTTAATTGATATAGCAATGATTGCTGCCATTAAAATTGTGAATATAGCTTTTGCTCTATCAGGATTTAAACCTTCAGCTTCAGCCAATTCATAATTAACTGTTGATGCAAATAAGGGTTTCCAAATAATCTTTAGAATTAAGAGAATTATAGCTCCTCCAATCCATATGATTAATATATCATCTACCGTTACTGCTAATATATCACCAAACAATAATCCCATAATATCAAATCTAATAAATGTTAAAAAACCTATGATGACAAGCCCAACTGCTAGTGATGAGTGAGCTAAAAGTCCTAGCAAGGCATCCCCTGGAAGATTAGTTCTTTTTTGAAGTTGTATTAAAGTTAACGCTATTAAGGAAGAAATTATAAATACTGATAATGCAATGTTGAATTCCATTGTAAAGGCTAATGTTACTCCTAATAAAGCAGAGTGGGCTAGAGTATCACCAAAGTATGATAATCTTCTCCAAACTACAAAACATCCAAGAGGTCCGGTTACTAAAGCAACTCCAATTCCTGCTACCAAAGCTCTTATAAAAAAATCATCAAACATTTAATTTTTCTTAATTTTTCCTTCATCGGTATGAATATGATCATGCTTATGTTCGTATCTTGATAATATTTGTGAAGCTTGTTCACCAAATAAGGCTTTATATTCATCATTCTTTGCAACGTCTGTAGGTGATCCTGAGCAACATACATGACCATTTAAACAAACCACATGGTCCGTAGCACTCATTACAGTATGCAGGTCATGAGAAATTAATAAAATACCACAATTCATTTCATCACAAATTTTTTTGATAAGTTCGTATAATGCTATTTCACCAGTAAAATCTACGCCTTGAACTGGCTCATCAAGTACCAGCAAGTCTGGTTTTTTTGAGATAGCTCTAGCAAGCAATACTCTTTGGAATTCACCACCAGATAAATCACCTAAATTTTTATCTTTTAAATGAATAACACCAGTTAATGATAAAGCTTCATCAATTGTTTCAGACTTAAGATCTTCAGTTAGCACCATGA
>QCAD01000047.1 GCA_003282055.1 Pelagibacteraceae bacterium AG-339-N18
AAATTGCAAAGGAGGCACTTTACAAAGCTTCTGCAAAACTACCTATTAAAACAAAAACTATTAAAAGATCTTTATAGAATGAAAAAGCAAGAAATTAAAAAACTTACAAAAGATCAAATATTAAAAAATATTGATAAACTTAAGAAGGATTTATTTAATTTTAGATTTCAAAAAATTAACTCTCAAGTGGCAAATCC
The DNA here is from genome assembly GCA_003282055.1 of Pelagibacteraceae bacterium AG-339-N18. Next base: position 198 of record QCAD01000047.1, read on the forward strand.
CTCAAAAATCAATGAAACCAAAATAACAATTGCTAGATTAAAAACAATATTAAAAGGAAAAATAGATGCCTAAAAAAATTTTAACAGGGATAGTAGTTAGTGATAAACCAAATAAAACTATAACTGTTTTAATTGAAAGAAAATACTCTCATCCAGTGCTTAAAAAGGTTATTAAAGTAAAAAAAAAATACAACGCCCATGATGAAGACAATAAATATAAAACTGGTGATAAGGTGACAATAGTTGAAAGTAAGCCCTTTTCTAAAAATAAAAAATTTCAAGTGATGGAGAATTCAAAATAATGATACAAGTTCAGACAGAATTACAAGTTGCTGATAATACAGGAGCGAAAAAAATTGAATGTATTAAAGTTCTTGGAGGCTCAAAAAGAAGGTATGCAAGTATTGGAGACACAATTGTGATTGCAGTCAAAGAGGCGATTCCTAAGGGGAAAGTAAAAAAAGGTTCTGTCCACAAAGCTGTAGTTGTAAGAGTAAAAAAAGGGATCCATAGAGATGATGGATCAAAAGTAAGATTTGATAATAATGCTGCTGTATTGGTTGATGATAAGGGTGAACCAGTTGGAACTAGAATTTTTGGTCCTGTTACAAGAGAATTAAGAACAAGAGGACAAATGAAGATAATTTCGTTAGCTCCTGAGGTGTTATAATGATTAAAAAAGGCTTAAAAGTAAAAATTTTGACTGGTAAGGATAAAACAAAAGAAGGTGAAGTTATAGAAATTGATAGATCAAATAATAGGGCAAAGGTAAAAGATCTTAATATAATTAAAAAACATGTAAAAACAACTAAGGAAAAAAAAGGGGGAATTTTTTCTAAGGAAAATTTTATAAACATTTCCAACTTAAAATTAATTGATGCACAAAAAAAAGAAAAGAAAACTGTAGGTAAAAAATAATGATGCCAAGATTAAAAGAAATTTATTTAAAAGAAATTCAACCAGCATTAAAAGCTGAATTTAGACTTAAAAATTTAAATATGGGACCAAAAATTGAAAAAATTATTTTAAATATGGGCCTAGGTCTTGATGGTAATGACTCGAAAATTATAAAGTTTTGCGAGGATGATCTGGCTAAAATTTCCGGTCAAAAACCAGTTGTTACTAAATTTAAAAAGTCTGTAGCAAATTTTAAAACAAGAAAGGGAACCAATGCAGGATTAAAAGTTACCTTAAGAAAAAATAAAATGTACGAATTTCTTGATAGATTAGTAAACATAGCACTACCAAGAGTTAAAGATTTTAGGGGGTTATCACCCGATGGTTTTGATAAATTTGGCAATTATACTTTTGGCATTAAAGAGCACATAATATTTCCAGAAGTGAGCTTTGACAGGGCAGATAAAGTTAGAGGGTTAGACGTTGTGATAGTGATATCATCAAAGGATAAAGAACAAAGTCTAGCATTATTAAATAAAATGAATTTTCCGTTTATAAAAAAAGGAGAAAATTAAAATGGCAAAATTGAGCTCTATTAATAAAAATAATCGAAGAATTAAACTATCGGATAGACTATTTAATAAAAGGTCAAAACTAAAAAGAATAATAATGGATAAAAAAATTCCTTTAGAAGAGAGATTCAAAGCACAACAAAAACTTTCTAAATTACCTAGAAACTCAGCAAAAATTAGAGTGATGAATAGGTGCCAAATTACTGGAAGACCTCATGGTGTTTATAGAAAGTTAAAAATATCAAGAATTGCATTAAGACAACTTGGATTACAAGGCAAAATTCCAGGTTTAGTTAAATCGAGCTGGTAGGAAGGAATAATTATGAGTTTAAGTGACCCAATTGGAGACATGATTGCTAGAGTTAAAAATGCTCAAGCTAGAAACCATAAAAAAGTAGACTTACCATCCTCAAACTTCAAAAGTAAGATTGCAGATATATTGAAGAATGAGGGTTTTATTAAAGATTTTAAAGTTTCTACTGAAGAGAAAAAGAATATTTTATCGTTGGAATTAAAATATCATTCTGGTAACCCAGTAATAAATAATTTTGAGAGAGTTTCAAAACCAGGGAGAAGAATATTTTCTAGTGCAGACAGTTTACCGAAAATAAATAATGGTTTAGGTATTGCAATATTGTCTACGCCTAAAGGTGTAATGACTGATATCGATGCAAGAAAACATAAAGTCGGTGGTGAAGTTATTTGTAAGGTTTTTTAATATGTCAAAAATAGGAAAAATAAATATTTCAATACCTGAAAAAGTTAAAGTCGTTATAGCAGGTAATGTTTTAAATATAGAGGGACCATTAGGTAAAAAATCTCTTAATATTGACATTGATATGTTCAATTTAGATATCAAAAATGGAAAAGAAATTTCAATTAAACCCAAAAAAATTGATCAAAACACAAAAAGATTGTGGGGCATGAATAGAAGTTTAATTAATAATGCGGTTATTGGATCGATTAAAGGATATGAAAAAATATTAGAGCTTGTTGGTGTTGGATATCGAGCTGCATTAAAAGGCAACCAACTGAATTTACAACTAGGTTACAGCCACGACATTAATTTTGAAATTCCTGATGGTATTAAAATTGCTGTAGAAAAACAAACAACTTTAAAAATAACAGGCTTTGATAAACAATTAGTTGGATCAGTTGCATCAAAAATTAAAACATTAAGGAAAATTGAGCCTTATAAAGGTAAAGGTATTAGAGAAAAAGGCCAGTATATTATGAAAAAAGAGGGTAAGAAAAAATAATGAAACTTAGTACAAGTAAAAGAAAAAAATTTAGGGTTGGAAATAAACTCAAAAAGGTTGCAAAAGCTGGAAGATTTAGACTAAGTGTATTCAGATCAACAAAAAATATCTCAGCTCAAATCATTGATGACATAAAAAATGTTACATTATTATCGGCTTCTTCAATTGAGAAAGATATAAAAGAAAAAAAGATAAAAAATAAATCTGAGCTTTCTGTGATTGTTGCAGAAAAATTAGCAAAAAAAGCTCAGGAAAAAAAAATAAGTAAAATCTATTTTGATAGAGGTATTTATAAGTATCATGGTAGAGTTAAGATTTTAGCTGAAACATTAAGGAAAAATGGAATGGAATTTTAAAAATGGATAATTTTAGAGAAAAAAAATCTGATGATATTTTAGAAAAACTAGTTCACATAAATAGGATAACAAAAGTTGTAAAAGGCGGTAGAAGATTTGGTTTTTCAGCCTTAGTGGTAGTGGGTAATCAGGCTGGAAAAATTGGTATCGCTCATGCTAAGGCTAAACAAGTTCCTGATGCAATTAAAAAAGCAAATGAAATTGCCAGAAGAAAATTAATTCATATTCCTTTAAGAGATGGAAGAACAATTCATCACGACGTTAAGGCTAAAGATGGATCTGGTCGTATAATATTAAGATCTG
>QCAD01000048.1 GCA_003282055.1 Pelagibacteraceae bacterium AG-339-N18
TTGAGAGAGTTAAAGCATCTATATTTGATGCACCAATTATAAGCACTAATTCAAAATATTTAAAACAGGTAAAACAACACTTAAAAAAACATAAGATAAGAAAATTCAAAATAGTTTTAGAGCCAGCTAAAAGAAATACAGCACCAGCTATTTTAAGTACCGCTTTAATCAAAGATATTCCTAACGAACAACCTTTAATGTTCTTGGCTGCCGATCATTTGATAGAGAAGGTTGCATTATTTAATAAAGCTATCAAAAAAAACCAAAAGAAACTCACTCATAATAATATCTTTATCTTTGGAATTAAGCCTACAATGCCTTCCAGTGAATTTGGCTATTTTTTAACAAAAAATACTAAAGTAATTAGATTTATAGAAAAACCAAAAGAGGCTAAAGCTAAACAAATAATTAATAAAAAAGGTTATTGGAATTCTGGAATGTTTTATTTGAGAAAGGACTCAATAATTAATAATTTCAAAAAATACCAGCCAAATATTTACCGAAACTGTAACAAAGCTGTAACAAAAGCAAAATATAAAAGTAACGTGTATTATTTAAACAAACAAGCATTCACCAAAGCAACAGCTAAGTCTTTTGATTATGCAATATTAGAAAAAACTAGAGATATAAATGCTATCAAGTTGGATATTCCTTGGTCTGATTTAGGATCTTGGAAAGAAATCTGTAAGATGTACGGACAAAATAAGAGACATTATTATAAAAAGAAGAATGTATTTCATAGACCTTGGGGTAGTTATGTAAATCTATTTAACGGCAAGGAATTCTTAATTAAAGAATTATATGTAAAACCAAAAGGTATTTTAAGTCTTCAAAAACATCATCATAGAGCTGAACATTGGGTAGTTACTCATGGTAAACCTAAAATTACATTAAATAAGAAATATTTTACTATGAAACCTGATGAAACTATTTTTATTCCATTAGGTGCAATCCATAGAATAGAAAACCCATATAAAAAACCAGTTAAAATAATTGAAGCTCAAGTAGGTTCGATTTTAAAAGAAACGGATATTGTTCGATACCAGGACGTTTATGGCCGTGTTAAATAATTAACACGACCACAAAAATATATTTAAAACCAACTGTTTGGTATTATTACGTAATGTATTGCAAGCACTATACCTACTGAAACAGTTAAGCCGAACACCATTTTTAGGAAATCTTTTCCAATTAATGGAAAGACGTAACCTAACTTATATTCTTTGTTCATAGTAGCTATAGCAAGTTCTCTTCCACATAATAAACCAACAAAAACCCATGTCGTAGACATAGGTAAATCGTTTAGTTCTTTAAAGTAGAATAAGACACCAGCATATATTACGTTAATAATTGTCGCTGATCTTGCATATCTAGTTCCTGTTTTTTCAAGAACAACTTTTTGAATTGGTCCACCTTGAATGTAGAAAATATAGAATAACAGTGCTGTAAAGTAACCCATTACTATTAAAAGCAATGTTAAATCTAATTGTCTAGGTAGATACACAGCAATATTAGCCACGTCGTGTGACAACCACACCCACCATAACCAACCAGAGGAAATCCAAACACTATTTCTCCAGAAGCCTACCCATTTTTCGTCTACTTCATCAAATTTTTCATTAATGAATTTAGAAACACCTATCCAGGCGATGTAAGCAACCATTGCTGCTAATCCATAGCCAACAACGCTTTTCATAAGCATTTTTTCAAGCACAACCGTTGAGGCAAATGCTGAAAGAACTAAGAAAGTAGTAGATACTGGTATTCCAATTCTTGTTAACAATAATAGTATTGCAGGTGCTACTGCGTGATACCATTGAATTTCTTGATAAGGTATTCTAGTTAATCTTCCATAAGAAATATCACCATCATATGAATACCATCCCCATGCTAACGCAATAATCATTACACCTGATGCAGATCCTGCGAGAGTATACCATTTAAACCATTTCTTTTTTGAAGCTATGAATGTACCCAGTGTTTGAATTGAGTCGTTAGCTATTACGCTATAACCGGCAAGAGCAAAACCTATAACCGTATAAATTAAAGCCATATCCATTTTTTTCTCCTTTATATTATTGTTTTCGGTTCCTATCGATTCATGACTTAAGATATATGTAATGTGAGAATTAAAATAATTCTATAAAAGAATAAAATAATATGAGAATCAGAGGGTGGATTCGTCAACGAATAAACTATTACAGAGCGATGTCTACTATATAATATTTTTTATTTCTAAATAAAGTTGTATCTATTTAATTAATTTTTTAATTAAAAATACAGCTATTAGAGCTCCCAAAAATTCAGCTAGAATATATGTTGGTGTATTCATGTAATTAATTCCTGTAAAAGAATCAGTAAAAGTTCTTGCTATAGCAACAGCTGGATTTGCAAAAGATGTTGATGATGTGAACCAATAACCAGCCATGATATATGTTGCTACACTTGCAGCTATTGTTATTTTACCATCTTTTAGAGTAGCAAAAATAATAAAAATCAAACCAAAAGTAGCAATTATTTCAGATAAGAAAATATGAAAGCCATCCCTATTTTTTGTTGATAACTCAAGAATATTGTGTTCAAAAAAAACATTAGCCAACATAACACCAAGCAAACAACCAAGTATTTGGGCAGGAATATATATGATCAGAAGTTTTCCACTGATTTTTTTTCTTAAAAACATAGCTAAACTTACAAAAGGATTGAAATGTGCACCCGAAATATTTGCAAAAGCAGTTATTAAAACGAATAGACCAGCTCCAGTTGCAAGTGTATTAGCTGTTAATCTTAAAGCATTATCATTTGTGAGATTTTCAGCCATTATTCCAGATCCAACAATAACCATTACTAAAAAGCTGCTTCCAATAAATTCACCTAGAAATATTTTGTTAGTATTTTTCACTAGATAATAATTTTATAAATTCCTACTAAGAACAATGGTATTTGTAATCCAAAATTAGTTAGTATCGCTTTATCTTTACTAATAAATCCAGCTATAGTCCATCCAACAACTCCCAATCCATGAAAATATATATTTAATGGATATATATTTAAATTAGTAAGGAGTATTCCCACTAAAACTAGAAACGTACTGATCCACTTTAGATATTTTTTTATAAACATAAAATCCCCTTTCTTTGTTATTATTTCAGTTATGTTAAGAATTTATTACAGTTTATAGGAAAAATAATCTTATTTTTTGTCTTCCCAATCAAATCTTGGAAAAGAATCAAAAATTTTAAAGATACCATCCGACCATTGATCACAGACTTTAGAATATTCAGTATCAGTGATATTTAAGCATTTTTGTGAAGCGATTTTATATTCATCTTTTTTATAGACAGCAAAATCAATAGGAGGGCCAACGGTTAAATCACTTTTTAATGTTGAGTCCATTGAGATTAGAGCACAACGTGATGCATCACCAATAGATACGCTTGGTTTTATAACTCTATCTAAAATAGGTTTGCCGTATTTTACTTCACCAAT
>QCAD01000049.1 GCA_003282055.1 Pelagibacteraceae bacterium AG-339-N18
GTTAGAAAAAGCATGTGCGTAGTTTCACAAATATTGATCCCTTGATCAGCAGCACTTGCAAATCCGATATTTTTTTTATTCAGAACATATTTGTGAATTTTAAACTCTTTTAGTATTTTTTTTTTTAAGTTTAAATCGTTTGCATTATCAATAATAATTATTTTAAAATTTTTTATATTTTTCAAGCAACTACTCACCATTTCATACTCCTCTTTATAAAGAATCATTAAAACAGTAATTTCTTTTTGAGGAGATTTAAATTTATTCATTATTCCTCTAATTTAAATAAAATATCTAAATATTTGCATTCGTCATTAATTACTTTATTTACATGCTTATAATTTATTTGTTTGCCATTTATATTTTCACATACATAATCAACATAATAATTATTCATACTCAAAAGCTTGGTTAAATTGTTATAATTAAAAAAATAGCAATAATTGATTTGAGGAAATACATTAAGTTGCTTAGTAATTAAACTTTCATCTAAGTAATTAAAATAAAACGAGGTACCAGAAAAAAAAACATATTTAGGTTTTTTAGCTGAAATATCCTCAATAATTTTTTTATAATTTTCAATATATTGTATGACTGATCCGAAATAGACAAAATCATAATTTATAGATTTATTTTCATCGACATTTTCAAGAACATAGATATCTTTTAGTTTTTTTTTTTCTATGAACTTTTGAATTGATAAATTGTTATCTTTTTGATCATGATAATAATAAATCATGTTTGGGTTATTTTTCTTTAAGAATAAAAAATTATCTATAAACTGTGCTCCAAAGTCTAAAAGTGAAAATGATGAACTGTTTTGAAAAATAGATTTTAATAAAAGAGCTAAGTGTGGGAATTCATTAAATGGTAAATTATTCTTTTTTTTATCGATAATTTCAAAATACTGATCTAGCTGTTGCTCTCCAAATTCAAAAGGATAGTTTGTTGAGGGCAATATATTTAGATCACTTTTGATAAAATAAATTTTTTTTTTTCTTATTATGAATTTTAATAAAATATTGGGTAATATTTTGATTATTTTTGAGTTAAAAAACTGCGTTATAAAATTATTTGAAATACTCATTTTAATAATATAGTTATCCAATTTATTATGAAATTTAATGATAAAACATTTCTAAAAGAAAAAAATAAAATACTTATGTTTTATCCTTATATATCAACTAAATCCTTAAAAAATCTTAATAGAACTATCGAGTCAAGATGGGTGGGTCAAGGACCTAAGGTGGAATTATTTGAAAAAAGATTTTCAAAGAAATATTTAAATAATCAAAATGCTTTAGCTACTGGATCTGGAACAGACGCTCTTCATCTCTCATATGTATTAGCAAATATTAAAAAAGATGATGAAGTTATAGTTCCAATATTCACTTGCACTGCAACAAATATTCCTTTGTTGTATCTGGGGGCTAAAATTGTCTTCGCTGATATAAATCCTGATACCATGAATGTTTGCACCAGTTCTGTAAAAAAACTTATTACAAAAAAAACAAAAGCAATTGTATGTGTTCATTACGGTGGATTGCCTTGTGATATGGATGAATTAAAAAAAATATCAAAAAAGAATAACTTAATTTTAATTGAAGATGTTGCTCAGGCAATAGGAGCAAAATATAAAAAAAAAAATGTTGGTACCTTTGGTCATTTCTCTACATACAGCTTTCAAGCAATCAAACATATTACTACAGGAGACGGTGGTATGTTGGTTACCAAGAATAAAAAAGATTATGAAAAAGGAAAAAGAATTAGATGGTTTGGAATTGATAGAGATAAAAAATATAAAGGGACATGGTCTAATGATATTTATGAAATTGGTTATAAATACCAGATGACAGATATTTCAGCAACACTTGGATTGGATTCTTTATCTGAAGTTGATGGTATAATTAACTACAGAAGAAAACTTTATTACAGATATTTACAAAATTTTTCAAAAAGTACAAAAATAAAAGTTATTGATGATTACGATAAGAATAAATTTCATGCTGCGTGGCTAATGACTATTAGTATAAGCAATAAAGATTATTTACAAAAAAAATTGAACTCCAAAAATATTGAAGCAAATCAAGTTCATTTTAGAAATGATAAATACTCTATTTTCAAAGAATTTGCTAAAAATAAAAAATTTAAGAATATGGATTATTTAGAAGATAGATATCTAGTTCTTCCTTTACATCATAAATTAAAAATTAGTGATATAGACTATATAAGTGATATTATTAAAAAGAATACATAATAAAATAAATAAGCGCCTGTAGCTCAATTGGATAGAGCGCTTGGCTACGGACCAGGAGGTTCTGGGTTCGACTCCTAGCAGGCGCGCCAACAAAAGGTAATTTGTGATAAAATGGCTAATTAAATCTTCACTACAAATGTCGGTTATTTATTTTTTTGTACTTATTTTTATTATTTTATTAATTTTAACTTTTATACTTTAAAAATTATGGCAAATGAATTTGAACAAATAAGTTTGAAACACGGGTTTATGAAACATAATGGTGGTGTTATGTTCAGAAATATTTCTGAAAATGAGTATGAATTTAAATCTATTATAAATCAAAATCATTTAAATGCTGCTGGTATAACTCATGGAGGATATTTAGCAGCTTTAATAGATGCAGGAGCTGGGACTGCAGCACATCGTTGTTCTGAAAATGCGCCGTGTGTGACCATTTCTCTAGATCTAAAATATATTGGTTCTTCAAAAATTGATGATGAAATTATTGGTAATGTAAAAATTTTAAAGAAAACAAAAACTTTGGTATTTTTATTTTGTGAATTAAGGTGTAATGACAAAATTATTACATCTGCATCTGGAGTTTGGAAAATTCTTAAAATTAAGGCTTAAGAACTTACGTTAAAAAGCTAATTTTAGATGTTTAATTATTATATGTTAAAAAATTAAGTTAATGAAAGAATTAAAATGAGAACTTTTAATTATATGATTCGGTCATGTTTTAGTCCATTTTTGTTCTACACGGCCAACTACATCTTGTAGGTAAAATATTTAAGATACCAAAGATAGAAATGAACAAAAACAAAATTACAGCAGTTCTTGGTCCAACAAACACTGGCAAAACCCACTTGGCAATAGAAACCATGCTTTCATTTGATAATGGAATGATAGGTTTTCCATTAAGACTTCTAGCTCGAGAAGTCTACGACAAAGTTGTCAAAAAAACTAGATACGACGAAGTTGCTTTAATAACCGGTGAAGAAAAGATTATACCAAAAAATGCAAAATATTTTTTATGCACAGTAGAATCTA
>QCAD01000050.1 GCA_003282055.1 Pelagibacteraceae bacterium AG-339-N18
GAATCGCAGTTATAATTTTTATAATTAGTTGTTTTTTATTTAACACAAAACTGTTTGCAAAAAACCCGCCTCCAGGGACTGGTACCTCTGATATTCCGGCTAATATACTAATTATGTTAGATAACTCCGGGAGTATGAGTATGCCTTTACCGTCTAAATATGGCTTAGTCCTTCCAGTAGATGTTCAAACAGACAGCTCAGGTAATATTTATGTTTTAGAGTACGTATTCGGTAAAATAAAAGTATTTGATAGTGAAGGTAATTATTTAAGAATATTTGGAGGATTTGGAACAGGTTGTTCACAAACTAGATACGCGAGGCAATTCGCAATACATAATGATCAAATTTATATTGCTGACTTTGGTAATCGTAGAGTAGTTGTACTTGATCTAAATGGTGGTTGTATAAGACAGAGGAATACACAACAAAATCCAATACAAGGTATAGCTGTTAATAACGATTATATTTTTGTAAGTGGTGTAGGCAATGGGATAGAGTCATTAAGAAGAAGTGATTTAGCCCAAACTGGATTTCAAACATTTAATCAAAGCTTTGTTAGGTGGGCATTTGGATTATCCATGAACAGTGCAGGAAATAGATTAATTTCTGCAAATGCTAACTCTCGCGCCAAAAGATTTACAGAGTTTAGTGTCTCTGGAAATAGTTTAACTTATTTAAGATCCACGAGCAGAAGCCGACTAGCTTTTGATGCAGATTACGATAGTAATGGAAATATCTTTGGAGTGGACACACACAGACTAAGAAAATTTAATTCTAGTTTAGTTTTACAGAGTCAAATTGCATCTGGCTACAGTTATCCATATGGTCTTAGCTTAGATGGAAGTGATAATATTTATGTTGCTGATTATAATAAAAATAGGGTCGTAAAGTATAATAGTTCGGGGTCTCAACAGTTTGTCATAGGTGGTGGGAGATATAAAAGACGTATGACCGCTGCAAAAAATGTTATAAAAAAAATCGTAAAAGATACAAATCTTATATCTGGAGCAAATTTTGGTTTAATGGAATGGGGATCTAATAACCAAAGACGAACTAGAGTTCTTGTTCCTATAAGCACCAGAGGTGCTGCACAAATCTTTTATCGAGTAAACAGAATATATTATGACGGTGGAACTAGAGCACATTATGCACTTAGAAAAGCTGAGGAATATTACACTGGTCAGACCCGTTTTGGAAAAGTCCCAAATTATGGTGAAGAATGTGCTTTAAATTTTATAATTTTTATTAGTGATGGTGAGTGGTTCAGTAATGATGCTGTAGTAGCTAAACTAAATAGTTTGAGAAATCGTGATAAAGGAAAATCGATAAAAACGTTTATGATTGGTTTCGCGGTAGAAGGAGATGCTCGTCAAAATTATTTTAGCACGGCTACCGCAGGAGGAACCAATACACCATTATTTGCAGAAAATGAAGATGCTCTTTTAAGTGCTTTACGTGATGCAATTAAACAGGCTACCTCTGGAAGATTGACTTTTACTACTCCTGCAATTACGGCGGATACACAAACAGATGATTATATTTACCAAGCAACATTCGAATACGAAAGTAGTAAACAGTGGGAGGGAAGCGTTAAAAAATACAAACTAAATGATGATGGTAAACTCGGTGATGAAGTATGGGATGCATCAGAGACACTTAATACAAGGACAGAAGACTCTAGACGAATTTGGACAGCTGGAATATCAACTACTGGTCTAAACAATTTTACTACGACAAACAGAGATGAGATAAGAGCTTTAATATATCCAGAAAGTTCTCCGACAGACACTCAAATAGATAATCTAATTAACTTTATAAGAGGTGAAGATACTTATGATCAAGATAATGATAATAGAACTTCAAGTATTCATAAACTTGCCGACGTTTATCATTCTAACATAATAGTTGTTGGCCCTCCAGATGCTTCAACAAAAACTTCAACCATTTCAAATTTTGATAAAACAGATGCGAATTACAGGATCAAAAATAATTATGACATATTTAAGTCTTCATTGGATTGTGGAGTGAGTTGTCAACATAGAGAAGAAGTTATAATTACTGGAGCAAATAACGGAATTTTACACGTTTTTAAAACAGCTGATGATAAAAATGGTGAAGAGTTATGGGGATTTATTCCTCCTGCAATAATGGAGAATTTTTCAGGAATTCCATCATCTAAAGCAAATGCAACTAATCCAATTTATGGTATAGACGGCTCTCCTGTAGTTAGAGATATTTTCTTTGATGACACGCCGAATGACAATATATCAAATCCTAGATGGAGAACCATTTTAATAAGTGGGTTTGGCGCTGGAGGTAGCGGATTTTTTGCTTTAGATATAACAAATTTTGAGGATCCAAAACAAATTTTTTCGATTAAAAACGACTCAATAAGTAAAGACATAACTCACTGGGATTCTGATGGTAATATAAATAATCTTAATTATGCAAATGGCAAAATTGACCCTGAATTAGATTATCGTAAATTAGGTGAGACATGGTCCACTCCGAGAATTATTAGAATAAAAGTTGATAGTACTAATGATGGTCAAGTTAATCCAACAGATAAGTGGGTGGCGGTGTTTGGAGGGGGTTATAATGGTTCTGTTGATCCTGGCATAGGTTCAGCTGTATTTGTTGTCGACATAGAAAATGAGGGTAAATTATTAAAAGTCATTGACATAGAAGATAAGAGAATTGAGAGTCAAAAGGAGAGTGGCGTAGTAAATAAAACTAGTAATCTTTTATCAGA
>QCAD01000051.1 GCA_003282055.1 Pelagibacteraceae bacterium AG-339-N18
TTTCTGTCATTATCACTAGATTTAATAGCAACAAATATGAAATTTATGAACCAATAGAAAACATGCACGAAGATCAAATTTTACGTAAGTCTAAAATACCTGCAGATATAAATAATAAATTAATTGACCAATCTAAAGAATGGTCAATACAAATTTCTGAAGAATTAAAATATATAGGTACACTTTGCGTAGAATTTTTTATTGATAGAAATGACAATCTTTACGTAAACGAAATAGCACCTAGAGTTCATAATTCAGGTCATTTAACTATTAATGCATTTAATGTTAGTCAATTCGAAAATCACGTGAGAGCAGTTTGTTCTTTGGAGCAAATTCCTTTAAAGAAACTTCACAATGCAGAAATGATAAACTTAATTGGAGAACAGATCAAATCTTATAGAGGGAGTCCTGATTTAAAAGAAAACCAAATTTTTTTTGATTATCTTAAAAGGGAAATTAAGGATAAAAGAAAAATGGGTCACTTAACTATATTAAAATAAATGTTTAAAACTATTGAAGGAAATTTTGATAATCCAGATGTTAATAACCTTTTAAAAAAGCATTTTGTTGAACTTAGGGCTGCATCACCTGAAGGAAGTGCCCATGTGTTAGATATTGAGGGTCTAAAAGACACGTCAATAAAATTTTGGAGTTTATGGGATGATAATAATCTAATCGGTTGTGGTGCATTAAAGATTTTAGAGAAAAATCATGGGGAATTTAAATCAATTAGATTACATGATAATTTTCGAAAAAAAGGTAATGGAATAAAATTGATTGATCATTTGATTGAGGAAGCAAAAAAATTGAATATTACTCAAATAAGCTTGGAAACAGGTGCGGGAGAATTTTTTAAACCAGCCAGGAAGTTATTCGATTTGTATGAATTTAAGCCTTGTAAACCATTTGCTCATTACAAAGATGATATAAATTCAATCTATTTAACCAAGCTATTAAGCAACAAATAAAAATTAAAACTTTAAGTTTTAATCTATTTTGTTGACAAAACTGATTAAATTATAAAGAAAGACAACATTACTTAATTATAAGTAATAAATTAATAAAACAATAAAGTAAGAAGAAAAATATGAGTCTACAAGGAAAAGTAAAATGGTTCAATCCAACCAAAGGTTTTGGTTTTATTGAAAGAGAAGATAAAGAAAAAGATGTGTTTGTACATGTTTCAGCAGTAAGAGATGCTGGTATGAACGGTTTAGATGAGGGTCAAGCTTTGACTTTCGATGTTGAAGATGGTCCTAAAGGTCCTTCAGCAGTTAACTTAAAAACTGCATAATTTTCATTATATCAATTATTGGCTATAAGATTTACAATTAGTTTTTATTTGTATAATTATAGCCAATAAACTAATTCATAATAGAACAATTAAATTTAAAATGATTGGTATTTTAGGTGGTATGGGTACACAGGCTGGCCTAGACTTTTGCAATAAGCTCGCAATATTAAATAGAGGGAAAATAGATCAAGAATATCCCCTTTTTGTACTTTTTAATAAATCTAATATTCCAGGACGACCAGAATCAATTGGAGTCCAAACAAAGAATTTATCTAATAAATCAAAAAATAAAAAAGTTGAGAAAAAATATCAATTAGTACTAAAAAGTTTATTAAATGGATGTAAAGTACTTAAAGAAAGTAAATGTAAATTTATTGTAATCCCATGTAACACTGCTCATTATTGGTATGAGGATTTAAGAAAGAAAATAAATTTACCAATCGTCAACATGCCTAGAGAAGTATTCAATCATACAAAAAAGAAATGTAAAAAAAAATCAACAATTGGATTACTTGCAACTGAGGGTACTTTAAAAACAGGAATATATAATAAATATTTCGATAGAGACTATAATTTAATTTTTCCTAATAACTCCTTACAAAAAAATTCTGTAAATAAAGCCATCAAACTTGTCAAAATGGGTAAAGTTAGAGAGGCAAGTAAGATGATAAAACCAGCGATTGAATTTTTAGTAAAAAAAAAATGTAAAAAGATAATACTTGGTTGTACTGAATTACCTATAGCTATATTTGCATTTAAATCATTCCAAAAAATAAAAACTTCTAAAATATTTTTAGATCCTAATTTGATATTAGCTAATGCAGCAATGAAGAGATACCTTAAGAAATGAAATCTAATGATAAGCCTTATATTTTACGTGTTGCAGAAAAAATCTACTTAGAAATATCTAGAATTAAAAATAAAAATAATAGTTTTTCAAATACTGATGCCATAAATGCATTTATTGGCTCAGAAACATATAAAGAGATAAGTAGTGGTAAATTCCATGATAAATGGTTTCAACAATTAGAAAATGAGAATAAAAAGATACCTGATGAAACATTGAGATTACTTAAAATTCAAAGAGAAATGATGATCAAACAATTAATTCAATATCCTGAACTTTATTACACTAAAAGTAAGAATCCCTTAAAAATATCACAACGTGCTTTTGATCATTTATGGAGAATGTGTGAAAGTTATGAATTGTGGTGTAAAGAGACAGATCAAAAAGGGTTAATATTATTAAATATTACAAATTAATTTTTTTTCTGAAGTATCTTGTGTGTAAGTTTGACTCTTTTTTCGACTAAAAGTATGATTTCTCTATTTAGTTCTTTATCATTATTTTGTCTAACTATCTTTTGATGAGTTATTTTTACTCGATGCTCAATTAAGTTTTTTAATTCT
>QCAD01000052.1 GCA_003282055.1 Pelagibacteraceae bacterium AG-339-N18
GAAGTTATGGTTCAAAGTAATTTTGTAGCATCGCATACAAATATTGTAGTTGGATTGGTTGAAACTATAGTAGGATTGATTCCTGCTGGGGGAGGATGTAAAGAAATGTTAGCACGGTGGATGGATACTGAAGAAGCAAAGTCAGACCCTTATTATGCACCACTAAAAGTTTTTGATATTATCGGATATGGTAAGACAGCTACATCACCAGTTGAAGCAGAACCAATGAAATATCTAAGACCTAGTGATAAAAAAATAATGAATAGAAATAGTTTATTAGAAGTTTCTAAAAAAATTTTAAATGAAAATAAGGACTTTATGCCACCTAAGGAACTTAAATTTAATTTACCAGGAAAGTCAGTAATTGGGGAGATGGATAAGATTTTAGAAAAACTTTACAATGATAAAGTTATATTAGATCACGGAGTAGAGGTTGCAAAAGAATTAGCTCATGTTTTAAGTGGAGGTGAAACCACTTCTGAAAAAACTCTTTCTGAAGATGATTTATTTAAACTAGAGCTTGATGCTTTTATGAGATTAATTGAAACTCAGAAAACGCAAGATAGAATAAAACATACTTTGGCGACCGGTAAACCTTTAGTTAACTAACATCCTTAAGGAATTTATAAAATCAGGTCTTAAAACATATTCAGATTTGTCCAAGTATTTTATTTTATACAAAGCCTCTAAACCATAAATTACTTTTCCAATAGGTGTAAACTCAGTTTCAAATAATGGTTCATCCCTCAGAATTATGAAGAATTGGCTATCCTCAGTATTATACTTTTTAGTTCTTGCTAACGCGACACTTCCTTTATTAAAATCAAACGGTGTATCTATTTCTGAATTAATTGTTCCCAATCCAGACTTACCAGTCCCAATCTTTCCATAATCAAGATAACCTTTTTTACCAAATTCTAAGTCCCCCGCTTGTACAATCGTATTTTTAATTACTCTATGAAAAGCTATATCATCATACGCTTTTGATTTGATTAATTTTTTGAATCTTTTTACTGCTTTGGGTGAAACGTCAGGATATAGTTCTATAATCACATTTCCGCAGGCAACATTTAAAATTGCGATATTTTTAGGATAGTTAAACTTTAAATTTTTAGGATCATAATTTTTTATGAATAAACATTTATTCTTTATTAAAAAAAAAGAGCTAAAAGAAAATATTCCTAAAATAACTATAAATATAAAAATTATTTTTTCTGATCTTGAGGGTTTTATTTTTTCAATCATAAAGTAAAGTTTTCATCAATTTTTAGTAGGTTTGTTTTGATAAATTGTATTTTTTTTTCTAAAATTGGATCGAGATTATTAAATTTTTTTCCAATCATTAAATGCGAAAAAACCTCTGCCATATCTTCAGACGCGGTAGATTGTGAATATTCAGAGAAAAAACCTTTAGTATTTATATATGTATCTAGACCAAGCTTATCAGTGCATGTAGAACATTTAGCATATTTGAATTCGTTCACATTAAAATTAGTCCAAATCTTCTCATTAAAAAATTCCTTAAAACTATCATTAATAATATGAAAAACTTCGTGATGAATTACTCGTTCAAAATATTTCTCATCAAACTTAACATCTAATATAAGAGTTTTCATCACATGATCTGGTATTCCAGCAGTATTTATTTTTGATATTGATAAATCTTCACATAAAACAATATATTTAAGATTAATTTTTTTTAAAAATTTTTGACTGTATTTATTTAGATTTTTTTGAATTATCTTATATTTTTTATCAATTATTTCTTTTTTTGAATTGTAACAGTTAATATTATTATCGATTCCTAATGTGAAAGGTTGTTTGGCATAAAAGTACCTTAGCTTATTTGGAGTTTTAATGTCATAAATTTCTAAATTTGGAATTTTTATTAGATTGTAAATTGTATCTGAATAGGTTTGAGAGGAAATAAATGAAGAGAGCATAATCATTATAATTAATCTCATAAATTTACACATAGAAGATATTCCAATTTAAATGAATGTGATACAGTTTTACTGTGAAAAAAAAAGGAAATAAAGATCCAATCCAGCCTGTCAGTGGCACAAAAGTACCCAGATTTGCTGGTCCCTCAACCTTTGCAAGATTACCCGAGTTAAGTGACGTTGAAAGTTGCGATGTTGCAATTGTTGGTATTCCATTTGATGCGGGCACAAGTTATAGACCAGGTGCAAGATTTGGACCCCAGAGTATTAGACAAGCCTCACGACACTTAAGAACAAATTATCATCCTCATTATGATGTTGAGCCTTTTAAAGTACAACAGGTGGCTGATGCAGGGGATATTACTTGTAATCCTTTTAATATAGAAGAAGCAATTAAACAGATTGAAATAGGAGCCGAAGAATTACTAAATAAAGTTGGAGGCATTATAAGTTTGGGAGGTGACCATACAATTGCATTTCCATTGTTAAAAGCGGTTAACAAAATCAATAAAGGCCCTGTAGCTTTAGTTCATTTTGATGCTCATCTAGATACATGGGATACCTACTTTGGTGCACCTTATACCCATGGTACACCCTTTAGAAGAGCGAGAGAAGAAAACTTATTTTTAGATGATGCCTCTATGCATGTCGGTATAAGAGGACCATTATATAGTAAAGAGGATTTAAAAAATGATGAAAGTTT
>QCAD01000053.1 GCA_003282055.1 Pelagibacteraceae bacterium AG-339-N18
GGTGGTCGAACTTTTAATCGATGTAAATAAAGTGTTGTCAGAATAGTTAAAATTTGGTTTAGCATAAACAAACTTTCCTTTTACAGTGTCAGCTGTTAATTCAAGATTTGTATCTAAATTTATACCTTTGCCTAAAAAATTATTTTCTCTGATACCTCCTCCAATTGTTTCACCTGCTGTACCAAAACCAGCAGTTAATGATATTTCACCAGTTGGTCTTTCCTCGACATTCAAATCAATCACCTTAAATGTATCTTTTGATCCTTTTTGAATATTTGTCTCAACTTTTTTAAATATTCCTAAACTTTGAATATTATTTATAGATCTATTAAATAAAATTTCATTAAATGGATCGCCTTCGTCAACAATCAAATTATTTCTGACAACTTCTTCTAAAGTATTAAAATTTCCACTAATATTAATCTTTTCAATATAAAATTTCTCACTCTCAGTAATATTTATTTCAAAATCAATTTTATCTGCTTTAACTTTTTCACTTATTGAAGCATTTATAAATTCATATTGTTTAGTTAGGGCAATTTTATCTATGTCCTTTAAAAGTTCATTTATTTTCAATAGCGAATATGTTTTACCTTTAAATTTAGAAAATTTTTTAATAATTGATTTAAATAAATTTGAGTCATAATTTGATGGGAGATTTAAAGTAAAATTATTAAAAAAATATTTTTTTCCTGGTGTTATATTGAAGATAAGATTGAAATTCGAATTTTTATCGAATTCAACAAAAGAGTTTTCAATTTCAACATTATAATAACCATTATTTTTAAAATAGGTTTTTAATAATCTTTTATCTAGTTTGATTAACTCCTCATTAATATATACATTTCTAGAAACAAATTTCCAAAATTTGTGTTCATCCGATGCAATAATTTCTTTTAGTCTTTTATCCTTAAAAACATTTTCACCTAAAAATATTATTTTTTTAATTTTTGCTTTATCACCTAGGTCAATTTTGATCTTTAAGTCAACAGTGTTTAATTCATCATTCGCACTTTTAGAGCTTGAAATTTTAGCAAAATAAAATCCATTTGTTTTTAGAATGTTATTAATCAAATCTAAATCGGCTGACAACAATTCTTGATTAAAAGATTTCATTTCAGCTAACTGAATTTTGTCTTTAATAAATTCTACTAGAGATTGTTTTTTTATTCCCTCAATTTGTAAGTTCTCAATTATAGGATTTTCTTCGACTTTTAAATATAAGATTTGATTTTCAAAATTTAAAATTATATCTCGAAAAAAATTTGTTTGATAAAGATTCTTTAAAGCCTTATCCAACTTTAATTCCGTGATTTCTTTATTTAATTCAATTTCTGAAAAAATGATTATTGTTTCATCTGAAATTCTTTTATTACCAGAAATCTCAAATCTTTTGATTGTTTCAGAATAAACAGAAGTACAAAAGAAGCTGAATATTATAACTGTTTTTATCAAAAAGTTTGTCATAAATAAGCGCTTTATATACCTAAAGTGTTTAATTTTAAATGAACATAATCTCTTAGATTATATATCTCTTTTAAGTTTTTTGGTTTAATTTTCTTAAATTTTTGAAATTCTCTCTGATTTAAAATTTTATAGATTAGTTTTGTTAATTTTTGATAATTAATTCTCTTATCTAAAAATTTATGAACTAAATAATCATTTACAGTTATTATAACAGTTTCAAATAGAGATGGCTGATTAGGTAACTTATCAAGTATTTTAACTAATGGAAATTTACTTTTTTCTATTTTCATTAAATTTAAATTATTTAAATTACTTAAATTTAGAGGTTTGCTATTAAATGGCTTTTCTTTCTTAAAATAAATTGAATTATAAATAGGTATTGTCATATCCGGTTCATGTATAAGAAATTTACTCAGACCATTTTTGAATTTGATTATTGCATGTACATATGATTTAGGATGAGTAAGTATTGAGATTTTGTCATAATTAACATTAAAAATATTTTTTGCCTCAATAACCTCAAAAACTTTGTTCATAAGTGTTGCAGAGTCAATTGTAATTTTTTTTCCCATTATCCAATTTGGATGTTTCAGCGCATCACGTAATTTTATTTTATTAAATTTATTTTTAGGTAAATTTATAAATGGCCCACCAGACGCAGTAATATAAATTTTTTCAATATTTTTAATATTTTCGTCTTGTAAAAGTGAGAAAATTGAGAAATGCTCAGAGTCAACTGGAATAAACTTAGTTTTGTTTTTTTTAAGTTCCTTTTTGATTAAAGGCCATCCACATACAATTGCCTCTTTATTTGCTATTGCGATTAATTTTGTTCTACTGATTATTTTATGAGTAGGTAATAATCCACCTATTCCAGAAATAGCACTCATCACATAGTCTACTTTTTTTGGTA
>QCAD01000054.1 GCA_003282055.1 Pelagibacteraceae bacterium AG-339-N18
TTAAATGAGTTTTCAGATTTTGCAAGAATGCCCAAACCAATTTTTAAAAAGAATGATTTAATTGAGATAATTAAAGATAACATAAAACTACTGTCTGAGATTGATTTATCAGTAAATATTAATTTTATTTCCAGAAATTCCTCAATTTTTTTTGAATGTGATAAAGAGCAAATGAATAGAGTTATTTTTAATTTAGTCAAAAACTCAATAGAGAGTATTCAACAAAAAGCTCAAAACACAAGCAATTTTGATAAAATAATTACTATTGAAATTTCTAAAGAAAATGGCCACATTTCAATTGTAATTAATGACAGTGGAATAGGTTTTGGAAACTTTACTAAAAATATTAAAGACGTTCTCAATCCTTATTTTACAACAAAAAAGAATGGAACAGGCTTAGGACTCTCGATAGTAAATAAAATAATTAATGATCACAATGGTAAATTAAATTTTGTTTCAATACCTGATGGAGCAAAAATAGAAATTATATTATAACAATGAACATAGAAATTTTAATTGTTGATGATAACTCGGATATAAGAAATATACTAAATGAGCTTATTATTGATGCTGGTTATAAAACTAGAGTAGCAGCAAATTACAATCAAGCACTGAGTGAAATTGATAAAAGAATGCCTGATGTTGCTATCCTTGACGTTAAACTCGACAAAGGAGATAATGACGGAATACAATTACTATCTCACATAAAATCAAAAAATAACGACGTACCAGTAATAATGATTTCTGGGCATGCTAATATTGAAATGGCAGTAAATTCCTTAAAACATGGAGCATTTGAATTTGTTGAAAAACCTTTTGATCGTCCAAGATTATTAAATTTTATTAGCAGAGCTGTAGAAAATTTAAATTTAAAAAACCAAAATAAAGAATACGAAAACAAACTTTTTTCATCATACGATCTAATTGGAGAAAGTAAAAATATTTCAAATATTAGAGATCAAATTGAAAAGATTTCTCTTACTGAGAGTCGAATCTTCATTAATGGTCCATCAGGTTCAGGAAAAGAATTAATTGCAAGAAAGATTCATAAAAAATCAAAAAGGAAAAATGAATCTTTTGTTATTATAAATGGAGCTTTGTTAGATAATGATAAATATGAACTTGAATTGTTCGGTGAAGAAAAAAATGACGGATCAATTTCATATGGGGCATTAGAAAAAGCAAACAAAGGCACTTTATTAGTTGATCAAGTATCTGAGATACCGCTGACTATTCAATCAAAGATTTTACGAGTTTTGACTGATCAAAAGTTTAAAAGAGTAAATGGAAGCAATGATATTAATGTTGATGTGAGATTGATTTGTTCATCAAGTAAAGATTTGAAAAACGAAATTGAGTTAGGTAATTTTAGAGAGGATTTATTTCATAGATTGAATGTATTTGAGATTAATATTAAGCCATTAAACCAAAGAATTTCAGACATTCCGCATCTAATTAATTATTTTTCGAGTAAGATTTCCGAAGGTTATAACATTGAAAAATTGCATATTGATGAGAATGATAGTTATATTTTGAATCATGAATGGCACGGAAATGTAAGGGAGTTAAGAAATTTAATAGAGAGAATAGCAATATTACAACCTAACAATCAGGAAAAAATCTCTGATATAATTAAAGAGTCACTGAAAACTGATAATAATTTTAATAAAATTAACGAAAGTAACCTTTCAGTGCCATTGAAAGAGGCTAGAGAAAAATTTGAAAAAGAGTATTTAACTATACAATTGAAAAAATTTAATGGGAATATATCTAAAACTGCTACTTTTGTTGGAATGGAGCGAAGTGCTCTTCATAGAAAGCTCAAAGGCTTAGGAATTAAAGAATTTAATTAAATGAATATTATTATTTGCGGCGCTGGAAGAGTAGGTTTTACAATTGCCAAATTACTAAGTGAACAAGGTCACTCAATAACTGTTATTGATCAATCTAGTGACGATATTCAAAAAATTAACGATTCTTTAGATGTAAAAGCAATTGTAGGTAAAGCTACATTTCCCTCTATTTTAGAAAAAGCTAACGCAAACGAAACTGATATGATTATTGCAGTTACAAGGAACGACGAAATCAATATGTTGATTTGCCAAATAGCTTTTTCAATCTTTAACATTTCAAAAAAAATTGCCAGAATAAGATCTCAGGATTATCTAAATCCAAAATTTACCAGGGTTTATAATAAAGAAAATCTGCCTATAGATGTAATAATTTCACCAGAAATAGAAATTGCTAGGTCCATACAAAGAAAATTAGAAGCCCCAGGGGCACTAGATAGCGTACCATTTGCTGATAATCAAATCAGACTTTTAGAAATATTA
>QCAD01000055.1 GCA_003282055.1 Pelagibacteraceae bacterium AG-339-N18
GTTTTAGGAATACCAAATTCTTCAGCTGCATTTTGAAATTCATTTAATAGTGGTAATTGAATTCTTTGATCAGAAACAGATAAAGGACCACCAACTCCATGATAATCGTTTTTTCCCCGCTCTTGGTTTTCTGCTTTGATAAAATAAGGAAGAACATCATCCCAACCCCAACCAGTGTTGCCTGATTGACGCCAAACATCGTAATCTCTACTTTGTCCTCTTATGTACAATAAGCCATTAATAGCGGAACTACCACCAAGAGTTTTTCCTCTAGGATAACGAATTGACCGATTATTCATTGTTTCATCTGGCTCAGTTTTGTAACACCAATCTACTGAGGGATTGTGCATTGTTTTAAAATAGCCAACCGGGATATGTATCCAAGGATAATTATCTTTACCACCAGCCTCTATTAATAGAACTTTATTTTTTGGACTCTTCGATAATCTATTAGCTAGAACACATCCAGCAGATCCAGCACCGATAATTATAAAATCAAAAATTTCCATCTCAAGTTGAATTGTTTTTTTACAAATCTTATATAATCATCTTTACACTCATATTAATCAATTGTCACTTGTATCAACTTTGTTTTTCTGATTGAATGTTTTAGTTAAATTTAACTAACAAGAGGAATAATAATGAAAAAAATCATTTCAATGTTGTTTGCAACTGTTTTAGTGCTTGGATTTGCATCCAGTGCTAATGCTGCAAAAACACTAAAATGTCAGACTGTTCTTAACACTAAAGCTGATGAAGTTAAGATGTTAAAGGACTTTACTGATACAGTAACAACACTTACATCTGGCTCGTTAAAATTTGAGATTTTACCAGCTGGTGCAGTTGTTGGAGTTAAAGAAACTCTAGATGCGGTTGATAAAGGTTTGATTGATTGTGGATTCGCATGGACACACTATTGGTCAGGTGATCACCCTGCTGCTATGTTATTTGGTTCGCCGGTAGCTGGTGGTGGTGTTGGTATCGATAATTTAGCGTTTCTATCATGGTTTCAATATGGTGGTGGAAAAGAATTATACGACCAACTTTGGAAAGAAATGGGAAGAGACATCAAAGGATTTATGCTTCAACCAGTAGGACCAGAAGCTTTAGGTTGGTTTCCAAAACCAATTAAAGATATGGCTGACTTTAGAAAATATAAATTCAGAACTCCTCCAGGTATTCCAGGACAAACTTACAAAGATATTGGTATAGCATCTGTTGCAATGGGTGGTGGAGATATCTTACCAGCTCTTGAAGCAGGAACTATTGATGCCGCTGAATGGTGTTGTCCTAAACCAGACTTAACATTTGGTTTCCAAAAAGTATTAAAGCACTATTATCTACAAGGTTTACACCAAGTAGTAGTAAATGCTGACTTTTATATTACTGGAAAAACTTATAATGCTATGAGTGATCATGAGAAGAAGTCTCTTGAGGTTGCAGCTAATGCTTCATTAGCTAAATCTTTAAGTTACAGAATTTATGAAAATGGAAAAGCATTACAAGAACTTACTACTAAGCATGGAGTAAAATTAGAGGATACTCCATCAGACTACTTTACAGAATATATGGCAGCTGCAAAAGCTACATTGAATAAAAACGCTGCGAAGAATAAATTCTTCAATGAAGTTTATACTTCAATGAAAAACTTTGCAGATGTTGCTGTTCCTTTCTGGAGTGGTGCACAAATGTCTAATGCGAAGCTTGGAATGGCTCACGCTGCAACATTAAAGTAATCAGTAATTAATCTTGATTTTTTAGAGCGGACTTTTACAGTCCGCTCTAATTTTTTTAACTAAAATTTTATGGCAGAAGAACCTGGTAAACTCGATATTTCAGATGAAATGATTGCCGAAAGGCGAGGTGGTTCAGGCAAAATGCCAAGTGATATGCCATTGTGGATGGCAAAATCTATTATCAATATCGACAAATTTAGTAGGTGGATCGGTAACATTGTTTGTTGGATATTGATGCCACTCATTTTTGCGATGACTTATGAAGTTCTTGCAAGAAAATTATTTTTAGCACCCACAATTTGGGCTTATGACATAAGTCGTTTCCTTTACGGAGCTTTATTTATGTTAGGTGCTGGGTATGCACTTTCTCGAGGAGTACATATTAGAGCAGATTTTTTATATAGAAATTTTAAGACTAAGACACAAGGGATAATAGATTTTTGGCTTTATTTAATATTTTATTTTCCAGGTCTTTTAGTTTTTTTATATATGACGATTGGATTTGTGGAAGAGTCTATAAGGAGGGGCGAAAGAGGTATGGATACTA
>QCAD01000056.1 GCA_003282055.1 Pelagibacteraceae bacterium AG-339-N18
AAAAGATCTGGAAGCAGGAAATGCTTTATCTAAATGTTTTGAAAATCACTCAAAAACTTTTGATACAGTAACTGTTAACCTAATTAAAGCTGGAGAAGCTAGTGGAAAACTAGATACATTTTTAGAGAGAATAGTAATGTCTCTTGAAAAAAGAGAAAAGATCAAATCCCAGATAAAGAGTGCTTTATTTTATCCAAGTGTTTTATTAACAGTTGCGGTTAGTGTCACAATTTTTATGTTAATAAAAGTTGTTCCAATTTTCACTGAAATGTATGAAGGGATGGGTGTTGAGATACCAGGAGCTACCGCTGCAATTATGAGTGCAAGTGCTTTTTTGAGTGGTACGGGTGGCTTTATGAGCTTGGTCATAACAATTGTTACAATAGTTTTATTTAAAGTTGGTTTGCAAAGAAGTTATCAATTTAGAAAAGCTTGGCATGCTTTTACTTTTAAAATTCCTGTATTTGGAGATTTGATAAGAAAATCTTTATTAGCTAGAATTTCTCTAGTAATGGGTAATCTCAACCAAGCAGGGGTTGATATCCTTGAAAGTTTAGATATTGCTAAATCTGTAAGCACAAATACTATAGTAACTGAAGCTTTAGAAAACATAAAAAAAGGAGTTTTTTCTGGAGAAACTCTAACAGCTTTATTTTCAAAAGAAAAAATTTTTCCTCCTACGTTTAGTCAATTAATTTCTGTTGGAGAACAAACAGGAAGTTTAGACTCAATGTTTGCATCAGTTGCACAATATTATGAAGAGGAATTTGATACTGCTGTCAGAAATTTATCTAGTTTGATTGAACCCATTATGATCGTATTTATGGGTTTAACCATTGGTGGTCTCATGCTTGCTTTATATTCACCAATCTTCAACGTTGGTGCAATTATGGGCCAATAAGCTATGAAATTTATATGGTTGACAAAATAACAAATTTATTAAATAGTCTATTCAATGCACAAAGGCTTTACACTAATTGAATTACTTGTTGTTGTAGCAATTATAGGTATTCTTGCTGCAGTTGGTGTAACAGCATATTCTGGTTATACTCAATCAGCAAATTTAAACGCTACAAAATCAATGCATGCAAATGCTGTTAAAATTATATCAGCAGAGTCAAAACAATGTGAATTAGATCGAACTAATCATAATCCATTTGGTATTACTGGTGCTACTTGTGATAATTTAACAGTTGCCAATATTTTAACAGAGCTAAATAAAACTAACAAAAATCCTCATGGTGGTAATCCTTTCGTGAGTACTGCGCCAACTCAAGGACAAGTCCAAGTTTCAAAGACTTCTATTGTTACATGTGCCGCTAAGAAAAATGATTCTACATGTCCTGCAGCCAATGTGAAATCTGCAGATGCTGAGAATATAACAACTGTAATTGATACCACTGGTTTCTCATTATAAATTTAAAAGAGCATTTAGTTTAATTGAACTGCTAGTTGTAGTAGCTTTGATTGGAATTTTATCAGCTGTAGGAATTGTTTCGTATAGTGGCTATACTAAAAGTGCCAAACAAAAAAATGCCGAACTTAGCTTAAATGCACTCAATCTTGGTCTTCAAGAATATAAGTCTAGTTTTGGATCTTATTATGATGGTGCTTCTACTTGTAATGCCGGTTCAAGTGCAAAAATAGTAACAAATATATTAGATGGACAAGATAATTTAACAGATCAAGATTTTCAATTTTGTATTAGTTCAAGTGGTTCAAATTACACAATAACTGCTAAAAACCCTAGCACAGGATGTGAGATTTCATTAAATCAAACTTTAAAAGCAACAAGAAATAATAGTTGTTAAACTAAATGACGCAAAGAGGCTTTACCTTAATAGAGCTTTTAGTTGTTGTAGCCATTATTGGTATTCTAGCTGCAGTAGGAGTTACTGCTTATAGTGGCTATACTGCCTCAGCAAATAAAGCTGCAGTTCGTGCGAACCACTCTTCAATTTTAAAGATGGTTGCAGCTAAAGCTACACTTTGTTCCACAGGTGTTGATGTTGATTATGTGAATTCAACTGGTACTAAGACAACGTTTAGTTGTCCTGCAACAATAGATGATTTTATCAAATATATGAATGATAACTTATATGGCTCAGGTTTTAGAAGTCCATATGGAACTCCAAATCCATCATGGTGTAAAATAAATGTTACAAACTGTAATCCCCCAGGTTATATGTCTGCTTGCCCAAGTAATCCAGATCAACTTGG
>QCAD01000057.1 GCA_003282055.1 Pelagibacteraceae bacterium AG-339-N18
ACCTTTTATGTTTTTTTTCAATTTTAGTGACTTTCAAATTATTGGTGCCAGCCCCGAAATACTAGTTAGACTAAGGGATAATAAAATTACTGTAAGACCAATCGCTGGAACAAGACCAAGGGGCAAAACATTAAAGGAGGATCGTTTTTATGAAAGAGATCTTCTTAATGATAAAAAGGAACTTTCAGAGCACTTAATGTTATTAGATTTAGGAAGAAATGATGCCGGTAAAGTTTCAAAAATTAATACGGTAAAAGTAACTGAGAGCTTTATTATTGAGAGATATTCTCACGTAATGCACATAGTATCAAATGTCATTGGTGAATATAATAAGAAATTTTCAAAGTTTAAATCACTTTTAGCTGGGTTCCCTGCAGGAACTGTTTCTGGAGCACCAAAAATTAGAGCCATGGAAATAATTGATGAATTAGAAAAAACTAAAAGAAAAGTTTATGCTGGTGGTATTGGTTATTTTTCAGCAAACGGAGAATTTGATACATGTATAGCTTTAAGAACTGCAATTGCTAAAAAAGATAAATTTTATGTTCAAGCTGGCGCAGGAATTGTTGCTGATAGCAAGCCTTTAAAAGAGTATGAAGAAACTGTAAATAAGGCGAAAGCTTTAATAAATGCTTTAAAATGAAAAAAATAATTCTTATAGATAATTACGATAGTTTCACTTTTAATCTTTATCATTACTTATCTTCATTGAAAGTGAAGGTGGATGTAATAAGAAATGATAAAATCGCATCTAATGAGATATTAAAAAAAAAATATAATAAAATTGTAATCTCACCAGGCCCAGGTAATCCTAATCAATCGGGTAATTGTTTAAAAATAGTAAAATCTTTATATAAAAAAATACCAATTCTTGGTGTTTGTCTTGGTCATCAAATTATAGGACAGGTATTTGGTTCCAAAATTGTTCAAGCCAAAAAACTAATGCATGGTAAAACAAGTAAAATTATCTCAAAAAAAGTGGGAATTTTAAGAAATCTTCCTAAATCATTTGAGGCAACTCGGTATCACAGTTTAATTATTGATAAAAAAACACTATCAAAACATCTTGAAATCACAGCTGAGAGCAAAGATGGTTTAGTTATGGGTGTTCAGCATAAAAAATATGATGTTCATGGAGTGCAATTTCACCCTGAAAGTATTAAAACTAAATTAGGTATTAAAATTTTAAAAAATTTTATTAGAATCTAAAATTAATGAAACAATTCATAGATAAAATTAAAAATAAAGAAGATCTCACTTTTGAAGAAAGTAAGGCTGCTTTTGAATTATTAATGGAAGGTAAAGCAAATGAACAAGAAATATTTGATTTTTTAACATTTTTGTCAGCCAAAGGTGAGATTTCTGATGAAATCGCTGGTGGTGTTTACGTGCTTAGAGATAAATCAAAAAGAGTTAATGTAGATAATTGTGTTGATACATGCGGTACCGGTGGTGATGGAATGAATACACTTAATATTTCTACTGCTTCTGCATTATTACTTGCCAGTATGGGTGTTAAAGTAGCAAAACATGGAAATAAGGCAGTATCTTCTAAATGCGGATCTGGAGACGTTTTAGAAGCTTTAAATATTAACATTAATTTAGAACCAAAGAATATTGAAGCTCAAATTAATAAAAATAATTTTGGTTTCATGTTTGCTCCTAATTATCATAGTGCAATGAAGTATGTCGGACCTACTAGAAAAAAAATCGGTAAAAGAACAATTTTTAATATGATTGGTCCTTTAAGCAGCCCAGCTTTAGTAAAAAGGCAAGTTGTTGGTGTTTTTGAAAAAAAATTGTTAAAAACATTTGCCTACGCTTTAAACAATTTAGATATTAAATTTGCATGGATTGTTAATAGTGAAGACGGTTTAGATGAAATTTCACCCTATGCTAAAACAAACGTTATTCAATTAAAAAATAATGTTATATCGGAAATTATAATTGATCCAAAAGAATTAAATGTCAATGCAGATCAATTTAAAAATCTTATTGGTGACGATGCAAAATTCAATGCTAATAAAATTCTTGAAATATTTAAAGGCGAAGATAA
>QCAD01000058.1 GCA_003282055.1 Pelagibacteraceae bacterium AG-339-N18
ACAGGATAACTTTGAATAAACTTTATAAAGAATTAGCTAATTGTATAAGATTTCTTTCAATTGATGCTGTCCAGAGGGCAAACTCAGGACATCCTGGTATGCCTATGGGGATGGCTGATGTAGCAACTGTTCTTTTTAAAGATTTTTTAAATTTTAACCCAAAAAACCCAAATTGGGTTAATAGAGATAGATTTGTGCTTTCTGCTGGTCATGGATCAATGCTTCTTTACTCTCTTCTCCATCTTACTGGTTACAAAAGTGTATCGATAAATGATATCAAAAATTTTAGACAACTTGACTCCATTTGTGCGGGACATCCTGAATATCATCCAAACACTGGTATTGAAACTACTACGGGTCCATTGGGGCAAGGAATTTCTAATGCAGTTGGTTTTGCGATTTCAGAGGAAATTTTAAAAAAACAAATTGGAAAAAAAATAATTAATCATAAAACTTATGTCCTAGCTGGTGACGGTTGTTTGATGGAGGGAATAAGTCATGAGTCATTAAGTTTAGCAGGACATTTAAATTTAAAAAATCTTATTTTATTATTTGATAATAATTCTGTTTCAATCGATGGTCCTACAAACTTAGCTGTATCAGATGATCATGAAAAAAGATTTAAAAGTTACGGTTGGAATTATTTAAAAATTAATGGGCATAATTTCACAGAAATTTCAAAAGCTCTAAAAAAAGCACAAAAATCAAAGAAACCGATTGCGATCTCTTGTAAGACAACAATAGGATACGGATCTCCAAACAAGGGTGGTAAGTCCTCATCTCATGGTAGTCCTCTAGGTGACGAGGAAATAAAATTAGTAAGAAAAAAATTAAACTGGAGTTACAATCCTTTTGTAATTCCAAAAAATTTAATGAATGAATGGAGATCAATAGGCGCAAAAGCATCCAAAAAAGCTGAAAAATATAAAAAGAATTTTCCCCTTGGATATACTCAAAATAAAAAAGCTATCAATGTAGCAATAGATAAAGCTAAATTAGATTACCTAAAGAATTTACAACCGGTAGCTACTAGAAAATGTTCAGAGAAATTTCTAGAAATTGTTTCCAAAATTCCTTACTTAATAGGTGGATCAGCTGATTTGGCTGGATCAAATAATACTAAAACAAAAAATCATAAAATTATTAAATCTAATGATTTTTCAGGAAATTATATTCACTATGGGGTAAGAGAGCATGCCATGTGTGGTATAATGAATGGGGTCGCACTTCATAGCATGCTTATACCTTATGGTGGAACTTTTTTAATATTTAGTGATTATTGTAAACCATCTATAAGACTTGCAGCTATGATGAAACAAAAAGTTATTTATGTTTTTACACATGACTCAATTGGTCTCGGAGAAGATGGTCCAACCCATCAACCGATAGAACAATTAACAAGTTTACGATCAATACCGAATTTAAATGTTTTTAGACCTTCTGACTTAATAGAAACTTTTGAATGTTGGCAATTAGCATTAAATAGTAAAAGTTCACCAAGTGTAATAGCTTTAACAAGACAAAGCCTAAATCCAGTTCGTACAAAAAAATCATCAAAAAATTTGTCTATAGCTGGCGCTTATGAAGTTTTAAGAACAAGTAATAAAATTAGTGCAACAATTATAGCAACAGGATCCGAAACTAGTCTTGCAATAGACATTAGTCATAAATTAGCCACAGATGGCATTTACTCAAAAGTAATATCAATGCCTTGCCAAGAATTATTTGATCAACAAAGTGAAGCCTACAAAAATAAAATTTTAAATGAAACCAAGCTTGTAATTTCTATAGAGGCCTCTGAAACTGATTATTGGAAAAAATATACTGGCAATAATGGGCTTAATTTTGGAATTAATGATTTTGGAAAAAGTGCGCCTTATAAGGATATATACAATCACTTTGGTTTAAGCTCAGAGATTATAGTACAAAAAATTAAAAAAAAATTATGACAATCAAAGTAGGAATAAATGGAATGGGTAGAATAGGAAGAATGATTGTTCGATCAATTATCGAGAATAAAAATAAAAA